>JAQCLG010000188.1 GCA_027592745.1 Pseudomonadota bacterium | reverse complement strand
CGTCATAGTCCCGCGTCGTGCCGTCGCCGCCCGGCACCCAGAAGAGATCGGGGGCCTGACCATTCTGCTCGTAGTAAACCGTCGCGTCGCCGACATCGAGGCTTGGCATTGCAGTGATCTCCTTGCAGCGTGGGCGGATCGCCCGGATGTCCTCAGGCCGGGGCGAGGTCCCAGCTTCGTGCCTCGCCCGCATATGCCGGGCCGGGATTGCCCCACACGGTGGTCCGCCACATGAGGCGCCCGTATTGCTTCGCATCGAACCAGGTCGCGGTGTGGATGGTGCAGCGGTTGTCGTAGATCACCATGTCGCCGGCCTGCCATGCGTGGGCATAGACGAAACGGGGCTGGGTGTAGTGGCTCATGAGTTCGTAGAGCAGGCGTGCGCCGTCGCCGTGGACGCCGGGCTCCATGCCGACGAAGGGACCGTGGACCCAGTCCATCTGCTCGCGCTCGCAGAGGTAAAGCGCCCGGGCACCGGTCTCGGGGTGGATGCGCACGACCGGCTGGGGCTGGGGGCCGTCGCGCGGGTCGAGCGGCTTGGGCGTCTCGCCCGCCAGCACCGAATCCTCACCATAGCCTCGGAAGGGCGCGACGTGGAGGCCCTGCAGGTTCTCGATACGGGCCTTGAGCGCAGGCGGCAGGGCGGCATAGGCGGCAACGCCGTCGGCGTAGAGGGTCTGGCCCTGGCCGGGCGGCGCGGGGGTGACGGCATAAAACAGCGAGATGTCGGGCGGCGGGCGGCGGAAGCTCTGGTCCGTGTGCCAGCCGCGCCGGTGCGGGAACTGGAGCGGCAGGCCGCCCTCGGCCGTCAGCGGCGGATCGGGGCGCTCGGGCGGGGCGAAGTTCATCGGCGGCAGGTTCGAGACGATGAAGATATGCGGCACCTCGGGATGGACGAGGTTCTGGCGCGGCGTCGTCAGGCGGTAGTTCTCGACCTCCCTGCCGAAGGGACGCGAGAGGCGCACCAGCAGATCCGGATCGTCGCTGATGGCATTTAGGCCGGTCAGCACCAGCACGCCATGGGCATCGCCCAGGGCGGCTGGCAGGCGTTCGGGTTCTGCTTCCATCGCGGCAACAAAGGCAGCGCCGTTCTCGACGGCGAGGCGGCGGCCGAAACCATGTTCGGTGAGTGCGGGGCCGTCGAGCGAGGGCATGGCGTCACTCCCTGGGCCAGTAGCGGGTCGCAAGCCAGCCGCCGTCGACCGGGATGACCTGGCCGGCGATGTAGCGGGCGTCGTCGGAGCACAGGAAGGCGACGACGCCGGCGATATCGTGCGGCTGGCCCACGCCCATGGGCGTGTTCTTGATCATCGCCTCCTGGTACCAGGTGTCCTCGTTGATGGCGCGATGGGTCATCGGCGTGTCGATGACGCCGGGCGCGATGGCGTTGACGTTGATGCCTTGCGCGCCGAAGTCGGCGGTCATCTGGCGCGTGAGCTGGGCGACACCGGCCTTGGACGCGGCGTAGCCAGGCCCCTCCGGGAAACCGACCATGCCGAAGACCGAACTGATGTGGACGACCTTGCCGCCGGGCCGAGGCAGATGCGGCAGCGCCGCGCGGCTCATGCGGAAGACTGCGGAGAGGTTGATATCGACGATCCGATCCCAGCCGTCGTCCCCGGTATCGGTGACGCTGCCACCGCGGCCTCCGATGCCGGCGTTGTTGACCAGGAAGTCGAGCCGGCCGAAGGCCGTCAGCGCCGCGGCGACGATGCGTTCGGGCGCGGTGCGGTCGGCGACGTCGGCGAGCATGGTCTCGAACGGGGCGCCCCCCGCCATGGCGGCGGTTTCGGCCAGTTCGGCCTCCTTGACGTCGACCGCGAAGACCCGGGCGCCATCGCCCGCCAGGCGCAGGGCCGTGGCCCGCCCGATGCCGCCGGCCGCGCCGGTGACGATCGCGGCCTTGCCGTCGAAGCGGCCGGTCATGCCCCTTCTCCGGCCTGGGCGAGCCAGGCATCGGCGATGTCGCTGCCCGTGGCGAACCAGACGCCGGGGAAGGTCTTGATCCAGGCGATGAACTCCCGCAGCAGGGCGATGCGCGAGGGCCGCCCGATGACCTGCGGATGCATCACCAGGTCGAAAAGGCCGCCCCAGGCGTAGATCTCGCGGAACTCGTCCTGCCAGATCTCCATGATGTGGCTGTTGGTGAAGACCGGGCGCGGGTTGCGGATCGAGAACAGCAGGTAGATCGCGTCGTCCAGGCTCCAGTGCCAGGGCAGTTCGATGACGCCGGGCGAACCGTCCGGCAGGCGATGCCGGTAGGGGTTGATGTCGTCCATCATGGAGCTGTCGTAGAGGAAACCCCGGTCGGTGAGCAGGCGCACCATGCTGCCGCTGGTCTCGCCGGCGGGCGAGCGGTAGCCCTTCGGGGTGACGCCGACCGTCTTCGCCAGCGCCTCCAGGCCCTTGTCGAGTTCGGCCTCCTCGGCGGCGGGGTCCTCGGGATCGATCCATTCGTGGAGATAGCTGTGGTGGCCGATCTCGTGGCCGCGCTCGAGAATCATCTCGACGCGCCCGGTGTGGTTCTCGGCGGTCCAGCCTGGCACGAAGAAGGTGGCCGGGATGCCCGCGTCCTCCAGCGTCTCCAGGATCTTCGGTACGCCGAGGTTGGCGCCGTACTTGCCCTGGCTCAACGTGCCCGGCCGCTTCCAGTTGGCCTTGTCGCGGCCGATCCACAGGGTCTCGGCATCGAAGTCGAAGGAAAGCATGACGGCGCAACGGGCGCCGCCCGGCCACTTCACCTGGGTCTCGACGATCGGTTCGGTCATTGCTTCTGCGCCTCCATCGCCCTCGCCGGGGCTTTCAGTAAGACCCTCTCAGGTCTTCATAGGACACCATCGCATGCTCCCGGTATACGGGGCGATCCTGCAGCCGTTCGTAGTAGGCCGCGAGGCCGGGCAGTCGGGGGCGTTCCCACGCCAGCGTGAAGTACCGATAGAGGGTATGACCGCAGGCGATGTCGGCGAACGTGAACTCCCGGCCGGCGATCGAGGGGCCGCGGCCGATGCGATCTTCAAGCATGCGGGCCAGGGGGATGAGCTTCGAAGTGGCACGTTCGAGAATTGCCGGATCGCGGGTCTCCGGCGCCAGGCGCACATCGTAGGCGAAGATCTCCAGCACGGCTTCGCCGAAGCTGTTCTTGCACCATTCGGCCCAGGTATCGAGCGGCCCCCTTCGGGCGGGGTCCCGTGGCCAGAAGGCCTCGCTGCCGTAGGCGGCCCCTAGGTAGCGAAGGATCGCGGCACTCTCGAACATCACGACCGGCCCATCGGTCAGGACCGGAACGCGACCCATCGGGTTCATGACGAGATAGTCGTCGGTTCGGGTCGACTTCTGGCCGTGCCCGTAGTCGAGACGCTCATACTTGAGGGCGAGTTCGCCGATTGTCCACATCACGAGCTGGACGCTCGACGAGTTCCTCCGGCCATAGACGGTAATCATTATCGGGCTTCCGACTGGGTCAAGTGCTTGAAGACTATGCCGACTTCGACGTCACGAGCACAGGACCGACGGCATCCGCCTGCCGATGTCCCAGCCGGCCTTCCGCAGGGCGTCGGAGCACTACGTGGCGCGCTGGTCGCAGTAGACCGGCAGCAGGATGTGGGAGGCGTGTGCTGCATCATGGAAGACGGTCTGCGTCGCCTTGACGGGCGTGGCGCCCTGGCCGAAGGGCTCGCCCGTGTTGAGGTTGCGGTCGTAGCGGTTGAAGCAGCTCGACGAGATCTCCACGCGCAGGCGATGTCCCGCGGCGAGGACGTAGCTGGTCGACCAGACGTCGACCTCCATCCGGTAGACTTCGCCAGGAGTCATCATGACATCGGCTTCATCGACGCCGTTGCGCCGCCGGGTGCGCAGGATGCCGTCCTGGATCAGGTTGGCCGATCCGTCCGGCGCTACATCGACCAGCGCGACGGTGACGTCCGTGTCGGGTGCGCTGCTGGAGAAGTGGAGCACCGCCGTGACCGGTCCCGTCAGTTCGAAGCCGTCGACGAGGGGCTCGCCGGTGTAGACGAGGACGTCCTTGCGTTCCTCGATCGCGCGCCGGTCGCCCATGCCGGCCGCCAGCGACCAGCAGTCGATGTCGAGGGTGTCGGCGACCGGATCGGCGGGATCGTAGACGAAGCTGTCGGAGGGTTCGGCCTGGCCCGGCGTGTCCCAGGTCAGGCGGCCATCGCCCGCCAGGGTAACGGCATCACCGCCCGAACGGAGATAGATCGGCTGCAGCCGCGTCTGCGGCGGCGGCCACGAAGGGGCATCGCGCCAGCGGTCCGCACCCATGGCGTAGTAGCGCACCGGCCCCTGGCGGCCAAAGCCGTTGTCGAGACCCATCAGGTAACGGTCGAAGAAGGCGCAGAAATTGTCCCAGCGCGCCTCGAGCGTGCCGTCCGCGACCGGCAGCAGCCCGACCCGGTGCGTCTTGTCGGGCGTGCACTCGTGGTCCCAGGGACCGATCAGCAGATGCTGGTGACCGGCATCGGCGTTGTTGGCGTCCATGCGCCGCCAGTCGGCGATGGTCGGGCCGAGGTAGTTGTCGTACCAGCCGCCCCAGTGGAGCACGGGGATGCGGATGCTGTCGTAGCCGGCGAGCAGGCTGCGCTCCTCCCAGAACGGCGAGCGGTGGGGATTGGCGATCACCGCGTCGAAGTAGCTCGAGGAGGCCCCCGCGTTGTTGGCCATGTCGGCGAGCGGCAGGTGCCAGTAGTTCAGCCGCGAGAGGTCCTGGTAGGTCTGGTCGGCCATCGAGATCGCCCAGGTGCCGACCGTGTTGAGCTGCAGGCAGCCGTAACGCATCGTCGCGGAATAACGGTCGAGGCTGATGTCGCCCGGCGCGATGCAGGCGAGCGCGGGATGGCCGCTGGTCGCCCCGGCGTAGCTGGTGAAGCCGAAGTAGGATTCGCCCCACATGCCGACCTTGCCGTTCGACCACGGCTGGCCGGCGATCCAGTCGATCGTGTCGTAGCCGTCGGGGATCTCGTTGCGGTTGAGGTTGGGCTCGAAGTGGCCTTCCGAACCCCACTTGCCGCGCACGTCCTGAACCACGGCGGCATAACCCTTGCGCACCCAGAACGCCGCGATCACGGGCATGTAGCAGTAGGGCTCGGTCTTGCCGTAGGGCATGCGGGTGAGCACCGTGGGGAACGGTCCCTCGCCCGCCGGGAGATAGACGTCGGTCGCCAGCTGCACGCCGTCGCGCATGGCGATCATCTGGTCGGAGACGACGGGCCCGGGCTCCGCGCGGTCCGGGTTCGCCGAGGGAATCGACGACAGGCCCGCGACCTCGTGTTTCTTCTTCTGCGCGGCCAGGCCGCCGGTCTGTTCTCCGTACATGACACTTCTCCTTTGAGTCGCGGGATCGTGAATGTCCGCTGTGCTGCGCGGACCGGCCGGACCATCGTCGCCGAACGAACTCAGGCCGCCTGCGCGGTTTCCTCGCGCGCCTCGGCCTCGCTGATGGCGATGGGCACGCGGCGCAGGGTGCGTTTCTGGCGCGGATCGAAATCGGTGCGGGCATGCTGCAGGGCGATGTTGTTCCACAGCAGCACGTCGCCCGCCCGCCAGACATGGCGGTAGCCGATGGCGGGATCGGCGACAAAGGCTGCCAGTTCCTCCATCAGCGCATCGGCCTCGGCATCGGTCAGGCCCGAGATCGCCGCGGTGGTGTGCATGTGGGCGAACAGGGCCTTGCGGCCGCTCTCGGGCTCCTCGCGCACCAGCGGATGCCAGCAGCGCGGCGCATCGGCGGGTGCGTCCTTCTCCAGGGTGCGCCGGTTGTAGTCGCCGCTGTAGTCGAAGAGCTGGAGCGAGGAGAGATCGGCGATACGCGCCTTCAGCGCGGCGGGCAGGTGGTCGTAGGCGGCCAGCACATCGGCAAACAGCGTGTCGCCCCCGGCCGAGGGCACCTCGAGGGCATGGAGGCAGATCGCCTTCAGGGGATGGCGAAAGAAGGTGTGGTCGGAATGGAAGTGCAGCACGCCGCTGCCCAGGATGCCGTCGGGGCGGGCGTTGGAGACATGGCTGGCGTCGGCTTCCTTCATGAAGGCGCCGCGGTGCGAGACCGGCCCGAACAGGGTGGCGAAACGCAGCTGCGCGGCCTGGTCGAGGTCCTGGTCGCGCAGCAGCAGCAGGCGGTGTTCGCCATAGGCGCGGCGCAGCATGACGGCAGTGTCCTCGCCGAAGGGACGGGCAAGGTCGAGGCCGGTCACCTCGACCCCGAACGCGGGGGACAGGGGCAGCAACTTCATCGGCGTCTCCTGCCGCAGAGCGGAACCTGGTAGCGGCGGTGCTTGTGTGACGGCGGCACCACCGCTCTATGCTAGCGGC
>JAQCLG010000187.1 GCA_027592745.1 Pseudomonadota bacterium | reverse complement strand
GGGCCGTAGCGGCGGGCTTGTGTAGGAAATTCGCGGCGGCTTGTCCAGCGTCCTGGGCAGGCCGGGTTCAATCCTCGTCCGTGTCGGGATCGAGGCGCCTGCGGCGGCGGAAGTCGGCGTGGATGACGTTGTCGGGCGGGGCTTCGCCGGCCGCCGCCAGGGCCTCTTCCCAGAGCGCCCTGTCGTCGGCGTCGAAGCCCTCCCCGCCCGGCGCCAGTGCCGGGCCGGGAATGACATAGGGCTCGGCGGCGCCGATCCAGTGGGCAAGGTCGCGCATCCGGCAGCGCGGCGAGCAGAAGGGGTTCGTCTCGGGCGCGCTGGGGGCGCCGCACATGGGGCAGAGACCGTCGTTCCGAGATCGTCCACGTTGCGTCATCGTCAGAGTTCCGCGGCAATGTCGGTTTCGTGAGGGGCCCGGCCCGGCTCGCTGACCAGCTCCAGGCGCCGGCCGACCCAGTTGGCGATGGCCCGGCCGCCGTCGTCGCCGGCAAACAGGCGTGCGACCTCCGGCGCGGCACGCACCACCAGGCTCGCGCCGCCCTGCATGGCAGCCTCGCGGCGCAGCCGGCGGATCACGGCCTCGCAGGCGGCTAGGGCCGGCGAGCCGACGGTGTCGGCCAGGGTGGGACCGCGCCGGCGCCGTGCGATCTCGACCGCGCCGAATCGCGAGGGGCCATCGCTTGCGGTCTCGGCGGGATCGGCCCCCAACGCCTCGGCAAGGCCCTGCATCAGGCGGCGCGGGGCCTCCTCCCCCTTCATGTTGAGGAAGTCGACGACAACGAGCCCGCCGATGTTGCGCAGGCGCAGGTGGCGCGCGATCACCGGCACCGCCTCCAGGTTGGCCGCCAGGGGATCGCGGCCGCTTTCGCTGGCACGCGCCGTGTCGATGTCGATGGCCGTGAGGGTGCGGCCGGGTTCGAACAGCAGGCTGGCGCCCGACGGCAGGGCGATGCGGGGCGCCAGGGCGGCCTCGATCTGCTCCTCGACACCCGCGGTCTCGAACAGGCCGGCACCCTGGTGCAGCACGGCCTCGCCGCTGCGTTCGCGCTTGCGCAGGGCGACCAGTTCGGTCGGGCTGTCGGCAACGATGCGCGCGGCGGGATGTTCGTCGGCCAGGCGCACCAGCAGCATGCGCGCCCGTGCGACGAGGCGCGGCCCCTTGCTGCGCACGGCGGCGGCGGCGATGGCGCCGTCCCTGTCCTCGAAGCGCCGGGTGAGCAGCGGTCCCTTCTCTTCATGGGCCTCGGCCTTGACCCGCACGGCGATCTTCTCGCCCTCGTGGACCAGCCGCCCGATCGGCTCGCCGCCGCCCTGGAGATCGGCATCCCGCGTGCGCAGGAACCCGCTGACGCCCTCGGGGAGATCGACGAAGCAGGCTTCGAGCGCCGGAACGACGCGGCTTACCCGGCCGATGAAGACATCGCCCTCGCGATGGCCCTGGCCAGGACGGTCGATGTGGAGCTCGACCAGCCGGTCGCCTTCCATCAGGGCGATGCGCATGGCCCGCGGCGTCGTTTCGGCAAGGATGGTATCGATGGTCATGACGTCACGCCCAGGCCGTGCAGCAGGGAAACGGTCTCGTGGAGGCCCAGGCCGACGACATTGCTGTAGGAGCCGTTGATGCGGCTGACCAGCGCGGCGGCGCGGCCCTGGATGGCGTAGCCGCCAGCCTTGCCGCGCCATTCGCCGCTGGCGATGTAGGCTTCGATCTCGGCGCGCGAGAGGCGCTTGAAGGTGACCCGGGTCTCGACATGGCGGGCATAGGCCCGCCCGCCCAGCATGACGCAGATGCCGCCATGGACGATGTGGCTGCGCCCGGACAGCAGATCGAGGCAGGCACGCGCCGCGGCCTCATCCTCGGTCTTGGGCAGGATGCGGCGGCCGCAGGCGACCACGGTGTCGGCGCCCAGCACTGCGGCATCGGGGAAACGCTGCGCCACCGCACGGGCCTTGGCCTCGGCCAGGCGCAGGGCATGGGGGCGCGGCAGCTCGCGCCTTAGCGGGCTTTCGTCGAGATCGGCCGGGCAGACCTCGGCGGGCACGATGGCGACCTGGGCCAGCAGCGCCAGGCGGCGCGGCGACTGGGATGCCAGAACGAGGATGGGCGGTCCGCTGGCGGCCATGGTGGATCTCGTCCTCAGGCAGGAGCCGCTCGCGGAAGGCGAACGGGCGGCGGGCAACATGTTGCGTGCCACCGGCAGGGTCAAGTCCGGCGGTCGGACCCGGCGGTCAGGCCGACGCCATCGGACGCAGGGGAAAACGCTCGGCGATGCGCAGGCGCAGGTGCTCGCGCACCTGGCGGTAGGCATCGAGCATGACCTCGCGGCTGCCCTCCAGGCCCGTGGGATCCATCGTCATCCAGAACTCGACCTCGATGGCGGCATAACGGGTCAGTTCGATGGCGCGATGCTGGGCCTGGGGCGACAGGGTGATCACGAGATCGTAGCTCTCGGCCTCGTCCTCGAGGTCGTCGAAGGTCTTGGGCCGGTGCCGGCTCATGTCGATGCCGATCTCCTCCATCACCGTCACCATGAAGGGGTCGGGCCCGTCGGAATGCTGCACGCCGACGGAATCGACGAAGATGCTGTTGCCCGCGACCTGCTTGAGCAGGCCTTCGGCCATGGGCGAACGCACGGCGTTGTAGCTGCAGACAAAGAGCACCGCACCGGGAAGCGCCGACATCCCCTCACGCCCTGATGTGCAGGACGCAGATCAGGGTGAACAGGCGGCGGGCGGTCTCCTCGTCGATCTCGATCTTGCCCTCAAGCGATTCCTGGAGCAGGACCGCGCCCTCGTTGTGCAGGCCGCGGCGGCCCATGTCGAGAGCCTCGATGCGCGAGGCCGGGGCATGGCGGATCGCCTCGAAGTAGCTTTCGCAGACGGTGAAATAGTCCTTCACGATACGGCGGAAGGCGCTGAGCCCGACCGGCACCTCCGAGAGCGGCTGGTCCTTCTCGTCCATGATCTCGAAGACCAGGGTGCGCCCGTCGCGGATCGCCAGGAGCACATGATAGGGGCCGGGCGGGGCATCGGCAGGCACGAAACGGTTGGTTTCGAGCAGATCGTAGATCGCCACGCCCATCTCGTGCTCGATCTCGGGACTGCGGCGCTTGATCAGCCGGTCGTCGAGACGGATGTCGGAAATGCGTTCCGCGGCGGCGACCATGGCGCGTTCCGCACCGGCCTCAGAAATCGAAGAGCGGCGAATGCCGTGGCCGGCGCGAGGCCCTGGTCGGCTCCCCGATATCGACCAGGCGGCCGCTGATCGCCTCGGCTTCCAGGCCGATGTGGCCGCCGCCGTGGAAGACCAGCGTGATCGAGACGCCGCCCGGAATCGCCTCGCTGACGATGGTCATCAGCTCGACCGAGCCGCGCCCGCCCAGGCCGCCGATGTCCCAGGCCTCCGCCGAGCGGACCCCCTCGAAGACCAGGGCGCAGTCGATCTCCTGCAGCTGGTCGGCGCTGGAATGGTCGTGCACCTGCTCGTAGAGGTAACGGCGGAACAGCGCGGCAAAACAGCTGTCGTCCGCCAGATGGGTGACCTCCGAGAGCGGCATCGGGGCGTCCTGCAGCAGGCCGGAGAAGACCTCGAGGTCCTCGTCGTCGGATGCCTTCAATCGGAGCCGTTCTTCGTTCATGCCGAGCCGCTTTGCCGTTCGATCAACGCGCCGCAGGCGCCGAGCTTCTCGACGAGACGCTCGTAGCCGCGGTCGAGATGGTACACGCGATTGACCACGGTCTCACCCTCGGCGATCAGCCCTGCCAGGACGAGGCAGACCGAGGCGCGCAGGTCGGTGGCCATGACCGGCGCCCCGCGCAGGCGCGCCACGCCGTTGACGATGGCCGAGCCGCCGTGGACCTGGATGTCGGCGCCCATGCGCATCAGTTCGGGAACGTGCATGAAGCGGTTCTCGAAGATGTTCTCCTCCAGGTGGGATTCGCCACGCGCCGTGGTCATCAGCGCCATCATCTGGGCCTGCAGGTCGGTCGGGAACCCCGGATAGGGCGCGGTCGCGGCATCGACGGCGGCAAGACGGCCATTGGCCCGGCGCACGCGGATGCCCCGGTTGGTCGCCTCGACGGCCACGCCCGAGCGCTCCAGGGCATCGACCGCCGCGCCCAGGTGGTCGAGGGAGGTGTCGAGCAGCTCCAGTTCGCCGTCGGTCGCGGCCGCGGCCATGATGTAGGTGCCGGTCTCGATGCGGTCGGGAATGACCCGGTGCCTGGCCCCGCCCAGGCGCTCGACCCCCTCGATGCGGATCGCCTCGCCGCCTGCCCCCTCGATGCGCGCGCCCATGGCGACCAGGCAGCGGGCCAGATCGACGATCTCGGGTTCGCGCGCGACATTGCGCAGGACGGTGACGCCGCGGGCCAGGGTGGCGGCCATCATGACGTGTTCGGTGGCGCCGACCGAGACCTGGGGAAAGCGGATGTCGGCGCCGACCAGGCCGCCGCGGGCATGGCCGACGAGATAACCCTGGTCGAGCACGATCTCCGCACCCAGGGCCTCGAGGCCGTGGATGTGCAGGTCGACGGGCCGCGTGCCGATGGCGCAGCCGCCCGGCAGCGAGACACGCGCCTGCCTGCAGCGCGCCAGCAGCGGCCCCAGGACGAGGACCGAGGCGCGCATCTTGCGCACGAGGTCGTAAGGCGCAACGGTCGAGGCGATGCTGCCGGCATCCAGGCGCATGCAGCCGGCCTGCGCGGTCGCCACGACGCCCAGTTCCTCCAGGATGCGTACCAGCGCGGTGACGTCGGCCACCGCGGGAACGTTCTCGAGCTCGAGCGGCTGGTCGGTGAGCAGCGAGGCGACCATCAGCTTGAGGGCCGAGTTCTTGGCGCCGGCGATGGCGATTTCGCCCTTCAGCGGCGTTCCGCCCGTGATGGCAATACGATCCACGACCTCTGGTGCTCCTGGCTGCGGGGCGCCCCCTCATACACGCACTAGGCACCGGCGCGAAGGCTTGCTCGCCGGCCGCGGCCATCTTCGTCGTGGACAAGGGCGCCCAAGCGGCGGCAGCGCGGCATTTTCGTGCCGCGGGGACGCGCAGGTCAGCTTCGTGCGTCGATCACGATGTGGATCACCGCGCCCGGCAGGCGGTGGTAGTCGACGATGGTCTCCTTCACGGTGACCTCCTGACCCGGCGTGAGCTGGAGCGCCAGGGGGTCGTCGCTCCAGACCTCCAGGTCATGGCTCGCCGAACTGCTCCCTGGTGGGTCCATCTCGACCAGGATCAGCCAGAGGCCGGGCTGGGGGTCGAGGACACGCACCACCGAGCCGCTCCAGCGCGCCCAGGTTCCCAGGATGGCACTGCTGTCGACCGCGCCGCGACCGGTGCGCCCGGATTCGGTCTCCTCGAGGATGGTCGAGCGGATACGGAAGAAGTCGAGCACGTCGGCGGCCGCCAGCGGGCGCAGGGATGCGCCAGCAAGCAGGACAACCATGGCCAGAAGCGGGACAGAAACGATGGTACGGGTCATTGTATGACCCGCAACAAGCAAAAAGCGCGCCAGCCGCAGGGTTCAGGAACCGGCGTCCTTGTCGTCTTCGCCGTCCTTGCGCTCGCGCGCCTGCGACTTGCGCCGGCGCAGGTTCTCGCGCAGGGCCTCGGCAAGCCGGGCGGCGCGGGCCGTTTCGGAGGGCGAGGGTTTCTTCGCGGGGGGCGTTTTTGCAGACATCGATTTGGCGCTTGCGCTCTCTTGCTTCACCGGGGGCACTGTGGCAGGTTCCGGCCCGGTTTAAATGCCGCCGTAGCTCAGTGGTAGAGCGCATCCTTGGTAAGGATGAGGTCCTCAGTTCAATCCTGAGCGGCGGCACCACTAAATCAAGGGGTTAGCGTGAATGGCGCTGACCCCTTTCGTGTTCGGGGGGACGACCGGGGGGACAATTGGCATCTCCTCGGGCCAATCGATTTAACGATCATCGTCAGATCCCGGTAGCCAATGCTGGTGGCGGCATGAGCTGCTAGAGTGCCTCTCCGACTGGAGGCGAATTGAAGCCCGTCGCTGTGCCTCGGGCAGTCCCGGTGGCGCTCGTGGGCTGACGGTTGCTACACTCCCGTATCAACCGGGAGATTGGCTATGAAACGCCTCTGCGCCGTGCTGGTGATGCTGGTCGTCTGGCCTGCCTGGGCTGACTACCAGGATGGCGTGGACGCCTACAATCGCGGTGACTACGCGACGGCGCTGCACGAATGGCGACCACTGGCCGAGCAGGGCAATGCCTATGCCCAGTCCATCCTCGGCGTCATGTACTACGAAGGCACCGGCGTGCCGCAGGACTATGCCGAAGCCGTGCGGTGGTATCGCCTCGCCGCCGACCAGGGCAAT
>JAQCLG010000019.1 GCA_027592745.1 Pseudomonadota bacterium | reverse complement strand
CAGGCCCAGCCCGCGGGTCGATCCGGTGACCAGCGCGACACGCCCGGTGAGGTCGAAGGGGTTCGGGTTGATGGCGTCCTGCTGCATCGTTCGTGCCCCGGTCAGTAGGAACTGGTGATGCCGCCGTCGACGATCAGCGTGTGGCCGGTGATGAAGGATGCGGCCTCGGTCGACAGGAAGGCGATCGGCCAGCCGATCTCGTCGGGGCGGCCCCAGCGGCCGGCGGGGACCCGGCCGGCGATCCACGCGGCGTTGCCCGGTTCGTCGCGGTAACGCTGGGTCATTTCGGTGTCGATGAAACCCGGCGCGACCGCGTTGCAGGTGATGCCGTGGGGCGCCAGGCTGGTCGAGACCGCCTTGGCCAGCGTGGCGAGTGCGCCCGAGGCAGCGGCATCGGCGGGTGCGCGCCCGCCCGAGGCGATGACGCCGATGCTGGAGACGAGGACGATGCGGCCCCAGCCGCGCGCCTTCATGTGCGGGATGGCACAACGCACGGCGACGAAGGCAGAGGAGAACTTGGTGGCAAAGAGGGACTCCAGCTCGTCGTCGCTGGTCTGCTCGACGGGCTTGGTGAGGTAAAACGCGGCACTGGCAACCAGGATGTCGAGCCCGCCCCGGGTTGCGGCGATGCCTGCGACGGCATCGGCGATGGCGGCACGGTCGGTGACGTCGAAGGCGGCTTCGAGCGCCTTGCCGCCGGAAGCCTCGATCTCGCGGCAGCGTTGCGCCACGACCGCGGGGTCGCGGCCGTTGATTGCCACGGTGGCGCCGAGGCCGGCCAGGCATCGTGCCGCCGAGGCACCAAGGCCGCGGGTCGAACCGGTGATGAGCGCGGTGCGGCCGGAAAGGTCGAGGGGAGACGGCAGGTTCACGGGCGATCCGGCAGGTTGCGCCAGTCCGCCGCCGCGATGGCGCGGCCCGGGAAGGCGGGGTTGGCGAAGGGCCAGTCCTGGGCGATCCAGGTGCGGGCGGTCTCGTAGAGGGCGCCGTCGAGGCCGGTTTCCAGTTCGTCGGCGCGCACCCAGAGGGTGACGGCGACGTCGTGGTCACCCTTGCGCGTCGGGTTGATGTAGAGGCAGCCCAGGCAGCGGGATCCATCGGGCGCCATCACGGTGTAGGCAAAGGAGGTGCCCAGGGTGAACTCGCGCTGGTGCCAGCCCAGATCGATGAGGTCCTCCTCCAGGGTGAGGCTGGCCGGCCAGTCGCTGCCCGAGACGGCGCTGTAGGTCGCCTGCAGATGGGCGACCGAGGTCATGACCGCGTCGTAGTCCTTGATGAGATCGTTGACGGTGAGCATGCGCAGGCGGAAGCGCGGATGCTCCAGCACGGCGGGGACCTCGAAACCCTCAGGGACGATGGGACGCAGTTCGTTCATGGCATGAGCTTAGCGGGTTGGGGGCGGGAGACAATGATGCCTGATGCTCAGGCTTCGAGTCCGCCGCAGCGGTCGAGGACACGTTCGACGCCGACGAAGCGGGCGAGACGTGCGAGTTCGGCGGCAAGTGCTGCCCGCCTTCCGGCGCCGGATTTCACGCCGGCCTCCCACCAGAGGCCCTGCAGGGCGAGGGTGGAGGCCTGGCGGTCGGTCTTGAGGTCGGCGCGGCCGGTCAGGCGGTCGCCTTCCAGGATCGGCAGGACGTAGTAGCCGTACTGGCGCTTGGGCGCAGGCACGAAGGCCTCGAAGCGGTAGTCGAAGCCGAAGAGATGCTCGGCGCGCTTGCGGTCGCGCACGATGGGGTCGAAGGGGGCCAGCAGGCGCAGGCCGGGAAGGGGCGTCGGTGCATCGGCGAGGCGTTCCTCGACGTCGGCCCAGGCCCAGGCCATGCGCGGCTTGCGGCCGGGCGCACCCTCGATCTCGACTGCCATCAGGCGATGGCGGTTTTCGGCGATCCACAGCCTGGCGACATCGGGGGAGAAGGCGTCGAAGTAGCGGGCGAGTTCGCCCTGGGTGGCAAATCCAAGGCGGTCGAGGGCGGCCGAGCAGGCCCATTCGCGCTCCTCGTGTTCGTCGGCGGCGGGACCTTGGTGTTCGGCGGGGATCACACGCTCGGCGATGTCGTAGATCTTCTGGAAGTTGTCGCGGCGGGCGACGGCGATCTCGCCGGTGTGCCAGAGATATTCCAGCGCCGACTTGGCCGGCCCCCAGCCCCACCACGGGCCGCTTCGGGTATCCTCCTCGGCGGCGGAGAGTTCGCGCGAGCGGGTCAGGCCGTTTTCGGCGACATGATCGCGCACGCGGGCGATGACGCCCTCGGCATCCTCGCCGATGCGCTCGCGGAACCAGTTGTTGGCCATCAGGGTGGTGCGGCGGCGGGCGAAGCGGGGAAGCCAGTAGCGGTACCAGCAGGAGGGAATGACGCAGGCGTCATGGGTCCAGTGCTCGAAGACCAGGCGGTCGCGGGACAGCAGCCGTTCGAGATCGCGCGGGCGGTAGGTGCGGTAGCGCGAGAAGAGGATGAGGTGATGGGCGCGCTCGACCGTGGCGATGCTGTCGAGCTGGACGTAGCCCAGGCGCCAGATGAGATCGTAGAGACCCTGGCGGTCGAGCCGGCGGTGACGCGGCTCGGCAAGGCCCTGCAGGGCAAGCACCAGGCGGCGGGCATCGCGGTTGGAGACGGGCAGCGGTGTCGTCATGGGGCGACCACCCTATTGCCCTTGTCGATCGAAATCGATCGACAAGGGCGCCCTCAAGCGCCGGGCGCCTGCTCCGCAGGCTTGGCTATCGCGGCATTGGCCGCGGCGCGCGGTCGCGCGCTTCCAGGCTGCGACGCGCAATGCGTTGCAGCCTGACGATCCCTGCCTGCATGCATGTTGCAGCACGTTCAGACCCGCACCTTGATGACCGCGACGACGAGATGGATGTTGCGCACCTCGGTCGCGTCGAAGACGAGTTCGCAGGCGGGATTGTACTGCTGCACGGTGACCTCGCGCGGCGAGTGGCGCAGCAGGCGCTTGATGTAGGCCTCGCCGCCCTCCAGCTCGATCAGCACGTCGTCGCCGGGGCGCGGCGGGATCGAGGGATTGACGTAGAGCAGGTCGCCGTGGCGCAGCACCGGCTCCTGGCTGTCGGAGTTCATGTATCGCCAACAATTACCTGATCGCGCCCTATGCCCAGGCGATGTTCGGCGTCGGCATCGCGCTCGACCTGCCCGAGCGGCTGTGGGACCTGATGACCATCGGCGTGGGCGGTTATGTCGTCGGCCGCACCGCCGAGCGCGGCATCGAGCTGTGGCGGGGCGGGGAGAACGCTCGCCCCGACGGGCCGCAGGGCGGCCGCTAGGCCTGCGGCTTGACCTCGGCCGCCGCCGTGCGCGTCCTGGGCTTGTCGTCGACCAGGGCGATGTCGCCGGTGATGCGGGCGCCGCGGTCGACCTTGAGTTCGCCGTAGCGCACGGTGCCCGAGACATGGCCCTCGCCGGACACGGTGAGGCATTCGCGCACGTTGAGCGTGCCCTCGAAACGGCCGCGGACCTCGACATTGGGCGCCTCGACGTCGCCGGTGACCGAACCGCCCGCGGCGATGCGCATGGTGGCGGCGCGGATCGAGGCCTCGACCGTGCCCTCGACGATGACATCGCCGGCGGCCTCGATCTCGCCCTTCAGGCGCGTGCCCCGGCCGATGACGAAATCGGTCGGGCCGTCGTCGGTGGCGGCAGCGGCAGCAGGCTGGGTCGTGGTGGCGTTCATGGCGGGGGCGGCCTCAGGCTTGGGCGAAGGGAAACGTTCGTAGACGGATTTCTGCGCGGGAACCGGGGCCGGGCTGTCGGAGGGCCTAGGCGGTTCCTGCTTGCGAAGGTTGAGCATGGTGCTTCTCCGGTTCTGGCTGGGGTGAGGGCGGGCGCACGACGAGGTAGCAGCAGGCGGCGTCGGCCTGCGACGAGCCGGTCGGCCGGAGCACGGCCAGGGTGGTCGCCCGGCTCTCGACACGGCCGGAGGCGACCAGGACCCAGCAGGCGATGACCCTGCCATGGGCATGGCCGTCGCGCAGTTCCAGACGGGTGCCCGGTTCGGGCAGGGCAACAGACATGACCTCTCTCCTGACCGGTCCGGATCAGGCGCGGGCCGGGGGACCCGGCCAGCGACCGTCGCGAACCAGTCAAGCGCGGGAAAGAGGCAGCCTGACGGAGCGGCTGTGATCTTTGTGTGGCATCGGTGTGGAAAGAAGGGGCCGGCGGCCCCGCGCTACTCGTCGCGGGGCAGCAGCGGAGCGTCGTCGCGTGCCGCACCGCGCAGGGCCGGCGGGCGCGACTGGGAAAGGTGGATGAAGGTGACGGCGGCCAGCACGATGGCGCCGCCGATCGCGACATGGGTGGTCAGCTCCTCGCACAGGACCAGGATGCCGCCGGCGATCGAGGTGACCGGCACGAGCAGCAGGAAGGGCACGATCTGGTTGAGCCGGTAGATGCCGACCAGGCGGTACCACAGGGCGTAGCCCGCCGCGGTCATGATGACGGCGAGGTAGAAGACCTTGGCCCAGTCGCTCCAGCCGGCGGTGGTGACGGCATGCCACTGGCCCTCCTCGAAGATGAGGGAAGCGAGAAGGAACTGGGGCGCCGAGAAGGCGGCGAACCACGCGATCAGGCGCAGGCCGCCGACAGGACCCAGCGACTTCACCAGGATCTGGCCGGCGGCCCAGGAGAGGCCGCCCAGCACGACCATGGCGAAGGGCCAGGGATCGCCCTGGATCTTCGGGTCGCCGGCAATGAAGCCGATGCCGACCAGGGCGATGACCATGGCCCCGACCTGCCAGCGGTTCAGGCGATCCTTGAAGATGACGGCGGCGAGCAGCGAGGCAAAGACGACCTCGAGCTGGACGACCAGCACGGCGGTCGAGGCGTACATGCCCGACAGGCCGGTGAACTGCAGGCTGTAGGCGACGGCGCCGCCGACGAAGGTGGTCGCAAGCAGGCGCCCGGCGCGGTCCCAGAGCGGACGCACGAACCAGATCAGGATGAGTGCCGCGATGCCGAAGCGCAGACTCATCAGGAAGATCGGCGGGAAGGCCTCAAAGGTGTCCTTGGCCAGGGTGAAACCGAAACCCCAGATCACGGGCACGGCGATGACAACGAGGATGTCGAGAGGTTTCATGGAGTGCCGCCGCAGGGGAGGCGCATCTGGTACACGCCGCCCGGCCCGTGGCAAGTGCCGCCTGCCGCGACGGCGACCTTGAGTCGGCGCACCGGGAGCGGCATCGTGGCGCCATGCTGAAGTTCGACACCATCCTGGGCCTGGCCGGCGATCCCGCATTGCACGAGCGCCTGCACGGCCTCGAGCATCGCGGCGCGGTCGAGACCATCGTGCTGGAGCCGCGCGACATGGCGCGCCACCGGCTGCGCGCGACGACCGACAAGGGCACCGACTGCGCGATCGCCCTAGCGCGCGACACCATGCTGGAGGACGGCGCGGTGCTGCTGCTGGACGAGGCGCGGGCGATCGTCGTGCGCTCGGCGGTGCAGCGCTGGCTGGCGCTGGTGCCGCGCGATGCCGCCGCCGCCCTGGAACTGGGCTACCACGCCGGCAACCTGCACTGGCGCGTCCACTTCGAGGGTGCGCGGCTGATGGTGGCGCTGGAGGGGCCGGAGGCGGCGTACCTGGAACGGGTCGCGGCCTTCCTGGAGGACGGCCGGGTGCGGCGGGCCGATGGCTGATGCCGTGGCCCTGCTGCTTGCCCTGCAGATGGGCGACAGCGCCTTTCCCTCCGGCGGCTTCGGCTTTTCCTGGGGCCTGGAGACCCTGAAGGCCGATGGCCTGGTGCGCGACGGCGCCGGCGTGACGGCCTTTGCGACGGCACAGCTCACCCGGCGCTGGGCGAGCGCCGACCGGCCGGTGCTGCGCGCGGCGCTGGCCGCACAAGGCGACATCGACAGCCTGGGCCGGCTCGACCGCGAGGTCGAGGCGATGAGCCTGGCGAGCGAACAGCGCGAGGGCTCGCGGCGCCTGGGCCGTGCGCTGGTGAGGAGCCACGTCACCATGGGTACACCCGGTGCGGCAGCCTTCCAGGCGGCGCAGCGGTCCGGCCGCGTGCTGGGCCATCTTCCGGTTGCCCAGGGCGTGGTCTGGGGCGGCGCCGGGCTGGCGCGGGAAGCCGCCGAGGCGGTCTCGGCCTTTGTGGTCGCGGCTGGCATCGGCCAGGCCGGTGTGCGCCTGGCGCTGATCGGACCGGTCGAGGCGCAGGCGATGATCGCCGCGTTGCGGCAGGTCATCGCTGCCGTCCTGGCACGGCCCTGCCCGGAGCGCCCCCATGCCTTCGTGCCGGCCGCCGAGATCGCGGTGATGCGCCACGAGACGGGCGATGCCCGCCTGTTCGCGAACTGAGGGCGGCCATGGCAAGGTGGCGCCCGATGGCAACGCGGGAACAGGCATGAGCGCAGAGACGGCACAACACCCCGGCGCGGCGCGTGTCGGCATCGGCGGGCCGGTGGGATCGGGCAAGACGGCGCTGCTCGAACAGCTCATCCCGCGCTTTGCCGTGCGCGGCACGCGCCTTGCCGTCATCACCAACGATCTTGTCACCAAGGAAGATGCCGAGCGGCTGCGGCGCAGCGGGCTGATCGCGCCTGAGCGGGTGCTGGCGGTGGAGGCCGGCGCCTGCCCGCACACGGTGATCCGCGAGGACCCGACGCTCAATCTCGATGCCGCCGACCTGCTGGAGCAGCGCTTTTCCCCGCTCGACCTGATCCTGCTGGAATCGGGCGGCGACAACCTGGCCTCGACCTTCTCGCTGGAGCTGGTCGACTACTGGCTCTTCGTCATCGATGTCGCCGGCGGCGGCGACATCCCGCGCAAGAAGGGTCCGGGCGTGGTGCAGGCCGACCTCCTGATCATCAACAAGCCGGACCTGGCGCCCCATGTCGGCGTCGATCTCGAGGCCATGGTCGCCGAGGCGCGTGCCGTGCGCGGTGACCGGCTGGTGCTGGTGACCAACTGCCGCAGCGGCGAGGGTGTCGATGCGGTGGTCGCCGCGATCGGGCGCGACGTGCTGTTCGACGCGGCCTCGTGAACGCCCGAGGAGAGGCGCCCCCCCCCCAGCTCGACCTGGTGTTTGCGCGCGCGCCCGCCGGCGAGAGCTATCTGCTGCGCCAGTATGCCGGCTTCCCCTTCCACGTCAGCCGCTGCCTGCAGCTCGATGCAGAGCCCAACGGGATGGCGACGGTCCTGCTGCAGTCGCTGGGCGCGGGGCTGCTGCAGGGCGACCGGGTGGCCATGGCGGTGACGGTCCAGGCCGGTGCCCAGGCCCATGTCACGACCCAGGGGTCGAGCGTCGTGCACAGCATGGCGGGCGGCTGCGCGCGTCAGGATGCGCGCATCGTCGTGGGCGAGGGAGCGCTCCTGGAATACCTGCCCCGCCCCATGATCCTGTTTCCCCGTGCCGATGTCGCGACCACGCTGGAGATCGTGCTGCAGGCGGGCGCCAGCGTGATGTGGTGCGACGGTTACCTGGCGCATGACCCGCAGAGGGCGGGGGAACGATTCACGGGGTTGTCGGCGGAGACGTCGTTGCGCGACGGGAGCGGCACCTTGCTGGCACTGGACCGCCTTGTCGTCGATGGCGCCGTGCTGGACGAGGAGGGTGTCATGGCAGGATATGCCGTGCATGCCAGCGTCGGTCTGGCCGGCCCCGGTGCCGATGAGGCGCTGGCTGCAGGCTGGCGCACCGCCCTCGAGGGCATCGAGGGAGTCCATGGCGGGGTGTCCGCGCTGCCGGGTGCGACGGGACTGTTCTGCCGCCTGCTGGCGCGCGACGGCATCGCCCTGCGGCAAGCCATGCTGGCGCTCTGGCGGGCGATGCGGCTGATGCGCTTCGGTGTAGAGCCGGGCGAGCGGCCCTAGCTCAGCTCGCGCATCGCGCTGTCGAGGCCTTCCAGGGTCAGCGGGAACATGCGGCCTTCCATGATCTCGCTGACCATGCCGATCGAACCGGTGTAGCGCCAGCGTTCCTGGGGCACCGGGTTGAGCCAGATGGCGCGGGAATAGACGCCGAGAATCCGGCGCAGCCAGACCTCGCCCGATTCCTCGTTGTAGTGCTCGACACTGCCGCCGGGCATGGCGATCTCGTAGGGACTCATCGAGGCGTCGCCGACAAAGACCAGCTTGTAGTCGCTGGGGTAGGTGTGGAGCATCTCGAAGGTCGGCGTGCGCTCGCGGTGGCGACGGCCGTTCTCGCGCCACAGGCCCTCGTAGGGGCAGTTGTGGAAGTAGTAGGTCTCCAGGTGCTTGAACTCGCTGCGCGCGGCCGAGAACAGCTCCTCGCAGGCCTTGACGTGCCAATCCATCGAGCCGCCGATGTCGAGCAGCAGCAGGACCTTCACGGCGTTGTGGCGCTCGGGCACGATCTTGAGGTCGAGCCAGCCGGCATTTTTCGCGGTCGAGGCGATGGTGTCGTCGATGTCGAGCTCGGTCGCGGCACCCTCGCGGGCAAAGCGGCGCAGGCGGCGCAGGGCGACCTTGATGTTGCGCGTGCCGATCTGGGTGTCGCCGTCGAGATCCTTGAACTCGCGCTTGTCCCAGACCTTGACCGCCGAGAAGTTGCGGTTGCCGTCCTGGCCGATGCGCACGCCCTCGGGATTGTAGCCATAGGCGCCGAAGGGCGAGGTGCCGCCGGTGCCGATCCACTTGGAGCCGCCCTGGTGGCGCTTCTTCTGCTCCTCCAGACGCTGCTTCAGCGTCTCCATCAGCTTCTCCCAGCCCCCCATGGCCTCGATCGCGGCCTTCTCCTCGTCGGAGAGGTTGAGCTCGGTCATCTTCCTCAGCCACTCCTCGGGAATCTCCACGACCTCGTCCCCGGGCGCTTCCAGGCCCTTGAAGACGTGGCCGAAGACCCGGTCGAACCGGTCCAGGTGGCGCTCGTCCTTCACGAGAGCGGCACGCGCCAGGAAGTAGAAATCCTCGACGCTGTATCCGGCCACGCCGGCATCGGTGGCTTCCAGGAGGTCGAGATACTCGCGCAGGCTGACCGGCACGCCGGCCTCCTTGAGTTCGGTGAAGAGGTTGGCGAACACCGCCCGCTCCCTGGCCTCAGCCGCGCTCGCGGCGGTGCAGGAAGGCGAGGCGCTCGAGCAGGTGGACGTCCTGCTCGCTTTTCAGCAGGGCACCGTAGAGCGGCGGGATGACCGAGCCGGTGTCCTTCGAGCGCAGCGCCTCGGGGCTGATGTCGTCGGCCATCAGGAGCTTCAGCCAGTCGAGCAGTTCGCTGGTCGAGGGTTTCTTCTTGAGGCCCGGCACCTCGCGCAGCTCGAAGAAGACCTGCATGGCCTCGTTCACGAGACGCTGCTTGATGCCGGGGTGATGGACCTCGACGATCTCCGCCATGGTCTGCGCGTCGGGAAAGCGGATGTAGTGGAAGAAACAGCGGCGCAGGAAGGCGTCGGGCAGCTCCTTCTCGTTGTTCGACGTGATGATCACGATCGGGCGCTGGACCGCCTTCACGGTCTGCTGCGTCTCGTGGACGTAGAACTCCATGCGGTCGAGTTCCTGCAGCAGGTCGTTGGGGAACTCGATGTCGGCCTTGTCTATCTCGTCGATCAGCAGCACCGGCGCCTCGTCGGCAACGAAGGCGTCCCACAGCTTGCCGGGCTTGATGTAGTTGGCGATGTCGCGGACCCGCTCGTCGCCGAGCTGGCCGTCGCGCAGGCGCGCCACGGCGTCGTATTCGTAGAGGCCATGCTGGGCCTTGGTGGTCGACTTGATCGACCACTCGATGAGCTTCTTGCCGAGCGCGCGTGCGATCTCGGCGGCGAGCACGGTCTTGCCCGTGCCAGGCTCGCCCTTGATGAGCAGCGGACGCTGCAGCGTGATCGCGGCGTTGACGGAGACCTTCAGGTCGTCGGTCGCGATGTAGGACTCGGTTCCTTCGAAACGCACGGGCATTCCCCCTTGTTCTACCATTTCGCCTTGAAGCCGAGCAGGAGCGGCAGTTCGGCGTTGCCCTGCCTGCGGTACCAGTAGCCGTCGTCTGCCTCTTCCATGTCGGGAAACTGGCGCCAGGCCGTGAACGGGTACTCGCGGACCTCGTGGACCCTGAGGCCGGCCTTCTCGAGGGTGCCGAAGATGTCCTGGAGCGGCCAGGAGAACTCGTGGCCCTCGTTCTGCACCTTGTACTCCGCATCGGCGTAGTCGATCTCGCCGGCAGGCGAGATATCGGCCTGCGTGTTGTGGAAGTAGGGATACTTCACGCGCGGTTCGACGTGGTCGCCGTCGAACAGCATCGAGAGCGGATGGCTGTCGAGGAAATAGAAGAACCCGCCCGGCGCCAGGTTGGCCGCGATGGTATCGGCCCAGCCCTGCAGATCCTCCAGCCAGACGATGGTGCCGAAGCTTGTGTAGAT
The DNA here is from genome assembly GCA_027592745.1 of Pseudomonadota bacterium. Classification (GTDB taxonomy): domain Bacteria; phylum Pseudomonadota; class Alphaproteobacteria; order SP197; family SP197; genus CALGGB01. The sequence goes on along the minus strand of JAQCLG010000019.1, from coordinate 24,678 downwards.
GACGTCGAAGGCGCCGCCGGAGACCTTGTCGGCCCGGGTGACGTCGGCTTCGACGAAACGCACCGTGTCGGCAAGGCCGGTGCGTTCGGCCAGGTCGCGCGCCTTGGCCAGCGCGACATCCGAGAAATCGAGGCCGACCACGGCGGCGGGACCGCTGCGCGCCATCGAAAGCGTGTCCATGCCGAAATGGCACTGCATGTGCAGCACGCGCTTGCCCGAAAGATCGCCCAGCGCGGCCCGTTCGACGGGTCCCAGCGTGTCGCGGCCGCCGATGAAACCCGCGACGTCGTAGAACTCGCTCTCGACGTGGACCGGGGTGACCTCGTTCCAGCGCTGCCGGTTGAATTCGTGTGCCTTGTTCATGGTGATCGCCGTCGTGGTTGGCGCGACGGGCTGGGCCGCCTCAACCAAGGGCGCGGCGGGCCGCTGTCGCTTTCAGGACGGCGTCTATAGGCGAAGAAAACCCCGCCGTCGATCCTGGCCGGTGCCGGTTCCCAGCCGCCGGCCAATCGCGGCCGCGGCTGGGAACGGCGACAGGCTCAGGTGCTCTTCTTGTCGAGCAGCTTGGCGCAGGCGCGCAGGACAGCCGGGTCAGCAGCTTCGCTGCCGGTCAGAACGATGGCATTGGCCTGGGCCAGGTCATCGCGCGCGGCGCGCGCGCCGTAACCGGAGAGATCGCTGGAATCGCTCGTCAACCGGCGATGCTCGTGGACGAGCGACGAGCAGACCGAGGCCTGGGCATCGACCCACGCCATGGCGACTTCCTTGTCGCGCGTACCTCCGGCAACCAGCCAGCCGCTGCCGAAACCGACGGCCACCGTCAGGACGGCACCGCCAACGGCGCCCCAGATCAGAGTCTTGATCGATTCTTTCTTGGTCATGAAGAAACTCCCTGTCCTTGCGTGAGGCGCGGGATCGCTGAAGACGCGGCGAAAAAAGGTCGCCAGGCGAAAACAATTCGCCGCACGTCAGGTTTCATTGTTTTTCGTTGTGACGCCGCAATCTTGCGGAGGAAAGGCTCACATCTAAGATGGATACTGTGAGCCTCTTCCTAATATTCACATTTAATTGCCACCAGTGCAAGGATAGTGGTTCCACACGGGAGCGGGCCTCTTCACAGCCGGTATCCGGTATCGCGCGCGAAGGTGAAGTAGAGCTCGCGCGCCTTGCGGTAGATCGGCCCGGGCTGCATGTCGCGGTCGCCGAACTTCCGCAGCGGCACGACCTTGCTGTAGTTGCCGGTCGAGAAGATCTCGTCGGCGCTCTCCAGGTCCTTCCAGGTCAGGGTGCGCTCGACGACGGTCTGGTCGGCGTCCTGCAGCAGGCCGATGACACGCTGTCGCGTGATGCCGTTCAGGAAGGTGCCGTTGGGCACCGGCGTGTGGACCTGCCCGTCCTTGGCGATGAACAGGTTGGCCGTGGCGAATTCGGCGATGTTGCCGTTGGCATCGGCCATGGCGGCGTTCTGGTAGCCGTTGCGGCGCGCCTCGAGCAGTGCCTCGCCGCTGGTGGGATAGAGGCAGGAGGCCTTGGCCAGGGTCGGCGCCTGGTCGGGCGAGGGGCGGCGGTAGGAGGACTTCATGGCCGAGAAGCCGGTCGGCTCCTCCATGGGGGCGACCTGCAGGACCATCAGGAACTTGGTGAGTTCGGGGATGGGGGCCAGATCGTCGGTCTCGCCGCACCAGTAGGTCGGGCGGATGTAGAGCTGCTTGTCGGCGGGGAACTTGCGGGCCATGTCGCCGGCGAGTGCGATCAGGTCCTCGACCGTCTCCTTCGGCGCCATGTTCATGATGCGCGCGGAATTCAGGCAGCGGGTCATGTGGCGCTCGATGTCGGGCATGATGCCGTCGAAGGCGCGGGCGCCGTCGAAGATCATGCTGGCGAACCAGAACGACTGGTCCATGGGCCCCATGATCATCGGGTTGCCCTCGTGGAACTTGCCCTCGTGAAACGTCAGCGACTCCATGATCTTTTCCCCGTTCTCCTGAAGCGGCCTCATAGCATGGCGCCGTGCGGCTGTGCAGGGCGGACCTGCTGGGCTAGGTTCGGGCAGTTTCCAACCGAGCACGCCCTTGCCCGATCCCTATGTCTTCGTCGGCCCGATGCTGCGCCGCCTCGACCCCGAGTGCGCGCACGAGGCGACGCTTGCGGCCCTTGCGATGGGCCTTGCGGGGCATGCCCGATGGCGCCCCGATCCGATGCTGCGCGTCACGCGCTTCGGACTGGATTTCCCCCACCCTCTCGGTCTTGCCGCAGGTTTCGACAAGGACGCCCGCGTTGCCGGGCGCATGCTTGCCCTGGGGTTCGGCTTTGTCGAGATCGGCACGGTCACGCCGCGGCCGCAGCCCGGCAATCCGCGCCCGCGCATCTTCCGCCTGCCGGCGGACGGCGCGCTGATCAACCGGCTGGGTTTCAACAACAAGGGCCTGGAGGTGGCCGGCGCCCGTCTGGCCGCGCGGCGCGGCCGGGGGATCGTAGGCGCCAACATCGGGCGCAACAAGGACAGCAGCGATGCCGTGGCCGATTACGTCGCGGGTTTTCGCGCCCTGGCGCCCCATGCCGACTACGTCACGGTCAACATCTCCTCGCCCAACACGCCCGGCCTGCGCGACCTGCAGGCCGTGGCCAGCCTGCGCCCGCTGCTGGAGGCCCTGACCGCCGAACGTGCGCAGGCCGCTGGCGCGGTGGCGCAGCGTCCGCTGCTGCTCAAGCTGGCGCCGGACCTTGCCGATGCCGATGCGGTCGCCGCCGCCGAGCTTGCCCTGGAGGTCGGGCTCGACGGTCTCATCGTCTCCAACACCACGATCGCCCGTCCGCCGGACCTCGGCGGCCCGCATGCGGGCGAGAGCGGCGGGCTCTCCGGCCGACCCCTGCTGGCACGCTCGACCGAACTGCTCGGCATCATCCATCGCGAGACCGGCGATGCCCTGCCCCTGGTCGGGGTCGGCGGCATCGCCTCGGCAGCCGATGCCTATGCCAAGATCCGCGCCGGAGCCTGCCTGCTGCAGCTCTACACCGCCCTTGTCTACCGGGGGCCGGCCCTGGTGCACGAGATTGCACAGGGCCTTGTCGCACTGCTGAGACGCGACGGATTCGCCGGCATCGAGCAGGCCCGCGGGGTCGACGCCGGGAAGCGCTGAACCGCTCCATGGCGGGTGCCCGGCTGGCGTGGCATGATGCGCAACCAGAGATTGCCAAGAGCGAGCGCTTCCGTGGCCGACAAGAGTGCCAGAACCGACGATGGCTCGTGCTGGAGCAGGCTCGATGAACTGCAGGACCAGATTCCGTCCGGGCTGGACGCCTGGGACTATCGGATGCTGTTCAACGAGACGCCCCAGCCGTTGTGGTACGAGGACTGGTCGGCAGTGCGGCCGCTTGCCAGCGCGGTGGCCTGGCCACCGGAGGGCGATGTCGAGTGGCACCTGATCGCCAACGAACCCCTGCTGCGCGAACTCTATCAGCGCACCCGCATCGTCGACATGAACGCCGCCGCGGTCGCCTTCTACCATGGCAACAGCCGTGAGCAGATCCTCGGCCGGCTGTTCGACGAAACGCCCAAGGGCTCGCTGGAGGCCACGGCGCGGATTCTCGCCGAGTTGCTGGATGGCAAGCACGGCGGGGACTGGGTGCTCGAGGGGCCGCCCGATGCAGCGGGCCGGCCGCGCTGGGTTCGCGCCGTGTGGTATCTGCCGCCGTCCGCGCGGAACGACTGGTCACGGCTGGTCTATTCGGTCCAGGACGTGACGCAGCAGAAGCTGGCGGAAAACGTGCTGGCCAGTGCCAAGGCCGAGGCCGACGCGGCAAGCCGCTCCAAGAGCGAGTTCCTGGCCAATGTCAGCCACGAACTGCGCACGCCTCTCAACGCCATTGCCGGCTTTTCCGAACTCCTGCTGGAAGAGAAGCTCGGGGCGCTCGGCCACTATGCCTACCGGGAGTACGCGCGTTACATCCGCGATGGCGGCGAGCACCTGCTCGACCTGATCAACGACCTGCTCGATCTCTCGCGCATCGAAGCCGGGGTCGCCTCGCTCAAGGTCGACGCTATCGACGTGCGCGATGTCGTGGAGGGGGCCGTACGCATCATCCACGACAAGGCGAGGCGTTCCGGACTCGATCTGGTGGTGGAGCTTCCTGCCGTGCCGCTCGAAATCGTCGCCGATGCCCGCAAGCTGCGCCAGATCCTGGTCAACCTGCTGTCCAATGCGGTGAAGTACACACAGCCGGGCGGCAACGTCACGGTCTCCTGTGCCTCCCTGGGCGGCAGCGGGGTCTCCATCGCGGTGCGCGATTCGGGACCGGGTATCCACGCCGACGACATGGGCCTGGCGATGGAACGGTTCGGCCGCATCGACCGGCCGGGAGCGGCCGCCAAGGACGGCGTCGGTCTCGGATTGCCGTTGACCAAAGCCCTGGTCGAACTCCATGGCGGCTCGTTCCGCCTGGACAGTGCGCCGGGCGAGGGCACGGTCGCCACCGTGGTCCTGCCCACCGGACCCGTTGCTGCGGCGCTCTGACGCTCCACCTGGACGGATGTAAACCCGCTCAGTGCGACAGCAGCAGGGGCAGCGGAGCGTTGGCCAAATTGCTGCGGGTCGTGCCGCCGAAGGCGATCTCGCGCAGGCGTGCGTGGCCATAGGCGCCCAGCACGATGAGGTCGCTGCCGAAATCGGACGAGGCGGAAAGCAGCGTGTCGGGCACCGAAATATCGCCACTGCTCAGGCGATGGGCGTCGGCATCGAGGCCGTGGCTGGCGAGATAGCGGGCGATATCGGCACCGGCGTCGCGGTCGTCGGCTTCGTCGGGATCGACGCAGGCGATGTCGACATGGGCGCCTTCGGGCAGCAGGGTCAGCATGTCGTGGGCCGCGCGCACGGCCTCGCGGGTGCCGTCCCAGCAGAGCATGACACGCTTGAAGGCGAGCGACGGCCTGCCGGCATAGGGCAGCATCAGCACCGGGCGGCCGGCCAGCATGGCGACCAGGGCCGCCAGATCGCGGGGCTGCTGGTCGAGGTTGTCGTCGGGCGACCACTGGCCGACCACGGCCAGATCGGCATAGTGGGTATGCGCGGCGATGCACTCGGCGGCATCGCCGTCGGCCTCGTGCCAGTCGCCGCGGGCGCCGGTGCGCGCAACGACGGCCTCGAACCGCTTGCGTCCGGCCTGACATGCGCGCTGATAGGCTTCCGACAGGCCCTCGATCACCGGAATGGCGCCGCCAATCGGCGCTGCGGGGATCACCACGGGGTACGGCCGGACGTAAAGGCCGGTCACCTCGGCCTGGCTGCGGGCGGCAAGTTCGCAGGCGATGTCGATGCGGTCTTCGTTGCAGGCGTCGTCGCCGACATGAACCAGAATGTTGCGCAGTGCCATGGCTAGCTCCCGGGCTACGATGAGGATCGCCTTATCGCCCATATGGCCACGATCGCGCATTGATCCAGCGCAATCGAGCGTTGCATGGCGTTTGCGCTTCGCGGGGCGAGGCGCTAAACCGTCAGTGCCTTAGGGCTGGCGGGGCCGTAAACATGGAGGTCGACAACCTGATCACGGGGATTGTGGTCGGCTTTCTTGTTGCCGCACCCGTGGGGCCCGTTGCCGTGCTGTGCATCCAGCGAACCCTGCTCGACGGTCGCCTGGTCGGCTACGCCACCGGCGTGGGCGCGGCCCTGGCCGATACCGTGTTCGGGGCGCTTGCGATCTTTTCGGTCGCTGTGGTCCAGGGTTTCCTCGCCGACCATCGCTCCTCGGTCCAGCTCGTCGGTTCGGTCGTGCTGATCCTTCTCGGACTGCGTACCATCCTCGCCCGTTCCGACCGCACCGAGACAGCCTCGACGTCGGTTGCCATCGATCACCTGACGCTGCTTCAGGCGCTGGGCTCGTCCTTCCTGGTCACCATCGTCAACCCGATCACCATCCTTGCCTTCGTCTCGATCTTCGCGGCGATCCATGTCTCGACCACGGTCGATGGGCTGCTGGGTTCGTGGACCATCGTCGTCGGCGTGCTGCTCGGCGCCCTGGCATGGTGGTGCCTGCTTGCCAGCATCGCCTCCGTGCTGCGCCAGCGCTTCACCGAACGCAGCCTGCGTTGGCTCAACCGGGTTTCGGGCGCGGTCATCCTGGGTTTCGGCGTCTATGGCCTTGTGGCGCTGGCGTGGACAGGACACTGAACCCGGACGAGCCTTCGTCAAACGAGCCCTGCCACGCGCTGTCGCAGCTGCGGCACGAGCTCCGCCTCGAACCAGGGGTTGCGGGCCAGCCATGCGGTGTTGCGCCAGGAGGGGTGGGGCAGGGGCAGGTAGCGCGGCAGATGATCGCGCCAGGCCGCCACGGTCGCGCTCATGGTCCGGGCGCGGGCCGCACCCAGATAGCGCTTCTGGGCATAACTGCCGATCAGCAGCACCATCTCCACCGCAAGGAGGTGGGCAAACACCCGCTCGTGCCAGAGCGGGGCGCACTCGGGCCGCGGCGGATGGTCGCCGCCACGCGGATCGACGCCGGGATAACAGAACCCCATGGGCACGATGGCGATGCGCGATTCGTCGTAGAACGCCGCCCTGTCGAGGCCCAGCCAAAGCCGCAGGCGGTCGCCGCTGCGATCGTCCCAGGGCACGCCGCTGGCATGCACCCTGGTGCCCGGGGCCTGGCCGATGATCAGCAGGCGGGCCGAGGACCGGCCCCGCACCACCGGACGCGGCCCCAGCGGCAGGGCCGCCTCGCAGACGCGGCACCTGTGAATCTCCTCCAGCAATCGCTCGAGCGTTTCATCGGATGGCGGCATGGCGGCCAAGTCTTGTCGGCTGTGGGACCCGAGGCAAGCCGGTGACGATCCTGCCTGTCGATCTGGAACGCATCGCCAGCCTTCTGGCTGCCGCGGGCCTGGGAAAAACCGATTCCGTGGAGCCGCTCAGCGGTACCGGCAACCGCACGTTCGCAGCCCGAGGCAAGGGGTTCGACGTGATCGTGCGCCTGCCCGGCCACGAAACGGCAGCGCTGGTCGACCGGGAGGCCGAAGCGCACAACGCGGCGCTTGCGGCCACCCTCGGCGTCGCGCCCGCCCTGATCCATCGCGATGACGCCGATGGCGCCATGGTGATGGTGCGTGCGCCCGGTGCCACCCTGGCCGATCTCCAGGCCGGTACCCGCCAGGGCGCCTTCGCGCGCCTGGGCGCCGGCCTGGCGCGGCTCCATCGCGGTCCGGCATTTCTGGGACGCATGGACCCCTGGCAGAAGATCGCCGCCTATCTCGATGCCGCCGGCCTGGACGATGCCGACGCGGCAGCATTCGGCAGCCTCTGGCCCGGCATCGCGGCGCTGCGTGCCCGCACCGGTCTCGACCCAGCCCGTCTGGCGCCCTGCCACGTCGACCCCGTTCCCGCCAACGCCATCGACGACGGCAGGCGGGTGCTGCTTGTCGACTGGGAATATGCCGCGATGAGTGATCCGCTCTGGGATCTTGCCTATGTCTGCGTCGAGGGCGAACTGGAGCCGCAGGAGGAAAGCGCCCTGCTTGCAGGCTACGGCGAGAGCTCCCTTCGCGGTGCGGCACTGGCCGACTGGAAGCTTGTCGCGCGCGCGGTTTCGGCGGCCTGGTGCATGGCGCGGGCCGCCTTCGGCGATGCTCCGATGTGGCGGCTGGAGGTCGCGAACAGACTTGCGGCCCTGGCCGGCAATCTCGACGATGCCGCCGCCGCAGGGGACGGCGGGGAACGGCGACCATGACGGATCTTGGCGGACTGAAGGGCCTGCTCTTCGACAAGGACGGCACCCTGATCGATTTCTTCGCGACATGGATGCCGGCCTACTGCCTGGCCGCCGACCGCATCGCCGCCGCCGCGGGTGTGCCCGGTCATGCCGACCGCCTGCTGCTGGCGGGTGGTTACGACCGCGCCAACGACCGCCTGGCTCCCGACTCGCTGCTGGCGGCGGGCACCAACGAGGAACTGATCGCGCTCTGGCGCGCGAGCCTGGAAGGCAGGGCGACGGCCGATCTCGATCGCATCGTGCTCGAGACCTTTGCCGAGTATTCGGCAGGCGACATCACGCCCACGGCCGACCTGCCGGCCCTGTTTGCCGATCTGCATGCCTCGGGCTACCTGCTCGGGATCGCAACCAACGACGACACCGAAGCCGCCTGCTACGCCGCAGAACACCTCGGGCTCACCGCCATGCTGGCGCTGGTCGTCGGCGCCGATGCCGGGCACGGCGGAAAGCCGGGGCCGGGCATGGCCCTGGCCTTCTGCGCGGCGAGCGGACTGCATCCCTCGCAGGTCGCCATCATCGGCGACTCGGCCGCCGATTCGGGCATGGCGCGGGCAGCGGGCCTGGGCGCCGCGATCGGAGTCTGCACGGGAGCAGCCCCGGCCGCGGCACTTGCGCCCCACTTCGATGTGGTGATCGACAGCGTGGCCGATCTGCCGACCCTGCTGGCGGGTCGATGCCTTACTGGGTGAACAGCGAGATCGCGTGTTCCAGGGATTCGGTCGCGGCCTCTTCGTCGCCGCTGTCGCAGGCCTCGACGCCCTCGTTGCGCAGCACCATGATCTGGCCGAGGACATCCTCGTTGAGTTCGGCGGACTCGGTCGCCAGCAGGTTGTCGACCTGGGTGACAAGATCGGCGCAGCCGTCGGCCTGGGCCGACGAGACAAAGGCTCCCAACAGGGCGGCAGCAAGGAATAACTTGAACTTCATGGTGGTCTCCGTGGTTCCCGGCACTTGTAATGCGCCCTTCACCGAATCTGCGCGCTGCAGCGGGCTGCTGCAAGGCTATGGCTTGAATTCACTTGTGCGCGCCGTCACGATGGCGCGCAAAACAGCCATGACATCCGTCGTTCCACGGGGAGAAGCCGCATGAAGACCCGCGCCGCCGTCGCGCACAAGGCCGGAGAGCCACTGACCATCGAGGAGGTCGACCTGGAGGGTCCCCGCGAGGGCGAGGTCCTGGTCGAGATCAAGGCGACCGGCATCTGCCACACCGACGCCTTCACCCTTTCGGGGGCCGATCCCGAGGGCATCTTCCCGGCCATCCTGGGCCACGAGGGCGCCGGCGTGGTGGTCGATGTCGGCAAGGGCGTCAGCAGCCTCAAGAAGGGCGATCACGTCATCCCGCTCTACACGCCCGAATGCCGCCAGTGCGAATACTGCACCTCGGGCAAGACCAACCTGTGCCAGGCGATCCGCGTCACCCAGGGCCAGGGCCTGATGCCCGACGGCTCCAGCCGCTTCTCCATCGGCGGCGAGAAGATCTTCCACTACATGGGCACCTCGACCTTCGCCAACCACACGGTGGTGCCCGAGATCGCGCTCGCCAAGGTCCGCCAGGACGCCCCTTTCGACAAGATCTGCTACATCGGCTGCGGCGTGACCACGGGCATCGGCGCGGTGATCAACACGGCCAAGGTCGAACCCGGCGCCAACTGCGTCGTCTTCGGCCTGGGCGGCATCGGCCTCAACGTCCTGCAGGGCCTCAAGATGGTCGGCGCCGACATGATCGTGGGCGTCGACCTCAACCCCGAGCGCGAAGCCATGGGCCGCAAGTTCGGCATGACCCATTTCGTCAACCCGAAGGATGTCGAGGGCGACCTCGTGCCCTATCTGGTCAACCTGACCAAGGGTGGCGCCGACTACAGCTTCGAGTGCATCGGCAACGTCAACGTCATGCGCCAGGCCCTGGAATGTGCCCACAAGGGCTGGGGCCAGTCGATCATCATCGGCGTCGCGCCGGCCGGGGCGGAGATCTCGACCCGGCCGTTCCAGCTCGTCACCGGCCGCTCCTGGCGCGGCACCGCCTTCGGCGGCGCCAAGGGCCGCACCGACGTGCCCAAGATCGTCGATTGGTACATGGAGGGGAAGATCAACATCGACGACCTGATCACCCACACCATGCCGCTCGAGAAGATCAACGACGGCTTCCACCTGATGCACGAGGGCGAGTCGATCCGCAGCGTCGTGATCTTCTGAAACGGGCGGGAGCAGGCGGGGCTCCCGCCGCGCTGACATCGCAGGGTTTGGCCGGTCGGCACCAAGGCGGTTATGGTGCGCCGAGGTTCCGTGCCGCAAGGGAGGCTGCCGTGAGTGCCATCGAGACCATCTCCGAGAACCGCTGCTTCGATGGCATCCAGGGGTTCTACCGCCACAACTCCGGCACGATCGGCCTGCCGATGCGCTTTTCGGTGTTCCGTCCGGCGCAGGCCAGGAACGCTCCGGTGCCGATGCTGCTCTACCTCTCGGGCCTGACCTGCACGGAGGAGAACTTCACGGTCAAGGCCGGCGCCCAGCGCTTTGCCGCGCGCCACGGCATCATGGTCGTTGCCGCCGACACCAGCCCGCGCGGCGCCGCCATCGAGGGCGAGAACGATGCCTGGGACCTGGGCACCGGTGCCGGCTTCTATCTCGATGCCACGGAGGCGCCCTGGTCGCGCCACTACCGCATGGAGACCTACTGCACACAGGAACTGCCCGCCCTGGTCCAGGCGGAGTTCGGCGCCGACGGCGCCCGCATGGGGGTGTTCGGTCATTCCATGGGCGGGCACGGCGCACTCTCGCTTGCCCTGAAGAACCCCGGGCTGTTCCGCACGGTGTCGGCCTTTGCCCCGATGAACACGCTGATGAACTGCGCGCCGGGCGTGAAGGCGCTGGAAACCTACCTGGGCGAGGATCGCGAGGCCTGGCGGCGCCACGATGTCGTCGACCTGATCGAGAGCGGCCATACCTGCCCGCCGATCCTGGTCGACCAGGGCACGGTGGACGAGTTCCTGCCCAACCTGCAGCCCGAGAAGCTGGGGGCGGCCTGCAAGAAGACCGGCCAGCCCCTGACGCTCAACATGCGCGAGGGCTACGACCACAGCTACTGGTTCGTCCAGAGCTTCATCGAGGACCACTTCGCCCATCATGCGGCGGTTCTCTGCGCCTGACGGCTGGCTCCCAAGCCCTTGAAATCGCGCCGTTAAACCTCATATCTGCCGGGATCGGCGCCGTTTGGGCCGGTCGCCTGATGGAGCGCCCTTGCGGGGCTCCGAACCCGACGCTCGCTCAAGGGAGGAGTGCCATGGCCCGGATGACGGCCTTCGACAGCCCGCTGCTGCTGGGCTTCGACCATTTCGAGCGCATGCTCGACCGGATCGCCAAGACCGGCAACGATGGTTATCCACCCTACAACATCGAGCGGACGGGCCAGAACGGCCTGCGCATCACCCTAGCGATTGCCGGGTTTGCCATGGATGACCTGCTCGTGACGCTGGAAGACAACCAGCTCACCATCCGCGGCAAGCAGGGCGAGGACGACGACGGCCGCATCTTCCTCCACCGCGGCATCGCCGCGCGCCAGTTCGTGCGCAGCTTCGTGCTGGCGGAGGGGATCGAGGTGGTCGATGCCAAGCTCGACAACGGCCTGCTCCACATCGACATGGAACGGCCCGAACCCCAGAGCCGCCAGCGCATCGTCGCCATCAAGCAGGGTGGGAAGGGCGCCGAGCAGGCCCGCATTATCGACGGTCACGCCGAGAACGGCTGACCCAACAAGGCACGCCTCATGAAGGGTGCAGGAGCAAAGACCATGCAGAATCACGACAACAGCAGCCACGCCCACGAGACCGCCCGCAGCCTCTCTCCCGAGGCGTTCGCCATGCTGGGCGCGCCCCAGCTTGCCTACGTCGCCCCGGTCACGGGCGAGCAGGGCAAGGGCTTCGGCATCTTCGCCGCCAACGGCAACCTGCTCGGCGTCTTAGCATCGCGCGAGCTCGCCTTCGCTGCGGCAAGACAGCACGAACTGGAAGCCGTCTCGGTGCACTGAGCAGCCACAGCTGACGGGTTGCGCCCCAGCCGGCGCAACCCGATAGTGCCCGCCCTGGCGAAGGGCGGTGGAGCGTGGTTGCAGAGACGATCCGGCTGGACGGAAAGGCCGAACGCCTTGCCGGCATCGCCTTCATGGTCGCCGGCGTCACTCTGTTTTCCTGGCACGATGCGCTGAACAAGTGGCTGGTCGGCGGTTACTTCGCCTACCAGCTCTTCTTCCTGCGCAGCCTGTTCACCAGCATCCCCATAACCATCCTGATCTGGCGCGCCGGCGGGCCGGGCAAGCTGCGCCTGCGCCATCCGGCAGTCCTGGCGTGGCGCTCCATGCTGCTGTTCCTCGCCTTCTCCTGCTGGATCGGCGCGCTCTCGCTGGTGCCGCTGGCCGACATCGTGGCGGTCAGCATGGCAATGCCGCTGGTCACCACCGCCTTCGGCGCGCTGCTGCTGGGCGAGCGGGTCGACGGCGCGCGATGGTGTGCCATCGTCGCGGGGTTTCTCGGCGTCCTTCTGGTCGTGGGGCCCAGCGATGCCTTCCCGCTGCCCGCGACCATGCTCGCGGCCTCGGGCGTGACCTTCTATGCCCTGGCCTTTGTCGTCACCCGCCGCCTCGGCACCGCCGAACAGGCCGAGACCATGGTCGCCGTCCAGGCCGTTGTGAACGCCGCCGGCGCAGGCATCGTCCTGCTGCTGCTGCCGGGCCTCTGGATCGACCCCGGCCTGTTCGACTGGGGGCTCTTTGCCGCCTCCGGCCTGTTCGCCGGGTTCGCCCAGTTCCTGATGACCAGCGCGTTTCGGGTCGCACCGTTGTCGGTCGTCGCGCCCTTCGAATACATGGGCCTGCTCTGGGCGATCGTTCTGGGCATGGCGGTCTGGAACCAGCCGCCCGGCCCCTGGACCCTAGTCGGTGCCGGGGTGATCGTGCTTGCCGGTCTCTACCTGGTGCGCCGCGACGCCCTGCAGGCACGGTCATGACCCTGCCCGACCGTCCCCTGCTCGGCATCGCCTATGCCAACATCGCGATGCTGGTCTATGCCCTCCACGATTCCAGCATCAAGTCGCTCTCGGGCGACTTTCCCGTGCTGCAGGCACAGTTCTCCCGTTCCCTGGTGATCTTCGCCGTGGGCATGAGCGTGATGCTGCTCTTCCGCCGCGACCTGATCCGTGCGCGCCGCCCCGGTCTCATCGCCTTTCGCGGCTTTTCCGGGCTGGTCGGTTTCAGCCTCTACTTCATGTGCCTGGAACACCTTTCCCTGATCGATACCTACGCGCTGTTCCTGACCGGACCCCTGATGATCGCCTTGCTGAGCGGCATCATCCTGAAGGAAAAGGTCCAGCCGCGCGGCTGGCTGGCGCTGATCGTCGGTTTCGTCGGGGTTCTCGTGCTGCTGCGGCCGGGCTTTGCCGAGTTTTCGCCCTGGAGCCTGTGTGCCCTGGGTGCTGCCTCGATCTATGCGCTTTCCATGGTTGCCACGCGCGAGATGACGCGCAGCGATTCCTCGGCGACGATCGTCACCTGGGCGGCGCTGTTCGGCGCCGTCGTGCTCGCGCCGCTGCAGCCCGTCATCTGGGTGATGCCCCAGCCCCTGGAATTCGCCATGCTGATCGGCCTTGGCGTGACCGCCCTTGCCGCCCAGTTCCTCACCGCGCAGGCCTATCGCCACGCTCCGGCGGGCACGGTCGCCCCCTTCGACTACACCGCGCTGCTCTACATCGGCCTGATCAGCTGGCTGGTGTTCGACGAGCCGCCCGATCTGTTCACCTTCCTGGGCGCGGCCTTCCTGGTCGTCTCGGGTATGATCATCCTGCGCGAGGCGCGCCGGCCCCGCCCGGCCTGAGCAGGACGGGCCGGGGAGGGCCGACATTCTGCTTGCTCCCGCCCCTGCCAGCCTCTAGGGCGGAGCATGACCTCCAGCGCAACGACCCCAGCCCCCGCCGAATCCACCGCCGTGGCGATCCTGCTGGTTTCGGCCTCGATCGCCTGCTTTGCGCTTTCGGATGCCCTGGTCAAGGCGATCGCCGACATCTACGACGCGACCCAGATCATCATGATCCGCAGCCTGGTCGCGCTGCCTCTGATCGCCATGCTGCTGACGCGAGCCGGCACGTGGAAACGGCTGGGCGGGGTGCAGCAGCACTGGCTGATCTCGCGTGTCGTCTTCGGCTCCCTCTCCTTCGTCACCTTCATCCAGGCCCTGAAGTTCATCCCGCTGGCCGAGGCGATCGCGGTCACCTTCGCCGGGCCGCTGTTCATCACCGCGCTCAGCGTGCCGCTGCTGCGCGAGCATGTCGGGCCGCGCCGCTGGGCGGCGGTGCTCGTCGGCCTGGTCGGCGTCGTCATCATCATGCGTCCGGGCGCCGATGTCTTTCAGCCCGCTACCCTGTGGGCGCTGGGTTCGGCGGTGCTCTACGCCCTGGCCGCGATCTCGACGCGCAAGCTCGCCATCCGCACGCCGACCAGCGTCATCCTGGTCTGGGTCAATCTCTACGTGCTGTTCTTCTTGGCCGCGGGCGTCGTCGTCTTCGACACCTGGGTGACGCCGACCTGGTGGCATCTCCTGTTCCTGGTCGGCGTCGGTTTCACCAGCACCGCGGGCCAGTATCTCGGCGTCGAGGCCTTCCGCCGCGCCCAGCCCTGGATGCTGGCGCCCTTCGACTACACGGCGCTGGCCTGGGGTGCGCTGATGGGCTTCATCTTCTGGAACGAGGTGCCGACCTGGAGCCTGATCGCCGGTTCGGCAGTCCTTGTCATGGCCGGTCTCTACATCCTGCACCGCGAGACCGTGCGTTCGAGCCATGCCGTCACCGGCTGGCGCGGCCTGCGCCGCTGGCGCTGAGCGCGAATCGTCAGGGCAGGACGAATTCCCTCTCGATCTGCGAGACGACTTGCGCCGTCCCGTCCACCGTGCGCACCAGGCTGGCGCGCCCGATATAGGTGCCCGATGGCCAGCCGCCGTCGGGGCGCTTGCGCCCGGCGAACTGGAACTGCTGGGCGCGATTGCGCTCCATCGTCGTTGCGCTTTCCACCGGCTCGATCGCACCGCCGGGTATCTCCAGGCTGAGCAGGATGCGGTCGGCACGCTCGACGCCGAAGAAGGACGCCCAGAACACCAGCGCCTCGCTGCCGGGCGCAAGCACAAAGGCGTCGTAGCCGCCATCGGCGGCGATCCTGCTGTCGGCCGCACCTCCGGCAAAACCGGCCGCCAGCGCGGCGCCGGGCACATAGGCCATGACGGGCGCGGCATCGGCGGCCCAGAGCGGTCGGGTCGGACCGCCGCAGGCAAAGGCCGCATCCTCGCCCGTATAGGGGTCGATCTCGGTCTCTCCGTGTTCGACCGAAAAATGCAGGTGGGGAAACTCGGTGTTGCCCGAGAGTCCCATCAGGCCGAGCTGCTAGCCGGTGGCAACCGTGTCGCCCGTGCGGACCATAATGCTACCCTGCCTCATGTGCGAATACTGGGTGAACCAGCCGTTGCCGTGGTCGATGCGCACGCCGTTGCCGGCCTGCTTGCCCTCGAGTGCGGCAAGGCCGATGTCGTTGATGTTGACGTCGGCCATGGTGTTGCGCGTGCCGACGACGATACCCGGAGCGGCGGCAAGAAACGGAATGCCCGCTTCCATCTGTGCCATGGTGCGCGCCCGGATGTCGGTGCCGTCATGGCCGTCGTAGGTCAGCGTGCCGCAGGTGAAATCCGCGACATCCGGGCCGGGGTTGTGGTCGAAGTGGTTCTGCACGAAACAGTCGCTGCCTACCGCGCAGGCCACGGGCACGTGCAGGACCGGCGGTTCCTGGGCCGGGGTCGCCAGCGGCCACAGCAAAAGGACGAGTGCTGCCAGGCCCTGTCGTGTCGTTGTCATGGTTCCCTCGCGGCGGGCAGGCGGACGGTGAAACAGGCGCCCGCGGGGTGTTCGGGATCGTCGCCCAGGTTGTGCGCGCGGATCGAGCCGCCGGTGGAGGAGACGATCTGCTTGGAGATCGAGAGGCCCAGGCCCGAATGGGTACCGAACTTCTCGCCCGCGGGACGGTCGCTGTAGAACCGGTCGAAGATCGCCTCCTCCTTGCCGGCGGGGATGCCCGGGCCCTGGTCGGCGATGGTGATCTCGATCCAGCGCCCCTCGCGCCGGCAGTCGATGGTGACCACGCCATCCGGCGGGCTGAAGGATCGGGCGTTGGCCAGCAGGTTGCAGATGACCTGGACCAGGCGGTCCTCGACGCCGTCGATGACGAACCGGCCGGTCAGGTTCTCGCCGCGCAGTCCCGGCCCGATCTCCAGCGTCGGGCCGTCCTCGTCCCAGGTCGCGCCGATCACCTTGGTCAGCGCCTCCAGCAGCAGCCCGATGTCGACGCGTTCGGCGGTGGTGCGCGAGAGTTCGGCGTCGAGACGGCTGGCATCGGAGATGTCGGTGATCAGGCGGTCGATGCGGCGCAGGTCCTCGCCTGCGATGCCGAAGAGCTGTGCCCTGCGCGCCGGATCCTCGATGCGCTGGATCGTCTCGATGGCGCTCTTGAGCGAGGACAGCGGGTTCTTGATCTCGTGCGCGACGTCGGCGGCGAACTGCTCGATCGCCACCATGCGCTGCTCCAGGGTGTGGGTCATGTCGATCAGCGCACGCGAGAGTTCGCCGATCTCGTCGCCGCGGCGGCGGTAGTCGGGGATCGTCCCGGCCCGCCCGTGGCCGTGGCGCACGGCATCGGCGGCACGCGCCAGGTTGCGCACCGGCCGGGCGATGGTGCCGGCCAGGTAGAGCGAGAGCAGCACGGTCAGGGCAAAGGCCATCAGGGCCAGGCCCAGGACATCGCTGCGCAGCCCCCGCAGCTCGGCCTCGACGTCCTCCAGGGTGGACGACAGCAGAAGGGCGCCCTGGACCTGCTTGTAGTGGCGGATCGGCACCGCCACCGTCAGGATCAGGCCGTCGCGGCCGGCATCGCGCAGGGCGTGGCCGGTCTCGCCGATCATGGCATGGGCGATCTCGGGATAGTCGCCCGCGAGCTGTTCCGGGTTCTCCCGGTAGGCCTCGTAGGGGTGCATCAGCGAGGTGACGCCGAGCGCGACGCGATCGATGCGACGCAGCCAGCGCTCGAAGCTGCCTTCCTCGCCGGGCGGCGGCAGGGCCTCGCGCTGCACCAGGCCGCCGGCGCCGATCAGCTGCCGGCTGTCGGCGATCAGTTCGCCCGAGACCTGGAACAGGCGCAGGCGGGTGCCGGAGGTGGTGACCAGGCGGCGCACCAGCGAACGCGCCTGGCTTGCCATGATGTGGGTGATGGGCGGCTGGGTGGTGTCTTCCAGGCCGACCGCGACCACGGTCTCGCCCAGCGCCCCGGCGATCACCTCGCCGTGCTCGATCAGCGAGTCGATCTTCTGGTCGACCAGCCCCTCGCGGTAGTTGTCGAGATAGAGCACGCCCAGCAGGAACAGCGCCAGCGGCACCAGGTTGATCGCCAGCAGGCGACGGGTCAGCGTCGTCGTCGGCCGGCGGTCGAGTTCCTCGGTATCGCGGTCGTCTTCCCTGGCGTCGGCCGCGGGGGCCGGCGCTGCCGTGGCCTGGCCGCCGTCAAGGCCGACCAGGCGTGGCTCACGTCTCCTTATAGCGATATCCGACGCCATAGAGCGTTTCGATGTGCGAGAACTCGGGATCGACCATGCGGAACTTCTTGCGCACACGCTTCATGTGGCTGTCGATCGTGCGGTCGTCGACATAGATGTTCTCGTCGTAGGCCGCGTCCAGCAACTGGTCGCGGCTCTTGACGTGGCCGGGGCGCAGGGCAAGCGCCTTGAGGATGAGGAACTCGGTGACGGTCAGGGTGACCGGGTCGCCCTTCCACAGGCAGCGGTGGCGGGCGGGGTCGAGCACCAGGTTGCCGCGGGTCACCGGCGGCTCGTCGTCCTCGTCCTCGGCGCGGGCGCCGCTCGACAGCGCGGCACGGCGCAGCACCGCGCGAATCCGCTCGGTCAGAAGGCGCAAGGAAAAGGGCTTGGTGATGTAGTCGTCGGCGCCCATGCGCAGGCCCAGCGCCTCGTCGGTCTCGTCGGCCAGCGAGGTCAGGAAGATCACCGGCAGGTCGTGTTCGCGGCGCAGGCGCGTGAGCAGTTCCATGCCGTCCAGCCGGGGCATCTTGATGTCGAGCACGGCAAGGTCCGGCGGCGTCTCGGAAATCTGCTGGAGGGCCTCGACGCTGTCGGAATAACACATGACCTTGTAGCCTTCGGCCTCCAGGGCGATGGCGACCGAGGTCAGGATGTTGCGGTCGTCATCGACCAGCGCAATGGTTTGGGTCACGGGCACGTAACTCACACGCGATGTGTTGCTCTCTAAGGCCAACATCAGTCTAACACCCCCGGTCGATATGTGGATACGGCACGCGACTGCGCTCCAGGATGCGATCTTGACCTGCAGAAAGGCGGAACTGTGACGCAAGAAGGACCATTCGAGGGCGCCCGCGCGCTGTTGCGCGGATGCCGCTACGGCACGCTGGCAACCCTGGCGGAGGGTGGTGCACCGTTTGCCAGCCTGGTCGCGCTGGCAAGCGACGAACGCGGCGCGCCGCTGCTTCTGCTCTCCGACCTCGCCCGCCATACCCAGAACCTCAAGCGCGACGGCCGCGCCAGCCTGCTGCTCGACGGCAGCGAGGGGCGCCGGGAGCGCCTGGCGGCGGCGCGCCTGACCCTGACCGGAACCATCGCCCCGGCGGAAAGCCAGGCGGCGTCCAGGCGTTACCTTGCGGTCCATCCGGAGGCTGCGCGCCTGCTGGAACTGGCCGATTTCCGCTTCTACCGCCTGGAGCCCGACGCCGGGCACCTGATCGCAGGCTTCGGCCGCATCGACACGATCGCGGCCGCCGATTTCCTGGTTCCCGCTGCCCTGGCGGCCGATCTCGCGCAGTCCGAGGCAGGCGCGATCGAGCACATGCACGCCGACCATGCCGATGCCGTCGATCTGCTTGCCGGCGCGCCCGGCGGCCGCATCGGGGCGCTCGATGCCGACGGCATGGACCTGGTTGCGGGCACGCAGGCGGTACGCTGCGACTATGCCGCCCGGCTCGGTGCGGCAGCCGATTTGCGCGTCGCGATCGTCGAACTTGTTCGCAAGGCGCGCAAATCCTGAGACGATTGTGGGTAAACATGCCGCTTTTGCGACCATTCCGGCCTTGCCTTGGCGCGTCCGTTAGGCTTTGAATCGCTACCCCCCGGGCACCCACAGGCGGTGCCCCGACACGGCAGAGAGACCGGGAGGTCTTAACTTCATGGCGATCAACGGACCGGTCCACAGCAATGTCGGACTGGAGACGCACGGCTTTCAGAACCTCGGCGCCCAGCACTGGAACCTTTCGGTACCCGGGCTCTACGAGCATGCCATCCGCAAGGGCGAAGGCGAGGTTGCCGCCGGCGGCGCGTTCGTCGTCCTGACGGGCCAGCACACCGGCCGTTCGGCCAGCGACAAGTTCATCGTGAAGAACGCCGCCAGCGAGAACGAGGTCGCCTGGGGCAAGGTCAACGTACCCATGGACCCGGCCCATTTCGCCGCGCTGAAGGCCCGCATGCTGGCCTACTACCAGGGTCGCGAAGCCTATGTGCAGGATCTCTTCGGCGGCGCCGATCCCGACCTGCGGGTCAAGGTCCGTGTCGTCACCGAGCAGGCCTGGCACAGCCTGTTTGCCCAGCAGCTCCTGATCGTGCCCCCGGTCGATGCCCGACGCGATTTCGCGCCCGACTTCACGATCATCCAGGCGCCCGGGTTCCTTGCCGATCCCGCACTCGACGGCAGCCGTTCGCAGACCGTGATCGCGCTCGACTTCGAGCAGCGCCTGGTGCTGATCGGCGGCACCTCCTATGCCGGCGAGATCAAGAAATCGGTCTTCTCGATCCTCAACTTCCTGCTGCCGCCCAAGGATGTGCTGCCGATGCACTGCTCGGTCAACGTCGGAAGCGACGGCGATTCGGCGGTATTCTTCGGCCTTTCAGGCACCGGCAAGACGACCCTTTCGGCCGATCCGCTGCGCACCCTGGTGGGCGACGACGAACACGGCTGGGGCAACAACGGCGTCTTCAACTTCGAAGGCGGCTGTTATGCCAAGGTGATCCGCCTCTCGGCCGAGGCCGAGCCGGAGATCTACGCCACCACCGGACGTTTCGGCACCGTGCTCGAGAACGTGGTGATGGATCCCTTCACGCGGCAGCTCGATCTCGACGATGCCCGCCACACCGAGAACACGCGTGCGGCCTATCCGCTGGACTTCATTCCCAATGCCTCGGCGACCGGCCACGCCGGCCATCCCGGCAACGTCGTGATGCTGACGGCCGACGCCTTCGGGGTCCTGCCGCCGATCTCCAGGCTGACGCCCGAACAGGCCATGTACCATTTCCTTTCGGGCTACACGGCCAAGGTCGCCGGCACCGAAAAGGGCCTGGGCAACGAACCCCAGGCGACCTTCTCGGCCTGCTACGGCGCCCCCTTCATGCCCCGCCACCCCACCGTCTACGGCCGCCTGCTGGCCGACAAGATTGCCAAGCACGGCGCCGATTGCTGGCTGGTCAACACCGGCTGGTCGGGCGGTGCCTACGGCGTGGGCGAGCGCATGTCGATCCGCCACACCCGCGCATTGCTCAATGCCGCGCTCGACGGCACGCTGGCAAAGGCGAGTTTCCGGCGCGATGAGAACTTCGGCGTCATGGTGCCCGAGTCCTGCCCGGGTGTTCCGTCCGAGGCGCTCAACCCGCGCGAGACCTGGTCCGACAAGGATGCCTACGATGCCCAGGCGCGCGACCTGGTCGGCCGTTTCCAGAAGAACTTCGAGGTCTTCGACGACTTCGTCGATGCTCCCGTCAGGGAAGCCGGGCCGCGGCTGGCGGCCTGAGTTTACGCTTCGGCACTGCCGGAAACGCGAAAGGGCGGGGAGCTGTGGCTTCCCGCCCTTTCTTTCGTTTCAGCCCCCATGCGGGGGTCGAATTGGCGTCGATCACACGACCGAAAGGTTGTCCGCCGCCGTGCGGCCGTCGCGGCCGGGAACGGTGTCGAACTGGACCTTCTGACCCTCGCGCAGGGTCTGGAGGCCGGCGCGCTCGACGGCACTGATGTGAACAAACACGTCCTTGCCGCCCTGGTCAGGGGCGATAAAGCCGTAACCCTTGGTGGCATTGAACCACTTGATGGTACCCGTCTGCATGGGGACACGTCTCCGTAGTGCCATGGCACGGTTGTGCCACGGGTCGTTAACAAAGATCGGATGTTGGGGAGGAGCTGCCGGTGGTCACCGGCTTAGGCGCCATCAAGCGCGTCACCTGCGTTGCGACAGACCAAACCGTCCGTCCGATCCCAATTATATGTTCTGATTCGTGGATCGAATCCAGAGGAAATTCCGGTGGCGCCCGACGCGCCCATCGCGCGTGTCTGGCGGTGAAACGGCTTGACAGGGCCAGGCCTTGCCCCAATAGTTAACCACATGGTTAAGCAAAATCAGAATGCACTCGACCGCACCTTCGCCGCCCTGGCCGACCCCACGCGCCGCGCCCTGCTGGCCCGCCTCCAGCAGGAGGACGGGCTGTCGGTGAGCGCGCTGGCGGGGCCCCTGGGCATGAGCCTGCCGGGAGTCATGAAACACCTGTCGGTCCTGTCGGATGCCGGTCTCATACGTCGGTGCAAGACCGGCAGGACCGTCGCCTGCCACCTGCAGGCCGCTCCCATGCAGGAGGCCGCTGCCTGGCTGGAGCGTTACGAACGCTTCTGGAGCGGGCAACTCGACCGTCTGGCTGCATTCGTCGAGTCGGAGGAAGAGCAATCATGAACCAGCGTCCCGCCCTGACCATGCGCCGCCACCTGAAGGCGTCGCCCGAGCGCATCTTCCGCGCCTGGACGATGCCCGAGATGATGCTGCGCTGGTGGGGCATCGCCGGCAGCCAGACACTGGTCGCCGAGACCGACCTGCGGGTCGGCGGCGCCTTCCGCGTTGCCTTCCGTTCGGCCGACGGCGAGCGCCATGAGGTCGGCGGTCTCTACCGGCGGATCGTGGAAAACCGGACGCTGGTCTTCAGCTGGGCCTAGCACAGCACGCCTGAGCGGGAGTCCCAGGTCAACATCGATCTGCACCCGGACGGGCAGGGCACCACGCTGACGCTCACCCACGAGATGTTCGCCGACGAGAAAGCCCGCGACGACCACGAAGGCGGCTGGTCCGAGGCGCTCGACCGGCTCGAACGCGCCATCACTTCCTGACCCCATCGGAGGAACCGCATCATGACCGACCATGCCGTTGTCTCGCGCGAGGAATGGCTCCGCGCGCGCCTGGACCTGCTCGAACGCGAGAAGGCGCTCACCCGCACCCGCGATGCCCTGCGCGACGAGCGCCAGGCGCTGCCCTGGGTGCGCATCGAGAAGGACTATGCCTTCGAGGGGCCGGCCGGTCGCATCGGCTTCGGCGACCTGTTCGAGGGGCGCAGCCAGCTCATTGTCCAGCACTTCATGTTCGCTCCAGAGTGGGAGGAGGGTTGCCCCGGCTGCTCGCTGACCGCCGACCATGTCGATGGCGCCCGGCGCCACATGGAACATCACGATGTCTCCTTCGCCGCGGTCTCCAGCGCGCCGTGGAGCAGGATTGCGCCCTTCAGGGAGCGCATGGGCTGGGGTTTCCGCTGGGTCTCCTCGGCAGGGAGCTACTTCAACTTCGACTTCGGCGTCTCGTTCAGGCCCGAGGAAATGGCCCGTGGCGAAGCGATCTACAACCACCGGGCCTGTACGCCGGAGCTGGAAGACTACGGCGGCACCAGCGCCTTCTTCCGCGATCGCGACGGCACGATCTTCCATACCTATTCGACCTACGCCCGCGGCGACGAGGCGATGATGGGCATCTATGCCTATCTCGACATCGCCCCCCTGGGGCGCAACGAGACCGGCCCGAACGGCGATCTGGGCGACTGGGTTCGCCACCACGACCGTTATGAGGATGCCGTCACCGGCCGCGCCTGTTGCGCTGGCAAGGGCTGACCGCCCGCCATCGGGGAAGGTTCGCCCCGCCAGGCAGAAGGCAGCCTCCCTCGCTGCCCCTCAGTGCGCCTGCGTCCAGTTCCTGCCGAAGCCGGTCTCCACGGTCAGCGGCACGGAAAGATGGGCGGCATCCTCCATCACGCGCTTGGCCAGTGCGGCGGTCGTATCGGCCTCGCCCTCGGGCACCTCGAACAGCAGTTCATCGTGAACCTGCAGCAGCATGCGCGCCTTCAGGCCGGCCTCGGCGAGCGCGCCGGGCACCTTGATCATGGCGCGCTTGATGATGTCGGCGGCCGAACCCTGGAGCGGGGCGTTGATCGCGGCGCGTTCGTAGAAGCCGCGCGTCGAGGGGTTCTTGTCGTTGATGCCGGGCACATGGCACTTGCGCCCGAACAGGGTGGTGACGTAGCCGGTTTCGCGCGCCTGCTTGCGCGCTGCATCCATGTAGTCGCGGATGCCCGGGTAACGCTCGAAATAGGCGTCGATGTAGGCCCTGGCCTCGTCGCGACCGATGCCGAGCTGGCGGGCCAGGCCGAAGGCACTGATGCCGTAGATGATGCCGAAGTTGATCGCCTTGGCCTTGCGCCGGGTCTCGCCGTCCATCTGCTCGAGCGGCACGCCGAAGACCTGGCTGGCGGTCATGGCGTGGATGTCGAGGCCATCGCGGAAGGCATCCTTCAGCGTGGCGATGTCGGCGACATGGGCAAGCAGGCGCAGCTCGATCTGCGAGTAATCGGCCGAAAGCAGCAGGTGGTCCTTCTCGGCGATGAAGGCGGTGCGGATGCGCCGGCCTTCCTCGGTCCGCACCGGAATGTTCTGCAGGTTGGGGTCCGATGAGGCCAGCCGCCCCGTCGAGGCAGCGGCCATGGAGAAGGAGGTATGGACGCGCCCGGTCACCGGATTGATCTGCGTCACCAGCGTGTCGGTGTAGGTGCTCTTGAGCTTGGAGAGCTGGCGCCATTCCAGCACCTTCTCGGGCAGCGCATGGCCCTGGGCCGCGAGCGTCTCCAGCACGTCGGCCGAGGTCGTGTAGGCGCCCGACTTGCCCTTCTTGCCGCCGCCGTCCATGCCCATCTCGTCGAACAGCACTTCGCCCAGCTGCTTGGGGCTGCCGATCGTGAAGGGATGGCCGGCAAGTGCGTGGATCTCCTTTTCCAGGGCGTCGATGCGCGTCGCGAAGGTGCCCGAGAGCCGCTCCAGTTCGGTACGGTCGACCTTGATGCCCTGCCTTTCCATCTCGGCGATGACCGGGATCAGCGGCCGCTCCACCGTCTCGTAGATCGTCGTCACCTTTTCCGATGCCAGGCGCGGCTTGAGGTGCTGCCAGAGCGAGAGGGTGATGTCGGCGTCCTCGGCGGCATAGGCCAGGGCGCGGTCGAGCGGGACATGATCGAAGGTGATCTGGTTCTTGCCCGTGCCGCAGACGTCCTTGAAGGGGATCGTCGAACGTCCGAGGTAGAGCTGGGCAAGGGAATCCATCTTGTGGTCGTGTTTGCCGCCTTCCAGCACATAGGAGAGCAGCATGGTGTCGTCGAGCGGCGCGACGTCGAGGCCGTGGCGGGCCAGCACGACCAGGTCGTACTTGATGTTCTGGCCGATCTTGAGCACGGAGGGATCGAGCAGCAGGGGCTTGAGTGCGGCGACGACATCGTCGAGGGCAAGCTGCTCGGGCTTGGCGTCGAAGGCGTCGCGCTGGCGGTGCCCCACCGGGATGTAGCAGCCCCCGCCCGATTGGGTGCTCATCGAGATGCCGCAGAGTTCGGCGAGCATGGGATCGAGCGAGGTCGTCTCGGTGTCCAGGGCGACGATGCCGCTGCGGTAGGCCTGGGCGATGACGCGCTGCTGGGCCTCCATGGACTGGATCAGTTCGTAGCCGGGGCCGGCCGGCGCCGGCGCCGCCTGGCCCTGCTCGGCCGG
>JAQCLG010000186.1 GCA_027592745.1 Pseudomonadota bacterium | reverse complement strand
GCACGGCAAGGCCGGCGCCGCCCAGCACCGCCGCGCCCAGCGCCGCGTCGGTCAGGGCGGCCGCCGGATCGTCCGACGACAGACGCCACAGGACGGCAAGCACGGCGGCGGCGACCTGCAGCGGATCGGGCAGCCAGCCCTGCGCCAGATCGACCGCGCTCATGGCGACCAGCACCACGGCCAGAGCGGCGAGCAGGGCAAACGCCTCCCCGAAGCCGCCGGCCGCCCACCAGGCCGCGACAAAGGCCAGGGCACAGACGGCCTCGACCGCGGGATAACGCCAGCCGATCGCTGCGGCGCAGTGGCGGCAGCGACCGCGCAGGAAAAGCCAGGAAAACAGGGGCACCAGATCGCGCACGCCCAGGCGCGCGCCGCAGGAGGGACAGGCCGAACGGCGGCCCGCAACGTCGCTGCCCGAGGCCAGGCGATGGGAAAGCATGGTGGCAAAGCTGCCGAACACCAGCCCGAGGACGCCGGCAAGGACGAGGCCGGGCACCGAGCCGGGCCAGCCGGCAAGGTCCATCATGGCGTCATCTCCAGGACCCGCGCGCCGGAGCCGGGCGCACACTGTGCTCGAAACAACACATTCCAAACCCCGATTCTGTCATGATTCTCATGTGCTTGGTTTCATTTGCTTAGGTTCTGGTATATAAAGGCAACGCAACTGTTGTGGAAGGGAGACGCGCGATGGGCGCGCGCCGTCGAGAGACTTCGTTGGGCTGGGCATGCGCCAAGGGGTTCATCGTCCTGGCGCTGGCACTGTCCGTCGCCTCCTGTGGTGCCCCGCTGGGAGACTATCAGGATCCCGCCGCCGACCTCACCCGCGAGGACTTCGAGAACGTGCTGGGTTCGTCGAACTTTGCCGCAGCGCCCCAGCCCGCAGCCGAAGCTCCGCCGATTCCCGACCTGATGCCCGCCCTGGTGGCGCTCGTGCCGCCGGCCGGCGCCGAGGAGCGCCTGGTCTCGATCTCGGTCACCGACACGGTGCCGATCCGCTCGGTCCTGCTCGAACTGGCGCGCGCCGCCGAGGTCGACCTGGAACTCGACGCCGCGATCGACGGCGGCATCATCTTCACCGCCCACAACAAGCCGTTCATCGAGGTCGTCGAGCGCATCGCCAACATGGCGAACCTGCGCTACTCCTTCAAGAATGGCGTATTGCGGGTCGAACTCGACCGTCCCTATCACCGGACCTACCGCATCGACCAGATCGCGGCATAGCGCGGCAGCACCTCCTCCATCGATATCTCGACCGATGTGTTTTCAGCGGTGGGTGAAGGCCAGACGAGCAACGGTTCGGCAGCATCGATCAACCAGGCGTCGACGGGCGATTTCTATCTGGAGCTCGAGAACAACATCCGCCAGATACTGGTGAACACCTCGCCACAGACCGACATTCAGGACATCCAGCTGGCCGCGGTCGATACGGTGGGCGTCGATGGTGCCGTCTCCACGGACGCCACGGTGGAGACGACCAAAACCTTCAGCGTGCATCGTCAGGGTGGCCTGCTGTCGGTCTATGCCACCCAGCGCCAGCACAGCGATATCCAGGAGTATCTTCTGAAACTGCTCGAGCAGGTCGGCAGCCAGGTACTGGTGGAAGCCAAGGTGGTCGAGGTCAATCTGAACGACGAGTTCCGCAGCGGCGTCGACTGGACCGCGATCGCCGACGTGCTGCGCGGATCGGTCACTGCCGCCGTATCGACCGGCAGTTCCTTGTTCGCCCAAGGCGGCGACGTTGTCGGCGTTGCCTACAGCGGCAGTGACGTCAACGGCGTGCTCGCCCTGATCAGCACCTTCGGCACGACACGCACGGTCGCCAATCCGCGCCTTGCCATAGGCAACAACCAGCCGGCGATTCTCAAGGTCGCCCAGAACCAGGTCTATTTCACGGTCACCATCGACAACGGGACGACCGAATTTGGAGAGACACGTACGTTCGAGAGCCAGCTCAATACCGTTCCCGTCGGTCTGGTCATGGTGGTGCAGCCCTCGATCAACCTCGAGGAGGACACCGTCACCATGAGCCTGCGCCCGACCCTGTCGCGCATCATCGGTTTCGTCGACGACCCCGCGGTCTCCCTCGCTTCCGACAACGAGGTCGTTTCCCAGGTGCCGATCACCGAAGTGCGCGAGATGGATTCGGTCGTTTCGGCCCATTCCGGCGAGGTCGTCATCATGGGCGGCCTGATGCAGGAGGTCTCGGCCAATATCGAAAGCGGCGTGCCCGGCTTCCAGGACGTGCCCTGGGTCGGCAACCTCTTCAAGTCGAACGACGACGACCGCGAGGTCATCGAACTGGTGATCTTCCTGAAGGCCACGATCGTACGCGCGCCGCTGCCCGATCCGGCCGACATCGACCTCTATTCGACCTTCTCTATCGACCCCCGTCCCCTCACCTTCTAGTATCGGGAACAGAGCGCCACCTTGCTCGGGGGCCGGAGTCAGGCGTCGTGTTCGTAACCTTTCGCTACATCGTGCTGACGGCCGTGCGCGACCGGCTGATACTGGGCCTGTTCCTGGCCCTGCTCGGTGCCGTGCTGATTGCCTCGTTCCTGGGCGATGCGACCTTCATGGAAGGGCGCGAGACGGCCCTGACCTTCGCCGGTTTCAGCACCCGGCTGATCCTGATCGCCGGGCTGGTGCTGTTCGTGTGTTTTCACGTCCAGCGCAGCTTCGAGAACCGCGAGATCGACCTGATGCTCTCTCGCCCGGTCTCGCGCACCCAGTTCGTGCTGATCACCTGGGCAGGTTTCAGCGGCGTGGCGATCTTCCTTGCCCTGGTCGCCGTCGTCCTGCTGACGATCGCGGGCATGCCGCCGCGCGGCGCCCTGGCGCTGTGGGCCGGCAGCCTGCTGCTGGAAACCCTGGTGATGGTGGCCGCCGCGCTGTTCTTCGCGCTTTCGCTGCGGTCGGCGGGCGCCGCGGCGATGGCAAGTTTCGGCTTCTACCTGGTCGCGCGCATGGAGGGATTCCTGCTCGGCGTGGTGCAGGCGGACTGGAACGCCACGGCGGTCGATGCCCTGGGCAACATCGTCTCCAAGGCGATCTACGTCGTGGGCCTGGTGATGCCGCGCCTGGACCTGTTCGGTCAGACCTGGTGGCTGGCCCACGGGGTCGGCGAGGTCGACGGCATCGTGCCGCTGCTTGCCCAGGCGGGCGTCTATCTGCCCCTGCTGCTGGCCGCGGCGGTCTTCGATTTCCGCCGGCGCCGGTTCTGAGATGACGCAAGCGCGGGGCAACCTCGCCTTCCTGGCCTTCGTCCTGGCAGCCCAGGTTCTGGTCGGCTACGGCCTGCTCGACCGGCGCGCCGCCAGCGAGGCCCTGGCACCGCCGCCGAGCCACGACGTCGCCCTGGCCAGCGCCCTGGGCGACGGGGAGTTCTTCTTCCGCAAGGGCGTCCTGATGCTGGCCAACATCGGCGTTTCGGGCGGCGTGCTGGTGCCGATGAAGGAGCTCGACTACGCCGACCTCACCGGCTGGTTCAGCCTGCTCGACAGCTTCGATGCCCGCTCGATGGCGGTGCCGTACCTGGCCTCCTACTGGTACGGCTTCACGCCCAACACGGCGGACTCGCGCCATGTCATCGACTACCTGCTGGCACGCGCCGAGATCGACCCGCAGGAGGGCTGGCGCTGGCGCGTCCAGGCGATGTTCCTTGCCAAGCACCGCCTGGAGGATCTCGACCTGGCGCTGGCGATCGCCCAGGACCTTGCAGCGCGAGACGACCCCCGCGCGCCCTTCTGGGTCGCGCACATGCCGGCCTTCATCCTGAACGACATGGGCGATAGCGAAGCGGCACTTATCTTGCTTGGCGGGATCATGGAAAGTAAGCCTGACATGGCCGACGACGAACGGGCCATCCTGTCGGAGGCCATCGAGCGGCTGAACCAAGAGATGTCCGGGGAGACGCAATGACCGACGCCGTGTTCACACTGACCCAGGCCCTGGAGTTCGTCGGCCTGCTCCAGAGCGTCTTCGTCATTGTCCTCACGCTGCTGCGGACCGACGACTACCGGTTCGCGGCGCTGCCGCTGAGCCTGTTCGGCGCCTTCGCCCTGGCCTTCCTGCTGCGCGTCCTGGTGAGCTTCGGCGTCATCGAGTATTCCGGGTTCATCGAGGGCATCTACCTGTTCGTCGACACCCTGGTGCCGGCGCTCAGCTACCTTCTGGTGCTCGAGCTGGTGCGCCGCAGCGTGCCCGATTCACGCCACTGGCTGATCCTGGGGCTGCCCGTGCTGGCGGTGCCGGTGATCAATGTCGCGGTCCAGACCGAATCGGTCTGCATGGGCGGGCCAGACAGCCTGTGCGTCGATCCCTTCGCCTTTTTCGCGCTCTACCGGGCGGTGACCGGCATGGCCATCCTGCTGTTGCTGACCCTGCTGCTGCGACGCGATCTGGCGGGCCTGCGCGAACAGGAGATGGGCAAGGAGAAGTACTGGATCGTGATTGCCGTGGTCGGCCTGAACCTCGCCCTGATCGCAGCCCACATGGCGGGCATGTTCGCCCTGGTCGATGCCTCGGGCACCAGCTTGATCGTCACGGTGCTCGAACTGACGCTGATCTACCTGGTGATGTCCTCGCTGTTCCGCGTCTATGCCGGTGCGGTACCGGTGCGCACGATCAGCGACGCGCCCAGCCCGCGCGAGACCGAGCGGACGCCGCTCAACGACGAGGAAAAGGTCCTGGTCGCGCGCATCCGCGCCCAGATGGACCTCGACAAGGTCTATCAGGAGGCGACCTACAGCCGCAAGGACCTGGCCCAGGAACTCGGCATCGCCGAACACCAGCTCTCGCGCATCATCAACACCGGGTTCGAGATGAGCTTTTCCGACCTGATCAACAAACACAGGGTCGAGGAAGCCAAGTACATGCTGCGCACCACCGAGGAGCCGATCAGCACGATCGCCTTCGACGTCGGCTTCAACAGCCTGGCCTCGTTCAACCGCGTCTTCCGCAAGGTGGTCGAGCAGACCCCGACCGACTACCGCAACACCGGCGAGGGCGAAGGCACCAAGGCCGACGCCTGACCGCCGCACGGCGCCGGTCCGAGCCGGCGTTTGCGGCAAGAGCTACGAACGATCATGCTTGCACGGTTGGATTCGTGCCGGGATATTCCAGGCGACGTCAAGAACGCGCGCCCCGGCAGGCTCTGCCGCCGGTTGCCGGGGCATGCCGAACCGGCGACAAATTCCTCAACGATCTCAGGATCTTAGAAGAGTGCCAAGAGGCTTCTGGCACTACGCATCGTGATTGAGGATCATCATCCTGTAAAATTGACAGGGCATCGCGGCATGCGGCGGAGCATCGGCGGGACGCAAGGGGCACCTTGCCAGCAAGGGAGCGGTCGGCCGCTCGTGTCTCATTTCGGAACGCAGCGTACAAAGCCAGACGGCGGTGTGCGGCCTTGTAGCGAAATGACACGGGCCCGGATGTCTCCGATTTGGTTCAACAATGAGGTGACATTCCAATGTCCAACGTTACACACCGCCGCGAACGCGGCTTCACCCTGGTGGAGCTCTCGATCGTCCTGGTCATCATCGGCCTGCTGATCGGCGCGGTTCTCAAGGGCCAGGAGCTGATCGACTCGGCGCGCCTGAAGTCCCAGATGACCCAGCTGCAGAGCTACAAGACGGCCGCCGCGATCTTCCGCGACCGCTACAACGCCGCACCGGGCGACTTCAACGGCGCGGTGACCCGCCTGGGTGCCGCGACCTCCGGCGGCTTTGCCATCACCAACGGCGATGCCGACGGCCTGATCGAGACCGCGGGCAGCGAGGACGAGCAGTTCTGGGCCCATCTGCTGGCCGGCGACCTGATCAGCGGCATCGGCGGCGACCAGTTCGTCCTGGGCGAGATGCTTCCGGCCGGCAAGGTCGGCGGTGCGGTCAATGCCGTCAGCGTCGCGGCCAACGGCAACACCCGCAACTGGCTGCGCCTCGGCACCCCGACCGGTGCCGGCGACACCACCGGCTCGCTGATGGCTCCCCCGGATGCCGGCGAACTCGACGCGCAGTTCGACGACGGCGTGGCGAACTCGGGCGACATCCAGTCGACCGGCAACAACTGCCAGACCGCCGGCGCCTATGCCTTCACGACCACCACGAACCAGTGCGTGTTCTTCCTCTATTCGGGTCTCTGATCTCCCGATCGACGCTTCCGACAAGGGCCAGCCGGGCGACCGGCTGGCCCTTTTTCGTGTCGGCAGCAGCTGAAGGCCGACGGGGCCCAATCCTTGCCTCAGAGACAAAAACAGTCCAGAATCTACGGTGTTAGGAAAAAGTCTGCGACTCACATGGGAACTGTGCGTCGATTGGACCTCACCTTGACCCTGCGACGGGACCCAACAGGCCGGA
>JAQCLG010000018.1 GCA_027592745.1 Pseudomonadota bacterium | reverse complement strand
AACCAGCTTGGCGACAAAGCCGACCATGCACTAACATTGAAACCGGACCAGTCAGCGGGGGCAGGTCAACACCCTCAGCCTCCCTGCGGCCCCGGCGGGATCGGCCCGGAAGCCGCCAGCGTGCCGTCGCCTTCGTGGATCTCGTCGCCCCGCAGCGGCGGGTTGAAGACCGAGAGCAGGTGCAGGTCCTCCTCTGCATGCATGGCGTGGCGATCGTTCGGGCCGACGCAATACATCATGACCGGCTCCATGACCCAGCTCTGCCCCGTCGTCAGGTCCTCGACGCGCCCGCGCCCCGCAAGCACCACGTTGGCCTCCCAGTGGTGCTTGTACCAGAGCGTGAAATCCATGCCCGGCGCCAGCCGCACGTCCGAAAGCGAAAAGCCCAGCCCGTCGCCCTTTGCCAGCATCCGCGTCGAGACCGTCTTGCCCTCGCACAGCACCTTCTGCCGCGGTGTACCGGCCAG
Source organism: Pseudomonadota bacterium (assembly GCA_027592745.1). GTDB lineage: Bacteria > Pseudomonadota > Alphaproteobacteria > SP197 > SP197 > CALGGB01. The sequence goes on along the minus strand of JAQCLG010000018.1, from coordinate 34,750 downwards.
TTCCTTCAGCGTGCGTGCGAACATCGATGATCCTTTCAGAGCCAGGCCGGCGGCACGTCGCCCGTCGGCGGGTAGCCGCCCAGGTTGTCGTAACGTTCGCTGCCGGTAATCGGCGGGTTGAAGATGCTGAGCCAGCGGGCGCCATGGGTGTTGCTGACGCGGTGTTTGTCCTTCGGCCCGATCACGAACATGTCGCCAGGCACCAGCGCGTGGCTCTGTCCGCTTGCCTTGTCGAGGATTTCGGCCGATCCCTCGACCAGATAGTTGGCCTCGACATGGTGGCGGTACCACAGGTCGATGCTGGCGCCGGCCTGCGTCGTCAGGTCCGAGAGCGACAGGCCGATGCCGTCGCCCGCCAGCAGGGGGCGGTGGACGCTGGAATGGCCGGTGCTCAGCTGCTTGCGCTCGTAGTCGGCCATGCCGCGCACGAACATGCGCCGCCCGCCGTTGCCCCAGCCCGCGGGCAGGGGGCCGGATGCGGCGAAACCGCCGTCGACGCCCCGCTCCAGGGTCAGCGCGGGCGTGAAGATGGAGAAGGTCGTCCACGGCCCCTCCAGCCGCAGGCGGTAACGATCATCGGGGCCCACCACGTAGAACGAGCCGGGCGCCAGCGGCCAGACCCGCCCGTCCTCGCCGGCGATCTCGCCTGCGCCCTCCAGCACGTAGTTGGCCTTGACGTGGTGCGGGTAGTGCAGCGGGCCGCTCTCGAGCGCCTCGCCCGAGTGCACGGTCGCCACGCTGAAGCCGGTGCCGTCCTGCTCCGTCAGGTAGATCAGCGCGCGGGCGCCCGCGCCAAAGGTCGACTCGCGCGCCGTGCCGATCAGGTCGGCGGACCGGATGACCTTCATGGCTCAGGCCTTGCCCGGACCCGGAGGCAGCGGACCGGTCGGCGGATAGGCGCCGTCGGCGTCGTGGACCTCGGTACCGGTGAGCGGCGGGTTGAAGAGGCTGACGATATGCAGCCCCGTACCGGCGGTCAGCGTATGCGGATCGTCCGGGCCGACGCAGTACAGCATGCCCGGCTCAAGCTGCAGCACCTCGCCCGTGCCGTGGTGTTCCAGCGTGCCGTCGCCCTCGAAGACGTAGTTGGCTTCCCAGTGGTTCTTGTACCAGAGCTTCGAGGCCGAGCCGTCGGCGAAGTGCACGTCCGACCATGTGACGCCCAGCCTGTCCTGCGCCAGCAGGTAGCGCCGCAGGCGCGCCCCGCTCGGGGTCACCTTGGCCCGCCCCATCGCTTCCAGGTCCGCGGGCCGGCGCACGAACATCTCCGCCTGGCCTTCCGGCAGCGGCCCGGTCGGCGGGTAGCCGCCCTCGGCGTCGTGGGTCTCGTTGCCCTCGATCGGCGGGTTGAAGGCGCTCATCACCCGGTAGGGCGTGTGGGAGGTCAGCGTGTGCCGGTCTTTCGGCCCGACGCAGTAGAGGTCGCCGGCCTCGATCTCCCAGCTGCGCCCGGTCGCGACCTGCTCCAGGCGCAGGCGCCCCTCCATGACGTAGTTGGCCTCCCAGTGGTTCTGGTACCAGAGTTCGTGCGTTGCGCCCGCCGGGGCCGTCACCACCGAAAGCGAAAAGCCCAGCCCGTCACGCCGCGTCAGCGGCCGCGCCGCCGAGGCGGTGCCGTGCGCGATCGACACCCCGTTCTGCTCCCCGATCCTGCGATAGAACATGCCGTCCCCTTGTGCGTTGCAATTCCGCAGGCAGGATAGGAGCCGTGGCACCCTGCGTCACGAGCTCTCGGCGCGCGCCTTGCCGCGCGGGATCAGCTTGTCGGGATCATGGAAGGGCAGGGCGACCGTCTCGCCCGACACGCCGTCCGGCCCGCAGGCGACCCGGCGGCCGATCCAGTCGCCGGCTTCCTCGAAGCGGGCATAGGCGATGTGGTGGCCCAGGAAGGGCGAATGGGCCGCCGCCGTGAGCCGCCCCACTGCCTGCCCGTCGACCGTCAGCGCCATGCCGGCCTTGATGGCGCCCTGTGCCTTCAATCCCACCAGCCGCGGACGGCGGTCGGCCTGTTCCAGCGCCTCGCGGCCGATGAACGCCTCCTTGGACAGGTCGACGAAACCGCCGATGCCCGCGGCATAGGGGGTCATCGTCGGGTCCATGTCGGTGCCGTTGTCGAGGATGCCCGCCTCGATGCGCCGGATGTCCATGCACGCCATGCCGGCAAAGCGCATGCCGTGGGGCGTGCCCGCGGCCATCAGGTGGCGCCACAGGGCGGCGTGGTCGGCGCTCTCGGGCACGTAGATCTCGAATCCCAGTTCGCCCGTCCAGCCGGTGCGCGTGATCAGCAGCGGCTGGCGCGCCATGGTGACCCGCGCCGAGGAGAAATAGGGGAAGGGCTCGGGCGCGCCGCCGTCGCACAGGTCGGCCAGCACGTCGAGCGCCCTGGGGCCCTGGACCTGCAGCACCCAGTCCTCGGTGTCGACGATGCGCACGTCGAAGCCCTTCTGGTGTGCGCGCAGCCAGCCGAAGATTTCACCGTCGGCCAGCACGTAGCGGAAGTGGTCGTCGGCCAGGCGGATCAGCACGCCGTCCATCAGCACGCCGCCGTCGTCGTAGCACATCAGCCCGTAGCCGCAGCGCCCGACCTTCATGCGCGCGATGCGCCGGGTCATCAGGTGGTCGAGGAAACGCGCGGCATCGGGGCCGACGAACTCGATGGCGTGTTCGGGCACGTCGAACAGCGTCGCCGCCGCACGCAGGTTGGCGTATTCGGCCTCGACGTCCTCGTCGAGATAGCCCGGCGCCATGTGCCCGCTGTAAACCGAGAACGAGGCGTTGGGCCCGATCCGCTCCTCGTAGAACGGAATGAAGGGCGAGGCCCGCAGCCGCCCGAACCGCCAGGGCCGCACCGGCAGGCTGCGGCCCCGGCTGGTGCGGGCGGGATGTCCGGCGGTTTGGCTGGTCATGTCCGTGTCCTTCGGCGCCACGCCTCGGGAATCTCCCCCGTCGGCGGGTACGCGCCGTCGGCGTCGTGGGTCTCGCCGCCGACAAGGGGCGGGTTGAAGATCGACAGGATGTGCAGGCCGTCCGTGTTGGTCACGCGGTGGCGGTCCTTGGGCCCGACGACATAGAGCGTGCCCGGCACCAGAGGCCAAGTCTTGCCGGTCGCCAATTCGGTCACTTCGCCCTTGCCCGAGACGACAAAGTTGGCCTCGACGTGGTTCTTGTACCACAGCGTCGCCTCGCCGCCGGGCTGGGCCCGCAGGTCCGAGAGCGTCATGCCGACATCGTCAGCCCTGGTCAGGTAGCGCCGCGCCTCGGCCCGGCCGCCGCCGAGCGTTACCACCGGGATGTCGGCAAGCTGCTTGACGAACATGCGCCGGCTGGTCGGGCTGCCGCCGGCCGGACCCCAGGCTGCGGGAATCTCGCCCGAAGGCGGATAGCCGCCGAAGTCCTGGTGGTGTTCGTTGCCCTTGATCGGCGGGTTGAAGAGCGAGACGACCTTGACGTCGCCCTTCAGCGCCACCTCGTGGCGGTCGGCCGGACCGATGACATAGAGCGTGCCCGGGGAGGCCGGCCAGCGCTCGTCGGTCTCCAGGTTGTGAATCTCGCCCTTGCCCTCCAGCACGAGGTTGACCTCGATGTGGTTGCGGTAGTGCAGGGGAAAACCCTTGCTGCCGCCCGCAATCTCCAGCGTCGAGAAGGAAAAGCCGCAGCCGTCCTCCTCCGCCAGGTAGCACATGGCGTGGGCGCTGCCGTCGCCGACCATGCGGTCGCGTCCGGTTCCGGCGATATCCTGGGGGGTGATCACGAGCATGCGTTCTGGTTCCCTTTTGCGTGCATCGCATGACAGCGCACCTTACAGGTCGCCGCAAGGGGCGCAAGATGGTGCCCGGCATCGATCCCCTTTTGCGAGGAGCCTGCGATGGAGCTGAAGAACCAGGGCGACTACGAGATCGACGGAACCGAGACCGTCGCCGAGGGCGCCGACCTCATGGTCTCTATCCTGACCCTGGGGCCAGGCCAGTCGGTGCCCTGGCATTATCACAGCGAGATCACCGACAGCTTTGTCTGCCTGGAGGGCGAACTGGTGGTCGAGACACGGGCTCCCCGTGCCGTGCACAGGCTTCTGCCTGGAGGGCGTTGCGCGGTCGCGCCCATGACCGCTCACTTTGTCCATGGCCTGGATGGCTCGGCCTGCCGTTTCCTGATCGTCCAGGGGGTCGGCGTTTACGACTACGTCGCGGTCGGAGGCCAGGGCGGCCCGGCTTGACTCCCCTCCCTGCGCCTCCGACAAGGTGGCCCAGGGACAGTTGGAGTGACCATGCCGCACGAGGTCGAGACGATACCGCTGATGGCGCCGGGGCCGGGCACCAGCCGGGCGCTGACGGTCCACCGCTTCGGCACGCGCGGCGTCGGGCGCAAGCTTTACTTCCAGGCCGCCCTCCATGCCGACGAGCTGCCCGGCACCCTGGTGCTCAACCACCTGATCGGCTGGCTCGCGGCCGCCGACGCGCGCGGCGAGGTGCTGGCCGACATCACGGTGCTGCCCTATGCCAATCCCGTGGGCCTGGCCAACCGTATCCACGGCTATCACCTGGGCCGCTACGATCTCGACGGCGACGGCAACTTCAACCGCTGGTATCCCCGCCTTGCCGACAAGGTCGCCGAGAAGGTCGGCAACCGCCTGGGCGACGATCTCGAGGAGAACCGGGCGACGATCCGCGCAGCCGCGCGCGAGGCGGTCGCCGACTGGGACGCCGAGGGCGAGGCCAACGTCCTGCGCAAGGCGCTGATGGCGCTCTCGATCGACGCCGACATGATCTTCGACCTGCACTGCCACGGTGCGGCGGTGCAATACGCCTATTTCCCGCAGGCCCACTGGCAGGCCTATGGCGATCTCACCGCCGAGCTGGGCTGCCGCGTCGTGCTGTTCTTCCCTACCGACGAGGGTTCGACCTTCGATGCCGTGGCGACCGTCCTGATGCACGACCTCGCCGCGCGTTTCCCCGACCGCCCCGTGCCGCCACCGCCCTTCACCACGACCCTGGAGCTGCGCGGCCAGCAGGACTGCAGCGATGCCATGGCCGAACCCGATGCCCGCGCCATCCTGCGTTTCCTGCAGCGCCACGGTTTTGTCGCGGGCGATCCCGGCTCGCCGCCCGAACCGCTGTGCAGCCCGACGCCGCTGGAAGGTTCCGACACCATGGTCGCGCCCTGCGCCGGGGTGATCTCCTACCGCGTCGCCCTGGGCGAGCGGGTGAAGGCCGGCGAGGTCGTCGCCGACATCGTCGACCCCGCGGTCGTTGATTTCGCGGCGGCGCGCACGCCGGTCGCCAGCCGCACCGAGGGTATCGTCTATGGCCGCAACCTCTCGCTGCTGGTCCGGCCCGGCCAGAGTTTCGCGGTGGTCGCGGGCGACCATGCCCTGCCGCCGCCCGACCTTCCCGTGATCGACCACTGAGGCGAGCGTGGTCCACGTCACGCAACGCATCGACCTGCCGGCCGCCAGCCTGGGCACCGCCCGGCACCTGCTCGTCCACCGCTTCGGCACGCCGGGCGCCCGGCCCAAGGCCTATCTCCACGCCGGGCTGCATGCCGCCGAACTGCCCGGCATCGTCGTGCTCGAACACCTGCTCGACCGCCTCGCCGAGGCCGATGCCGCCGGCCAGGTGACGGGCGAGATCGTCGTCGTGCCCTTCGCCAACCCCATCGGCCTTGCCCAGCAGGTCCTGATGGAGGCCCAGGGGCGCTACGACCTCGATACCAACCGCAACTACAACCGCGGCTTCCCCGACCTGGTCGAGGGTGTGCTCGAACGCGTCGCGGGCAGGCTGGGGCAAGACGCCGCGGCCAATGTTGCGGCCGTGCGCACGGCGATGGCGCAGGCCCTGGAGGCGCGCAACGACACGCGCGAACCCGAGGTGCTCAAGGCGACCCTGCTCGGCCTCTCGCTCGATGCCGACATCGTGCTCGACCTGCATTCGGCCTGGGAGGCGCTGCTCCACCTTCTGGTCAGCGACAACAACTGGCCCGATGCGCAGGACCTCGCCCGCCAGATCGGCGCGGAGGTCGTGCTGGTCGACCGCGGCAACCGCATGGTGACCTTCAAGTCGGCCCATGTCCTGGTCTGGAAGGCGGTGGCGCGGGCCCATCCCGACCTGCCCGTGCCGCCCGGGGCGATGGCGGCCGTCGTCGAACTGCGTGGCCAGCGCGACGTCGACGACCACCTGACGCGGCCCGACGCCGATGCCCTGTTCCACTTCCTGCAGCGCCGCGGCGTCGTCGCCGGCCATCCCGGCGCCCTGCCGCCGGAGCGCTGCCGGGCGCGCTCCAGCAAGGGCCTCTGGCGCATGTTCGGGGAGACCTTCGGCATCCTGGTCTATCACCGCGAGCTGGGCGACCGGGTCGCCGAGGGCGAGACCTTCTGCCACATCGTCGATCCGCAGACCCGCCGGCGCACGCCGGTCGTCGCGCCCGTCGACGGCCTGCTCTATGCCCGCCGCAGCCACCGCTTCACGCGCCAGGGCCAGTACTTCTGCGCCATCGCCGGCGACCTGTTCCACGAGTCCGGGTCATGAGCCATCGCATCGAGCGCATCGCGCTGGATTGTCCCTTGCCGGGCACGCAGCGCGAACTGCTGGTGCACCGCTTCGGCCGGGGCGAGGGGCCGAAGGCCTATGTCCAGGCCGCGATCCATGCCGGCGAGACGCCGGCCCTGCTGGTTGCCCACCACCTGCTCGCCCGGCTCTCGGATGCCGATATCCCCGGCGAGGTCGTGCTGGTGCCCTTCGCCAACCCGGTGGGCCTTGCCCAGCGTATCCAGGGCCATCACCTGGGGCGCCACGACCTCGACAGCGGCGTCAACTTCAACCGCGCCATGCCCGATCTTTCCGACGCGGTCGACGAGGCTGTGGGCGAGGGGCTGGGCAGCGACGCCCGCACCAATGTCGCGATCGTGCGCGAGGCCATGGCCGAGGCCCTGGCCGGCCTGCGCATGGCGCGCGAGGGTTCGCTGCTCAAGGCCGCCCTGCTCGGCCTCGCCTGTGATGCCGACATCGTGCTCGACCTGCACTGTGCCCAGCGCGCCCTGCTGCATCTCTTTGTCGATGCCGCCCTGTGGCCGCAGGCCGCCGATCTCCATGCCGATCTCGGCTGCGCCCTCACGCTGCTCGAGAACGGCACCGGCAGCGGCCTTGCCTTCGACCATGCCTGCACCGTGGTCTGGCGCACGCTGCAGGAGCGCCATCCCGGCAAGGCAATCCCCGATGCCTGCCTGGCCGCCACCGTCGAGCTGCGGGGTTTTGCCGACGTCGACGATGCTGCCGCTGCTGCCGACGCCGCCGCCATCATGCGTTTCCTGCGCCGCCGCGGCGTCGTGGCCGGCGACCCCGGCCCGCTGCCGCAGCACGCGGGCGAGGCGCTGCCCCTGGAGGCGGTGGGATTCATCGAGGCGCCGGCGACCGGCATCGTCACCTTCCGCGTCGCCCTGGGCGATGTCGTGGCGCGCGGCGATGTCGTTGCCGAGATCGTCGATCCCGCCGCGCCCGCCGCCGCTGACGCCCGCACCCTGGTCTTCAGCCCGACCGCCGGCCTGGTCCACGAACTGGCCGACCGCCGTTTCCTCTGGCAGGGCGATACGGTCTGCCATGTCGCGGGCCGCGAGCCGGTCGCGGACCAGCGGGCCAACCTGCTGGGCGACTGAACGGGCCGTGTCAGGGCAGCGGCAGGCCGGGCAGGTGGCGCGCCACCAGGTCCGCCAGCGTGCCGTCCCATGCCATCGCCGCCAGGGCCCCGTCGACCACCTCGCCGAATGCGGCATCGTCGCGCAGGGCAAGCACCAGGCCGTCCTGCTCCACCGCCTGGCCCGGGCCGCGCAGCACCACGCCTTTGCCCAGGGGACCCTGCAGCAGGTCGCGCCAGAGCAGCAGGCCGTCGCCGAACACGGCATCGACCGTGCCGGTGTGGAGCGACAGGAACATCTCCTCCTCGTCGGCAAAACGCAGCAGGCGTTCCTGCGGCAGGCGCGCCTCCAGCCAGTGGGCATGGGGCGTGCCGCGGATCACGCCGATCCGCGTGTCCTCCTGCGCCAGCGGGTCGGCGGCGCCGTCCAAGTGCGCGATCACCGCCCATTGTGCGCGCAGCGGCAGGTAGGTTGTGCTGGCCGCGATGCCCAGGCCCGCCAGCGTGCCTTGCGACAGCCCGCCGTAGCCGATGGCATAACGGCCCCCGCGCAGGCCGGAGACGAGGTCGCCCCACGACGGCGCCACCGTCATCGTGCATGTCCGGGCGAGCCGGTCGCACAGCGCGCCGATCAGGTCGGCCTCCAGCCCGCCGATCGTGCCGTCGCCCTGAAGTTCCGCCAGGGGCGCCTGGCCGCCGGTGCCGGCGACGACAAGCGCTTCTTCGCCCGCGGCGCCGCGGGCCGCAAGCAGCAGGATCGTCAGCATCGTGGCGTAGAGGCGCATGGCCCATCCTAGCCCTGCGCGGCTATGATGGCACCGCCGGGATGGCAGGCATGGCAACGGGGGGACACGATGGCGGCAGTCTACGACTTCACGGGACGCACGGCGGTGGTGACCGGCGGCGCCAGCGGCATCGGCCTGGCCTGTGCCCGCCGCCTGCTTGAGGCCGGCGCCCGCACCATCTTGTGGGACCGCGATGCCGCCGGGCTGGACGCCGCGGTCGCCACGCTGGGGCAGGGGGCCAGCGCCCAGGTCCTCGACATCACCGACGAGAACGCCATCGCCGCTGCCGCCTCCCTGGCAGCCGCCTCGGGCCCGGTGCAGATCCTCGTCAACAGCGCCGGCATCGGCGGCAGCGGCCAGCCGGTCTGGCAGGTCGACGTCGCGGCCTGGCGCCGCATGATCGAGATCAACCTGACCGGCCAGTTCCTCGTCTGCCGCGCCCTGGCCTCCGCCATGATCGCCTCGGGCTGGGGCCGCATCGTCAACATCGCCTCGGTCGCAGGCAAGGAGGGCAACCCCAACGCCTCGGCCTACAGCGCCTCGAAGGCCGGCCTGATCGGATTCACCAAGTCGCTCGGAAAGGAACTGGTTGGCACCGGCGTGCTCGCCAACTGCGTCTGCCCCGCGGTCATCGAGACGCCCATGGTCGACCAGGTCACCCCCGCCCAGCTCGACTACATGACGGCCAAGATTCCCATGGGTCGCCTCGGCCAGCCCGACGAGGTCGCCGCCCTGGTCGCCTGGCTCTCCAGCGAGGACTGCAGCTTCTCCACCGGCGGCGTCTACGACATCTCCGGCGGCCGCGCGACCTACTGACCGCACGCCTCCCTCTGGTGTCATCCCGGACAAGGCGCGCAGCGCCGCCGATCCGGGATCCATGCTGTGACCCCGCCCCCGGCAGGCGCCCTCAGCGTCGCGCGTCCCTGCCTCGTCCCCGTTCAGCCCGGGATCGGCGTGAAGTCGAAGTTGGGGCTGTCGAGGATCGCCTGGCGGCCGCCCAGTTGCGCGATCTTGGCCTCCTGGTTGGCGAAGGCCCGGGCATTCACCGCTTCGACGTCGCAGATCTCGGCCAGCTTCGCTGCGCACAGCGCGCGCACCCCGGCATGGTCCGGGCTTTCGCCAAGGTCACGGGCCTCGTGCGGGTCGTTCGCCAGGTCGTAGAGTTCGGGCGGATAGCCGGGGTAGGCGTTGTACTTCCAGTCGCCGACGCGGACCATGAACATGCCGGTGATCGAACCGCCGTCGTGGTATTCGCTGAGCACGCAACGCCCGTGGCGTGCTCCGTTGGCGATGGCGACGAGGTCGCGGCTGGGCAGGGCGCGGTCGGCCTGCGACAGCCCCAGGCCGGAGGCTTCCAGCACCGTGGCGTGGATGTCGACGAGCGAGACCTGCTCGTCGTCGATGACCTGGCCCGCCGGCACGCCCGGACCGGCGACCACCATGGGGATCGCCGCCGATTCCTCGAACATGCAGCACTTGGTCCAGATGCCGTGGTTGCCGACGCAGTCGCCGTGGTCGCTGGTATAGACGATCAGCGTGTTCTCCAGCTGGCCGCTCGCCTCCAGTGCGGCCAGCACGGTGCCGATCTGGCGGTCGAGGAAGGAGACCAGCCCGAGGTAACTCGCCTTGGCGACCAGCCGCGTGTGATCGTCGAAGTAGTCGTCGTAGTTCATGTAGGCGCGCATCGCCGCGACCACCGGGTTCCTTGCCATCTCGCCGGGTGTGTTGAGGCGCGGCGGCTCCAGCCGGTCCAGCGGATAGAGATCGTAGAATTCCTGCGGCACGATCAGCGGGTAATGCGGGGAGACGAACGAGGCGTAGAGCGTCCACGGCCTGTCGAGTCCGGGCGCCACCCGGGTCAGCCAGTCGACGGTCTCGCGCTGCACGCGCATGTCGTAGCGGTTGTAGTCGCACAGGCCCGGCCCGATCTCCTCGGCAAAATGCGCCGCTGCTCCCCAGGGCGAGCCGTCGCGCCCGAGCAGGCCGCGGGTCCAGCCCAGGCCGCCCTTGACGTGCAGCGGCACGATCTCCTCGTCGAAGCCGTTGTCGTCCTCTGCCGAGCGGTAGTGCAGCTTGCCGATCGAGACGCTCCGCCGGCCGTTCTCGATCAGGCGGTGGCCCCAGCCCTCCACGCTGCCGTCGTAGGGCTGCGCGTTCGACCAGAAGCCGGTGTCGTGGACCCAGCGCCCGGTCGCCAGGCTGGCGCGTGCGGGCACGCAGATCGGCGAGGGCGTGTAGGCCCGGTTGAACACCGTGCCGCGCGCCGCCAGCACGTCGAGGTTGGGTGTCAGCGCGACGTCGCTGCCGTGGAAGCCGGCCATGTCGCGGGCGTGTTCGTCCGAGACGATGACCAGCACGTTGCATCCGTCCATGGCGTTCTCCTCAGGCGCGGGCCCGCAGGGCGTCGCGCACGGCTGCAGCCGGATCCTCGCGTTCGCGCAGGTGGCCCGAGAGTCGATGCTCGACCAGCCGGAAGACCCACAACACGCCATAGGTCACGGCCAGGTACAGCAGACCCGCCGTGATGTAGATCTCGTAGACGTCGAAGGTGCGCGCCACGATGGTGCGCGCCACGCCCGTCAGGTCCATCAGCGTGATGATCGAGACCAGCGAGGTCGACTGGAAGAGCTGGATGACCTCGTTGGAATAGGCCGGCAGGGCCAGGCGCATCGCCTTGGGCAGGATGATGCGGCGGTAGAGCAGCCAGCCCGACATGCCGCAGGCGCGCGCCGCCTCGACCTCGCCGTGGGGCACGGCCTGGATGGCGCCGCGGAAGATCTCGGCGCTGTAGGCCCCGGTGTTGAGCACCAGCGTCAGCAGGGCGCAGAAATAGGGCTCGCGGAACAGGTGCCACAGGCCGATCTGCGTCAGCTCCGCGCGGAACTGGCCGCTGCCGTAGTAGATCAGGAAGATCTGCACCAGCAGCGGCGTGCCGCGGAAGAAGAAGATGTAGGCGATCACCGGCGCGCGCAGGAGGATGTTGCGCGAGACCCGCATCATGGCGACCGCGGTGGCAAGGCAGAAGCCGATCAGCAGGGCATAGACCGTGATCTCGACGGTCAGCCAGAGGCCGTCGAGCAGGGCGGGGAAGCTGTCGATGATGACCTGGGTGTCCATCGTTCAGGCCCTCTGGACGCCGCGGTTGGCCCAGCGTTCGATCTGCTGCTGGCCGATCATCGAGACCGCCGTGATGCCGAGGTACATCATCGCCGCGACGAAGAAGAAGTCGAAGGGAAGCTTGGTCACGCCCATTGCGATGAAGGACTTGCGCATCAGGTCGTCGAGCTGGATCACCGAGACCAGCGCCGTCGCCTTGATCAGCACCATCCAGACGTTGCCGAGGCCGGGCAGGGCGAAGCGCCAGATCTGGGGCAGCATGACGCGGCGGAAGGCGAGTGCCCTGGACATGCCGCAGGCATAGGCCGCCTCGACCTGGCCGCGCGGTACCGCCAGGAAGGCGCCGCGGAAGACCTCCGTGGCAAAGGCGCCGTAGATGAACCCCAGGGTCATCACGCCGGCGGTGAAGGCGTTGAAGTCGACCCGGATGTCGTGGCCCATGGTTTCGGCCAGCTTCTGCAGCAGGGTCGGGGTGCCGTAGAAGACGATGAGCAGGAGCAGCAGTTCGGGAATGCCGCGGATCACGGTGGTGTAGGTGCTGGCCGCCAGCCTGGCGGCGGGATTGCGCGCCAGCTTGCCCCAGGCGCCCAGCAGGCCCATGACGACCGCCAGCAGCAGGGCGCAGGCACCCACGGTCAGGGTCATGGCGAGCCCTTCCCAGAGCATCCAGCCGTAGCCCTTCAGGTCGAACATCGGCAACTCCCGGGCGGGAAACGAGAGGGGCGCCGCGTCCGCCGTTGCCGGCGGCGCGCGACGCCCCGTTCTCAGGTCACGTCAGGCTCACTCGCCGTAGACGTTGAAGTCGAAGTACTTGTCGTTGATCGTCTTGTAGGTGCCGTCGGCCAGGATCTGCGCCAGCGCCGCATTGAGCGCATCCTTCAGGTCCGTGTCCTCCTGGCGCACGGCGATGCCGGCACCGTCGCCGAACCAGCGCGGGTCCGAATAGTCCGGCCCCACGAACTTGAAGCCCTGGCCCATGTCGGTCTGCAGGAAACCCTCGTCGAGCGCCACGGAATCGGCGAGCACGAGATCGACGCGGCCGTTGGCGAGGTCGAGATTGGCCTCGTCCTGGGTCGCGTAGCTCTTCAGGTCGACGTCGGGGAAGTTGTCCGTGATGAAGTTCTCGTGGATCGTCGCGCGCTGCACGCCGACCTTCATGCCGTTGAGCGCGGCGTTGGCCGCGGCCGTGTCGACCGGAATCTCGGTCATGAAATCGGCGGACGCGATGAACTTCGCCGGCGTGTTGTAGTACTTCCCGGTGAAGGCGACGACCTCGGCACGTTCGGCTGTGATCGACATCGAGGCGATGATCGCATCGTACTTCTCGGCCAGCAGGCCGGGGATGATGCCATCCCAGTCCTGCACGACGAATTCGCAGGTGAAGCCTGCGGCGTCGCACAGCGCCTTGGCGATGTCGACGTCGAAGCCCTGCAGGTCGCCGTTCTCGTCGATGTAGTTGAACGGAGGATAGGCGCCCTCTGTGCCGATGCGCACGACGTCCTGGGCACTCGCCTGCTGGGCGAACAGACCGGTGACGGCAAGTGCGAATGCGGCAGCGAACAGTTTCTTCATGGTTCCACTCCCTTGTTGCGAGCCCGGAAGGGCTCTCCTCGTCCGTTCGGGCGCGCCCGGCGTTCAGGTGGTGAGATTGCTCGCCAGGAACTGCCGGAAACGCTCCGAATCGGGGTTGCCGAACATCGCGTCCGGCGGCCCCTGAACCTCGATCCTGCCCTCGTGCAGGAAGATGACATCGCTGGAGACCTCACGCGCAAAGCCGATCTCGTGGGTCACCACGATCATGGTGCGGCCCTCGTCGGCAAGCTGGCGCATCACGCGCAGCACCTCGCCGACCAGTTCGGGATCGAGCGCGCTGGTCGGTTCGTCGAACAGCATCACGTCGGGCTCCATCGCCAGAGCCCGCGCGATCGCCGCGCGCTGCTGCTGGCCGCCCGAGAGATGGGCGGGGTAGTAGTCGGCGCGGTCGGCCAGGCCGACCTTCTCCAGCGTGGCGTGCGCGACCTCCAGCACCTCGGCGCGGGATTTCTTCAGCACGTGGATCGGCGCCTCGATGACGTTCTGCAACACCGTCATGTGGGACCACAGGTTGAACGACTGGAAGACCATGCCGAGGCGCGAGCGGATGCGGTCGACCTGCTTGCTGTCGGCCGGCACGGTCTCGCCGCGCCGGTTCTTCGTCATGGCGATCAGTTCGCCGCCGACCAGGACCTCGCCGGAATTGGGGATCTCGAGCAGGTTGATGCAGCGCAGGAAGGTGCTCTTGCCCGAGCCGCTGGCGCCCAGCATGGCGATCACGTCGCCTTCCTGTGCGGTCAGCGAGACGCCCTTCAACACCTCGACGGATCCGAACGCCTTGTGGATGTCCCTCGCCACAAGCGCCGGATTCCGCGCCACCGCCTCTGCGGCCAAAGCCATCTGCGCTCCCCCGGGGTCGCTTGGCGCAACCCTCTTTGCCCACCCCCATAGAAACCGCTTCCGGGCCGCTTGGCAAACCCTGCGATGCGGTCGTTGAACGCTCGTTCAAGCTGCGGCGGGAAGCGACTCCAGCGCCTTGACCAGCCGGTCGACCTCGGCGGCCGTGTTGTAGTGCACGAAGGAGCAGCGCACGGCGCCGTCCCGGGGATCGATGCCGATCGCCTCGAGCACCCGCGGCGCGTAGAAGTCGCCGGCGTTGGCGGCGATGCCGTGGCGTTCCAGATGGGCCATCACGTCCTGCGAGGCCATGCCCTCGACGGTGAAGCTGAAGGTCGGCGCGCGGCGGTCGTGGTCGGCGGTGTGGCGCCCGATCAGGCGGATGCGCGGATTGGCCGCGACATGATCGAGGAACCTGCGCGAAAGGTTTTCCTCATGCGCCGCGATCAGCTTGTAGATCTGGCGGATGCGGCCATGCAGGTCGTTGGCCGGTTCCTCCAGGTGATGGGCCGCCAGCGCCTCGAAGTATTCGCCGATGCCGACGCAGCCGGCGGTCAGTTCGTGGTTGGGCGCGCCGGGGTTCATCTTCAGCGGCACGTTGTCCTCGCCGTGGAAGTAGAAGTACTGCCCCCTGGCCTTCAGCAGCAGTTCCTTCCTGCCGTACATCACGCCCAGGTGCGGGCCGAAGGTCTTGTAGAGGCTGAACAGGTAGAAATCGACGTCGAGCGCCTTGACGTCGACGCAGCCGTGCGGCGCGTAGGCGACGCCGTCGACGCAGACCAGGCCGCCCACGGCATGCACCGCATCGGCGATCTCCTTGACCGGATTGGGCCCGCCCACGACGTTGGAGCAATGGCTGAAACACACCAGCCGCGTCTTCTCGCTGAGCATCGGCTTCAGCGTTGCGAGCTCCAGCTCGGCGGTTTGCGGGTCGACCTGCCATTCGCGCACCGTGATGCCGAACTCCTCCAGGCGCCGCCAGTGGCCGTTGTTGGCCTCGTGGTCGAGGTTGGTGACGATCAGCTCGTCGCCCGGCTTGAACCAGCCGCGGATGCCGGCAGCCAGCGCGATGACGTTGCGCGTCGTCGAGGGGCCGACGACGACCTCCTCGGGTTCCGCGTTGAGCATGGCGGCGACGGTGCGGTGGCCCTGCGCCATGCGCCGGGCGGCCTCGCGCGCGATCGCCGAGCCCTCGCCGGGCTGCACCTGGCACTCGCTCATGTAGTCCTTCACGCGGTCGATCACCGTGTGCGGCACCAGGCTGCCGCCGGCGTTTTCCATGAACGCCCAGCTGTCGTTAAGCGCGGGGAAGAAGGAACGCACGAAATCGAGGTCGAGGGGCTTGTCGGCCATGGTGGTCTCCCGGTTGCGCCCCCCTTGTAGAGGCTCGGGAGGCCTCGTCAATCGACCAGGACGCCGTCCCAGGGCCAGCCGTAGGTTTCGCCCAGGCCTGCCAGGATCGCCGCGGCGATGGCCCTGCCGTTGTCGCCGCCGGTCATCACCACGCCGCCCTGGCCGGTCGCCGGGAAAAAGATCATGTAGCCGCTGTAGCCGGGGCTCGCGCCGCTCTTGTGCAGGGCGAGGGTCCGCTCGTCGCCGGCCAGGGCGAAACCGAAGCCCCAGGGCCCCCCGTTCTGGCGCTCCAGCATCTGCGCCACGCCGGTTGCGCCCAGCAGCTCGCCCTTGCCGCCCTGCGCCTCGCCCAGGGCGATCAGGAAGGCGGCAAGGTCGCTCGGCGTCGACCACAGGCCTCCGGCCGCGCGCGCCGGGCTGTTCATCCAGCCACCGGCGATCGGGCGGCCGTTGCGGTCGTGGCCGCTGGCCGCGATCACCGCCAGGGTGTCGCCCGCGGGTTGTTCGAAGCTGCTGGCGTTCATGCCGGCCGGCACCAGCACGCGGGCGCGCGCGAGCTCGGCGAAGTCGATGCCGGTCGCGCCCTGCATGGTCACCTCCAACACGACATAACCGCTGTCGGAGACGGCAAAGGCCGAACCCGGCGGTGTCGCGACCGCCAGCGGCGGCGAATTTGCCGGGGCATCGCCGCCCAGGATCTGGCTCAGGGTGGGCAGGGGTGCGCCCTGCGGGTAACCCTCGAAGGCCGGATCGGTGAAACCCGCGGTCATGCTCATCAGGTTGCGCAGGGTCACGGGATGGCCGGGCACCGCCAGGCGCCAGCCCTCGACCCAGACGCCGACGTCGTCGTCGAGCGTCAGGTAACCTTCCTCGACCAGCGTCATGGCCGCCGTCGCGGCGACCGGCTGGGCCATGGCGCCGGCCTGGAAGGGCGTGGCCGGGGTGATGCCCTCGCCCCAGGCCCGGGTCCAGGCGATGCGTCCGCCCTCGATCACCGCCAGGCTGACCGAGGGAACCTGCAGTTCCTCCATGGCCGCCGCGACCGCGATGTCGCGGGCGCCCCCGTCGTCGTCCAGGGTGACGATCAGCGGCTGCTCCACTCCGCCCGCGCTGCCGCCCTGGGCGGTCGCGAAATCGCCGTGCTGGCAGGCGCCGGCAAGCAGCAGGGCAAGGACGGGCAGCCAGCGCGGCGACGGCCCGCTCACGGTGCGTCTCCTGCCGGAACCGCGTCGCCGAAGGCGGTGATGCGGTCGATGGTGCCGGCCAGATCCTCCTGCGTCGTCCTGGGATTGATCGTGCAGAAGCGCAGGCAGGTGCGCCCGCCCAGTTCCGTCGAGGTGACGAAGGCATAGCCGTCGGCGAGCAGGGCATCGACGATGCGCCGGTGCAGCCGGTCCGCGGCGGCGCCATCGAAACCGGGGCGCACGAAGCGGAAGGTGATCACAGCCAGGGTCGCGGGCGTGACGATCTCGAAGCGCCCGCTCCGGCGCAGCAGGTCCTCGGCCATCTCGCCGTTGTCGATGCCCTGCTGCACGGCGGCCCGGAAGGCCCGCGCGCCGAGCAGCTTCAGCGACAGCCACATCTTGAAGGCCCGCGCGCCGCGCGACAGCTGGATGCCGCGGTCGGCCGGGTTGACCTCCAGCATGCTGCCCGCGACGTCCTGCAGGTATTCCGGATTGCTCGCGAAGGTGCGCTCCAGCAGGCCGGGGTGGCGCACGAAGCTGACCCCGGCCTCGTAGGGCTGGAACAGCCACTTGTGCGGGTCGATCGTCACGCTGTCGGCCCGCGCCATGCCGCCGAGCAGGGCGCGCCCGGCAGGGACCAGCGCGGCGGCGCCGCCATAGGCGCCGTCGACATGCAGCCACATGCCCTCGCGCGCGGCGATGTCGGCAAGGGCGTCCATGGGATCGACCGCGCCGGTGTTGGTCGTGCCGGCATTGGCGACGATGCAGAACGGCCGCAGCCCGGCGGCGCGGTCGGCGGCGATGGCGGCCTCCAGCGCGGCAAGGTCGATGCGGAAGGCCGCGTCGACCGCGATGGCGCGAAGCTGGCTGCGGGCAAAGCCCAGGATGCGGAAGCCCCGCGCGACCGAGCTGTGGGTCTGGCTGGCGCAATAGGCGACGGCCCCGGCCATGTCCTCGCCCAGGATCGCCGTGCGCCCCGCCGCGATCCCGGTCAGGTTGGCGACCGAGCCACCGGAGGTGAAGATGCCCTCGCAGGCCGGGTCGAGGCCGACCAGTTCGCGCAGCCATTCCAGCACCGCCAGTTCCATCTCCACGGGGCCGGGGGTCTCGCGCCACAGGCTGGCGGCGGTGTTGTAGCCGGTGGTCAGGATGTCGCCCAGCGCGGCCACGGCGTTCGACGGCCCGGGCACGAAGGCCAGGAAACGGGGATGGGCGATCTGGCCCATGCTCTCGAAGATGTGCTCGCGAGCCATGGCCAGCGTCTCCTGCCAGTCGCCGGGCGCCTCGGGCAGGGGCTCGCGCAGGATGGCGCGCAGGCTCGCGGCATCGCGTGTCACGGCGGCGGGCCGGCGGTGCATGTGGCTCCAGTGGTCGACCACCATGTCGACCATGGCATGGCCCATGGCGCGCATGGTTTCGGGGTCGACGTCGAGTCGCGGATTGTCCTTGTCCATGGCCGCGGAGGTAGCGCACCCCGCGGCAGGTTTCAAAGCCTTTGTTGTGCCCGCCGGGCTTCCAGCACAGCCGCCACCCGCGGGCCGTAGATGTGGATGTTCTCGCGGTCGGTGGCGATGCGGTCCGGGCGGCCGTCGTAGCTCAGAACGGCGGTGATGCGCGGCCGCTCGCCGGCGACCTCGCTCACCCGGTGCAGGGCGTACATCCCCCGGAACACGGTCAGCGTCCCGGCATCGCGTGCCGGGCGCACCAGGCCGGGATGGCGCCCGTCGATCGCCGCGGCCACGCCTTCCAGGTTTTCGTCCTCCTCGCTGCGGATCGCCGTCACGAACTCGAAGTCGCCGCCCTCCTGTGCGGCCTGCAGCAGCAGGGTCACGGCGAACTCGCCCTGGTCGTAGTGCCAGGGCTGGTGGTGACCGGCATGCAGGTAGATGAGGTTCAGGTTCTGGAACTCGTCGGCCATGGGGTAGAGCGCCGCGTAACCCAGGATGCGCCGGAAGAACTCGGTCAGCGCCGCCCACTCGAAGAGCGCCCGGCAGCCGGTCCCCGCGGGGATGGCGTCGCCCGCCAGCTGGTTCATGCGGTAGTGCCAGTAGCGCCGCCGCGGGTCGTCCTGCGCCAGGGCCGGATCGTCGAGCGTGAAGTAAGCGTTGCGCCGGCCGTCCTGGCGATAGGCCATGCCCTCCAGGGCGAGCGCCTCCTCCTTCATCGCCGCCAGCGCCTCCGGGCGCAGGAAACCGGTCAGGTTGGCGCAGCTGTTCTCGGCAAGCTGCGCGCGGCAGGTATCGACCAGGGCGCGCCCCTCCGGGCTGTCGGGCCGGTCGATGGGGTAACGCGCAAGATCCACCCGGTCTGCGGCCAGGTCTGTGGCATTCATCGTGCTGCGGCCTCCCTGCGGGCGCGGTAGATCTCGGCGACGCGCGGGCCGTAGATGAAGGTGTTGCCGCGTTCGCTGGCGATGCAGTCGGGTTTCTCGTCGTAGGTCATGATCGCGGTGATGCGCTCGGCCCTGCCCTTGACCGGCGTCACGACATGGAAGGCGTTGCGCCCGCGGAACAGGGTCAGCGTGCCGGCCGAACGTTCCAGCGTGCGCACCAGGCTCATGTCGCCGTCGAAGATGTGGGCGATGGCGTCGTAGTCGGGTTTGCCGTCCTCGCGCAGTTCGGTAGCGTAGTTGAAGGCGCCGCCTTCCTCGCTGGCCTGCAGCAGCAGGGTGATGGTGAAGTCGTTGGCGTCGAAGTGCCAGGGCTGCATCTCGCCGTCGGCCAGGGCCGTCAGGTTCAGCGCCTGGAACTCGTCGGCCATGCGGTAGAGGGTGGGGCGTTCCTCGACGACGCGGATGAACTCGGTCAGCGGGCCCCATTCGTAGATCGTGCGGATCATGGCGTCCGGCGCGATCTGGTCGTAGGCGAGCTGGCGCAGGTCGTCGGGCCATTGCCGGCGCCGCGGATGGCCCTCCGGGTACTGCGGCTCGTCCTCGTGGAAGAAGGCGGTGCGCACGCGCTTCTTCTTGATGCCGTTGGGCAGCATCGCCTTGGCCTCGGCCGCCAGCAGCGGCAGCGCATCGGCGCGCACGAAGCCGTGCAGGTTGGCCGCACCCTGGCGGACATACTGTCGCTTGCAGTCGTCGACCAGCGCCTGCCAGCCCGGCGAGCCGATCCGGTCCAGCGGATAACGCTCCAGGTCGATCAGGTCTTCGATCGCTGCAGACGGCTTCATCACGCGCTCCGTTGGCAGGTGTTTTGACAAATCAAGGCGCAAAACGTCATGCCGTCAATGGCGCGGCCGCGATTTGCCGGCGTTGGCGTGGCCCCCGCGCTGTGCCAAGGTCCGCCGCCGTCGCGGAGGGGGATCATGGCAGGGCGTCTGCAGGACAAGGTGGTGCTGGTGACCGGCGCCGGATCGGTCGGGCCGGGCTGGGGCAACGGCAAGGCGGCCAGCGTGCTGTTTGCCCGCGAGGGCGCCCGTGTCTTCGCGCTCGACCGCGATCTCGCCGCCGCCGAGGTGACCGCCGCGCTGATCGCCGACGAGGGCGGCGTGTGCGCCACCTTCCAGGCCGACGTCACCGACGGCGGTCAGGTCAAGGCCGCGGTCGATGCCTGCCTTGCCCGTTTCGGCCGGCTCGACGTGCTGCACAACAACGCCGGGGGTTCGGCGCCGGGCAATCCGGTGACCATGGACGAGGCGGTCTGGGAGGCTCAGATCGCGCTCAACCTGACCAGCGTCTTCCTGACCTGCAAGCACGCCATTCCCGTGATGTCGGCCCAGGGCGGCGGCGCCATCGTCAACGTCAGTTCGCTTGCCGGGGTGCGTTACTTCGGCCGCGACAACATTGCCTACACCGCCGCCAAGGCCGGCCTGCACAAGTTCACCGAGCAGGTCGCCGTGCGTTATGCGCCCGAGAGGATCCGCGCCAACACCGTGATCGCGGGCCTCATGCACACCCCGCTCGTGGAGGCCCGCCTGCTCGGCCAGTACGGCGACGGCGACCGCGACAAGCTGATCGCCGAGCGCAACGCCATGGTACCTATGGGCCACATGGGCGATGCCTGGGACGTCGCCCACGCCGCACTTTTCCTGGCCAGCGACGAGGCAAAATATGTCACCGGCGCCCAGCTCCTGGTCGATGGCGGCATCACCGCCAAGTGCAACTGAAGGAACCAGCCATGACCGATGCCGCTTCAGGCCGCCTCTCGCCCCTGCCGCCCGAGCAGTGGGATGCCTCGCTCAGGCCCGTGCTCGATGATCTCGGCACGCCGCTCAACATCCATAACGTCATCGCGCGCCACCCGGCGCTGATGCTGAGCTACGTCGACTTCCGTAACCACATCGTGCGGACCAGCAGCCTGAGCGGGCGCCAGCGCGAGCTGCTCGTCCTGCGCACGGCGCACAACACCGGTTCGGCCTACGAGTGGGACCACCACGTTGTGCGCTCGCGCGCCATCGGCATGGCCGACGCGGAGATCGACCGCGTCCGCCTGGGTGCCGCCGCCGCGGGCTGGAGCGACGAGGACGCCCTGCTGCTCACCGCCGCCGACGACATGTTCGCCGCCAAGGAGATCGCCCGCCCGACCTGGTCGGCCATGTGCGCCGCCTTCAGCGACCAGCAACTGCTCGACATCGTCTTCACCGTCGGCGTCTATTTCATCATGGCGACGATCCTGAAGACCTCGCAGGTGCCCGACGAGGACGACCACTAGGATCATGGAACCCGCGGCCGTCATCGTCGAGCAGGGCGCCCTGCGGCTGGCCGCCAGGGTCTCCGGCCAGGGGCGCGACATCGTGATGATCCCCTCCCACGGCCGCGGCGCGGCCGATTTCGACGATCTCTGCGCCCGGCTGGTGCCGCAGGGTTACCGCACCATCGCGCTCGATCCGCGCGGCGTCGGGCAGAGTTCGGGCCCGGTCGAAGGCGTCACCCTGCACGACCTGGCGGGCGATGCCGCCCTGGTCGTCGAACGGCTCTGCAGCGGCCCGGTCCATGTCCTGGGCCATGCCAACGGCCAGCGCATCGCCCGCTGCCTGGCCGCGGACCGCCCCGATCTGGTCGACCGCCTCGTCCTGCTGGCCTGTGGCGGCAAGCTGCCCCTGCCGCCCGAGTGGGAGCTCTATCCCCGGCTCTACGACACCGCCCTGCCGGAGGGACGCCGCCTGGAGGTGCTGGCACGGTTGTTCTTTGCCCCCGGAGCCGATGCCTCGGTCTGGCTCGACGGCTGGTGGCAGGCGGCGCGTTCGATCCAGGACGCGGCCAATGCCGCCACCCCCCTGGAGGACTGGTGGGAGGGCGGCACCGCGCCCATGCTGGTGATCCAGGGCAGTGACGACATCGTCGCCCCGCCGGGCAACGGCCACCTGCTGCGCCAGGCCCTGGGCGCGCGTGTCGCTCTGGTCGATCTGCCGGGTGTGGGCCATGCCATGCTGCCCGAACGCCCGGAGGCCATCGCGGCCCTGGTCGCCGACTGGCTGGCCGGCAGGGCCGCGGCCGGCGGCTGACCGGGTCGCATCCGCGGCTGTGCCGCTGGCCCGTCTCGCGCTACTCTGCCTCGTTCTCGCTCAGGGGGTCGTCCGATGCGTCGATTGCGCCTTGTTGTTCTCGCCCTTCTGGTCGCCGTCGGCCTGCTCGCCCCAGGCGCGCCCGCCCGTGCGGCCCAGGACCTGCTGTTCGGCGGCGGTGCGGTCACCGGCGTCTACTTCAAGGCCGTGCTCTACGCCTGCAACATCATCAACAGGTATTCCGACGGCACCTACAACTGCATCGGCCGGCCGGGCCTGGGTTCGGTCTTCAACGTCAATGCGGTCAGCCGCGGCCTGCTCGATTTCGGCTTCGTCCAGTCGGATGTGCAGTACCAGGCCTTCAACGGCGAGGACGAGTGGGAAAGGAAACCGCTGGAGAATCTGCGCAGCCTGTTCAGCCTGCACACCGAGACCGTGCTGCTGGTGACCCGCGCGGCGACCCCGATCCGCACCGTCGAGGACCTGCGCGGCCAGAGCGTCAACCTCGGCAATCCCGGCTCGGGTGCCCGGGTCAACGCCGAACAGATCCTGGAACTCTATGGCATCGACATCGAGAACGACATCCGGGCCGAGGGCCTGCAGCAGAACGAGGCCAACCAGGCCCTGATCGAGGGCAAGATCGACGCCTTTTTCTACACCGTCGGCAATCCCGCCATCGCCATCGAGGACATCGCCGACGCGGTCGAGATCCGCATCGTCCCGATCGATTCGCCGGCGGTGCAGGCCTTCGTGGCCGAACGGCCCTACTACGTTATGACCGAGGTGCCCGGCGGGCTCTACCGCGGCGTCGACCAGGGGGTCGTCACCTACGGCGTCAACGCCACGGTAGTCACCCGTGCGGAAATGCCCGACGAGGTCGTCTCCGACTTCGTCTCCATGATCTTCGAGAACCTCGACGAACTGCGCACGAGTTATCCGGTGTTCGAGACCCTCGACCCCGCCACGATGATGGAGGGGCTTTCGGCGCCGCTCCATCCCGCCGCCGAAGCCTGGTTCACCCGGCAGGGCCTGCTCTGACATGACGCCGGCCGCACCGGCTGAGCCTCGCCGGCCCGATGCGACCTGCCGTGTCGCGGTACCCGGCGGCGAGGTCGCGGTCTACAGCTACGGCAGCGGGCCGCACGTTCTGTTCCTCGTCAACGGCGGGCCGGGCATCGCCTCGGAGGGCATCCGCGGGGTCCACGCCGCCTATGCCGATCGCGGCTGGCGCGTCGTCGCCCACGACCAGCTTGGCACCGGGGCATCGGACCGGCCCGAGGACCGAACGCTCTGGACCGTCGCGCGCTACGCCGCGGAGGTCGAGGCGGTGCGTCAGGCGCTCGACCTCGGCCCCGTCCACCTGCTCGGCAATTCCTGGGGCGGCTGGCTGGGCTGCGACTATGTCTGCCGTTATCCCGGCGCGGTGAAGAGTTTCATTGCGGCCAACACCTGCGCCGACATGCCCTTCCACATGGCCGAATTGCGCCGCCTGATCGCCGCCTTCGGCGAGCAGACCCTCGCCATGGTCGAGCGCCACGAGGCCGAAGGCAGCCTCGACGATCCCGAATATCTGGCCTTCTGCACGCTCTTCTACACGCGCCACCAGGACCGCCGGCCGACCGGCGGGCGGCGCGTGCAGGCCCGCGGCGAACTCAACCTCGCCATCCAGGACGGCCTCTGGGGGCCGGCGCAGTTCACCTGCGTCGGCGACCTTGCCGACTGGTCGCGCCTCGAGGACCTGCGGCGCTTCGACCGCCCGTGCCTCGTCTTCAACGGGGCGCACGACTACATCACGATCAAGGAAGGCGCCCTGATCCACCAGGCGGTCGCTGGCTCGGAAATGGTCGTCTTCGCCGACAGCGGCCACAAGCCCGCGGCCGACGAACCGCAGGCCTATCACGCCACGCTGGGCGATTTCCTCGAACGTCACCGCTGAGGCCCGCACGGCTTTCATCGGCGGGCCAAATCGGTAAAATCGCGCCGAAACGGGCTGGAGCGGATCGTGCCGCGCGGCGACAACGGCAAAGGAACGGGATCATGGAAAAGGCGGGTTCGCCCTATCTGCTGTTCTTGGGCGACGCCCAGGACGAGCTTTCGATCAAGGGCTGCACCGGCGTCAAGATCTGGCGTCCCGAGAAGGCCAGGGCGCAGATCCGCCTGGAAGGCTGTACCCAGGATCTCAAGCTGCCCGACATGACGCCGGCCGAAGCCGCGGCCGCCGGCTGCAAGACCATGCTGCTGGGTGTCGCCAACGCCGGCGGCTTCATCCCCGACAACTGGGTGCCCACGATCCTTGCCGCCCTGGAGGCGGGCATGGACGTCATGGCCGGCATGCACAAGCGCATGGCCGACATCCCGGTGCTGGCCGAGGCCGCCCGCAAGCATGGCCGCACCCTGTTCGACGTGCGCCAGCCCAGCCAGGACTTCAAGGTCGGCAAGGGTTACGAGCGCGCCGGCAAGCGTGTGCTGACCGTCGGCACCGACTGCTCGCTGGGCAAGATGTTCACCTCGCTCGCCATCGAGAAGGAGATGAAGGCCTGGGGCCTCAACGCCACCTTCCGCGCCACCGGCCAGTCCGGCATCTTCATCGCCGGCGAGGGCGTGGCGATCGACGGCGTCATCGCCGATTTCATCGCCGGCGCCACCGAATGGCTGACCCCGGAGAACACGCCCGACCACTGGGATGTCGTCGAGGGCCAGGGTTCGCTCTTCCACCCCTCCTTTGCCGGCGTCAGCCTGGGCCTGCTCCATGGCGCGCAGGCCGATGCCCTGGTGATGTGCCACGAGCCGACCCGCCCGCACATGCGCGGCGTGCCGGGCCGTGCGCTGCCCTCCCTGGAGGAATGCATCGAGATCAACGAACGCGCCGCGCACCTGACCAACCCGAAGGCCCGGGTGATCGGCTTCAGCATCAACACCTCGGCGATGAGCCAGGACGATGCCAAAGCCTGGATGGAAGACACCCAGCGCCGCTTCGGCATGCCTTGCTGCGACCCCCTGCGCGGCGGCGTCGGCCCCATCGTCGACGTCCTGGCCAAGATGTAGGCGTGGTGAACGCCCGCACACGTTCCTTTGTCCGTCATCCCGGACAAGGGGGCTTTGCCCCCGCAGAGCCGGGACCCAGGCCGGAACCTTGCCACGCGAGCCGGCGCAGGTGCAGGCGTTCCGGCATGGGTCCCGGCTCTGCGCGCCTCGGGCAAGCCCGGGTCGCTTGGCCGGGATGACCCGGGGAACCGGCAAACCGGGCAACTGCCCCAGTGCATTGAGAGAGTCATGAGCCGCACCGTCGCCGCCGTTCACGAAACCTGGCCGCTCGCCCAGGTCTTCCGCATCTCGCGCGGTTCCAAGACCGCCGCCGACGTCATCGTCGTGACCATCGGCGAGGATGGCGTCGAGGGCCGCGGCGAGGCCGTGCCCTATCCGCGCTACAACCAGACCATCGAATCGAGCCTCGCCGAGATCGCCGCGGTACACCGCGCGGTGGAGGAGGGCGCCAGCCGCCACGAACTCATCGCCCTGATGGCGCCGGGTGCCGCGCGCAACGCGCTGGACTGCGCCCTGTGGGATCTCGAATCCCGCATGACCGGCACCCCGGTCTGGCAGCTTGCCGGTCTGGACGCACCGGCCGATCTCGTCACGGCCTACACGCTTTCGCTCGACAGCCCGGAAGCCATGGGGGCGGCCGCGGCGAAGAACGCCGACCGTGCCCTGCTCAAGATCAAGCTCGACGGCGAACTGGTGCTCGAACGCCTCGCCGCTGTCCGCACAGGCGCCCCCGGCGCCCGCCTCGTGGTCGATGCCAACGAGGCATGGAGCGTCGAGTTGCTCAGGGCTATCGGCCAGGACCTTGCCGCCCTGGGCGTCGAGATGATCGAACAGCCGCTGCCGGCCGGCGACGACGCCGGTCTTGCCGGCATCGACTGTCCCGTCATCCTCTGCGCCGACGAAAGCTGCCACGGCAGCGATACCGTCGCATCGCTGGCCGACCGCTACGGCATGGTCAACATCAAGCTCGACAAGACCGGCGGCCTGACCGAGGCGCTCGCCCTGCGCGATGCCGCGCTCGCCGCGGGCCGGGAGATCATGGTCGGCTGCATGGTCGGCACCTCGCTCGCCATGGCGCCGGCCATGCTGGTCGCCCAGGGCGCCCGCGTCGTCGACCTCGACGGCCCCCTCCTGATGAAACAGGACCGCGTCCCCGGCATCGCCTTCGACGGCAACATCATGCACCCCGCCCCCCGCGACCTCTGGGGCTGAGAGGCACGTTCCGGTGATCCCGGCCGGGCGGCGAAGCAAGTCGCACGCGGAGCCGCGGAGTTCGCGGAGAAGCCATCCGGCCGTCCGCGCGACCCAACCCGATCCGCGACCCCTTCTTCCCGTGACCCCGGCCCCAGGCGGCGCCTGCCTCCCTCCGCGATCTCCGCGTCTCCGCGTGACCAGCGCCCACGACCCCGCCCATCTCCCGGTCGTCATCCCGGTCAAGCGCCGCAGGCGCGCCGAGCCGGGAAGACATGGAAGAAGGGAATGGGGGCGGCCCTTGCCAACCGCACTCTGTCATTCTCCGGTCAAGCCGGAGGATGATATGGTTGAGAAGATTGATGTTATATCACAAGGCTTTACGGAAAATTTCTCATCCTAGGAATGAGCGAAATTTCCGCCGAGACACGTTTTTGGCTGACCGAACTCAATTCAGCCTAAAGCCCTGTCGCAGAACGGCGAATCCGATTCTCCGAATCCATCGCTTTAACCCGGTCCGGAGCTACCCGGCAGGCCAGGCCTCGAGCCGCCAGGAGCTGTCCCAGAACAGGTATTCGAGCTGCATCGCCTTGCGGAAGGCATGGTGCATGCGGGCGCGCACCGCCGGGGTGGCGGCTTCGGCCAGGCGGTCGGCCTCGGCCCGGCCCTGGGCGCAGGCTTCGCCGAAACCCGGCGCCGAGTAGGTCGCGATCCAGGCGGCGAAGGGGTTGTCCGGTGCGGCGCGGGCGGCGATCGCCTGGCCGACTTCCCAGTAGACCCACTGGCAGGGCAGCATCGCCGCCAGGGTGACCTCCAGCGGGGCGACGGCGCCGCATTCGGTCAGGAAGCCGGTGTAGGCCAGGCAGGTCGGCGTCGGCTCGATGGCGGCGACCTCATCGGCCGAAAGGCCGAACGCCTCGAAGTAACGCTCGTGCAGGCTGCGCTCGGCCCGCATGGTGCCCGCGGCCCAGTCGGCCATGGTCACCAACAGGTCCTCGGTGTCGGCCCGCACCGAGGCCATGGCGTAGACCCGCGCATAGGCCTTCAGGTAGTGGGCGTCCTGCACGATGTAGTGGCGGAAGCGCGCGTCGCTCAGCGTGCCGGCGGCAAGCTCGCTGTTGAACGGCATCGCCAGGATGGTGTCGTAGAGCGCCCGGTTGGCATCCCATGCGTCACGGCTGAAGGTCATGGCCTGCTTGGCTCCCACCGGCGCGTCGCTCGCGGCTACCGGCTGCCCCGGAAGATGTCCTTCTTCATGGAATCGCCCATCGCCGCCCCGGCTGCCAGCCGTTCCTCGCCGGCGGCTCCCGGCGCATAGGGCACATTGCCCATGCCGGGCATGGCGCCCGGTCCCACCGCCTTGGCGTCGGCGGGATCGGGGAAGGGGAAGTGGCAGCTTGCCCAGTGGCCGGGGGCGACTTCCTCGTACTTCGGCGCGACCTCCAGGCATTTCTTCTGCACGAAGGGGCAGCGGGTGTGGAACTCGCAGCCGCTCGGGCGGCGCATCAGCGAGGGGATCTCGCCCTGCAGCTCCAGCTTGTCGCGCCGCTTGTCGGGGTCGGGTTCGGGCACGGCGGCGAGCAGGCCCAGCGTGTAGGGATGGGCGGGCCGCTCGAAGATCTCCTTGGTCGTGCCCTGCTCAACGAAGCGGCCCAGGTACATGATCGCCAGCTTGTCGGAGACGTGGCGCACCACCGGCAGGTTGTGCGTGATGATGAGGTAGGACAGCCCCAGTTCGCGCTGCAGCCGGTTCATCAGGTTGAGGATCTCGCCCTGGACCGAGACGTCGAGGCCGGCGGTCGGCTCGTCGGCGATGATCACCTTGGGCTCCAGCGCCAGGGCGCGGGCGACACCGACGCGGCGCGCCTGGCCGCCCGAGAGCTGGTGCGGGTAGGCGCCCATGAAGCCCTGGTGCAGGCCGACCAGGTCGAGCAGGCGGCGCGCCTCCTCGCCCAGGTTGGCAACGCCCATCTTGTGGATGCGGAACGGCTCGGTGATGCTCGCGCGCACGGTCTTGCGCGGCGAGAGGCTGGCCACCGGGTCCTGGAACATCATGGCGATGTTGCGCCGGATGCTGCGGTACTGCTTGTCGCCGAGCCCGATCAGTTCGCTGCCATCGTAGTTGATGCTGCCTTCCTGGGCGCGCACCAGGCCGATGATGGCCCGCCCCAGGGTCGTCTTGCCCGAGCCGGACTCGCCGACCAGGCCGAAGGTCTCACCGCGCCCCAGGCTGAAGGAGACCTTCATTACGGCGTCGATGAAGGGGTCCTCGATGCGGTTGACCAGGGCCTTGACGAGGCCGGCGGTGCGGAAGCGGACGCGCAGGTCCTTCACGGTGAGGATGTTATCGGCCATCGCGCACCAGGAAGCAGCGGGCGGAATGCTGGTCGCTCACCGCATAGGGTTCGGGCGGCGAGGCATCGCAGGGTTCGTAGCGGCGCGGACAGCGCGGCGCAAAGATGCAGCCGGGCGGCAGGTCGATCATGTCGGGCACGCTGCCCGTGATCGTCGGCAGTTCCTGGCGCGCCTCTGCGATGCGTGCGGGATCGCATTCCAGCAGCATGCGCGTGTAGGGGTGCGCGGCGCGGTGGAACAGGTCGTGGACCTCGCCCTGTTCGACGACCTCGCCGGCGTACATCACGATCACCTCGTCGCACAGCTCGGCGATCAGGCCAAGGTTGTGGCTGACGAAGAGCATGGAGCACTCGAACTTCTCCCGCAGCTCCTTCATCAGGTGGATGATCTGGGCTTCCAGCGTCACGTCGAGCGCGGTGGTCGGCTCGTCGGCGATCAGCAGGGCCGGGTTCATCATCAGCGCCATGGCGATGCAGATGCGCTGGCGCATGCCGCCGGAGAACTGGTGCGGGAAGTCCTCCAAGCGGCGCTGCGCATCGGGAATGCCGACCTGGGCCAGCATGTCGGCCGCCCGCTTCCTCTTTTCGGCCATCGGGATCTTCAGCCGGTAGAGGATGTCGGTCATCTGGGTGCCGACCGAGATCACCGGGTTGAGCGCCGTCATCGGGTCCTGGAAGACCATGGAGATGCGCTGGCCGCGCAGGTCGGTGAGCTGGGAATTGCTCATCTTGATGACGTCGTCGCCCAGGAAATCGACCTGCGAGCCCGGCTCGATGATCGCGTTGGGCGCCAGCAGGCGCAGCACCGAGTTGATCAGCGTCGACTTGCCGCAGCCCGATTCACCGACGATGCCGACGATCTTGTTCTTCGGGACCGTGATATCGACGTGGCGCAGGGCGCGCACCTTGCCCCGCCCGGTGCGGAAGCTCACCGAGAGGTCGCGGACGTCGAGGACGAGGTCGTTCTGGCTCATCGATCCTTCTTCAGCTTGGGATCGAACACATCGCGCATCGCCTCGCCGAGGAAGGTGAAGCCCAGCGTCGTGATGATCAGCGGAATGCCGCCGGCGATGACCAGCCAGGGCGTGTTCCGGATGAAGGAATAGCCGTCGTTGAGGATCGAGCCCCAGGACGGCGTCGGCGGCTTGACGCCCAGGCCCAGGAAGGAGAGGCCCGCTTCGATGGTGATGACGACCGGGATGTCCATGCTGGCCAGGATCAGCAGCGGCGCGATCAGGTTGGGCAGCAGGTGCGAGGCCATGACGCGGATCGTGCCGGCGCCCAGGGAGCGTTCGGCCAGGATGAACTCGGTGTTCTTCAGCGACAGCGTCGCCGAACGCGTGATTCGGGCATAACCCGGCACGGTCGTGACGACGACCACGAAGATGATGGTCTCGAGGCTCGGCCCGACCACGGTGATCACCGCCAGGGCGAACATGATGACCGGGAAGGCGCGCACCGCGTCGAACAGCAGCATCAGGGCGTTGTCGAGCCAGCGCGGGCCGTAGCCCGCCAGCATGCCCAGGAACAGCCCCAGCACCAGGGAACTGCCGACCGAGACCAGCGCGACGTAGAGCGCGATGCGGCCGCCGTGCAGGATGCGGCTGAAGGTGTCGCGCCCCAGGTTGTCGGTACCCAGCAGATGCTCGACGGAAGGCGAGGCCAGGCGCGCCTTGATGTCGAGCGCCTTGTAGTCGTAGGGCGAGAGGACGTCGGCGCCCAGGGCGGCGAACACGATCAGCAGGACCAGGATCAGGCCGAAACAGCCCAGCGGATCGCGCAGCAACTGCCACAGCCAGGAAAAGCGGGGTTCGCGGCGGATCGGCGCGCCGGCTTCGGTGGCTTCGATCGCGGTCGTCATGTCACAGCCCCTGCCGCACGCGCGGGTCGAGCCAGGCCGCGATCAGGTCGGAGATCAGAGTCGAGAGGGCAAACAGCATGGTGGTGACCAGCACGCCGCCCATCACGATGGGATAGTTGCGGGTGTTCACCGCGTCGACCACCATCTTGCCCACGCCCGGCCGGGCAAAGATGATCTCGGCAAAGACCGCGCCGGAGATCAGGCTGCCGACGCCGACGCCGAGCAGGGCGACGGTTGGCAGGATCGCCAGCTTGAGGGCATAGACATAGGTGATGCGCCGCGTCGGCAGGCCGTAGGCCCGCGCCATGCGGATGTGGTTCTCGCCCAGAACCTCCAGCATCGAGGTGCGCACGAAACGCGCGAGGTAGCCGACCCAGCCCAGGCCGACCGCCAGCCCCGGCAGCACCAGGTGCATGGCCTGGTCGCCGAGGTCGCCGCTGTCGCCCGCCCCGATGGCGGGGAACCATTTCAGCTCCACGGCAAACAGCAGCAGGGCGTAGAGCCCGACGATGAACGAGGGGATCGCGATGCAGGCGACCGACAGCACCCCGGTGAACTTGTCGAGCAGGCTGTTGCGGTGCACCGCCGAGAAGCAGCCCAGGGGAATGCCGATCAGGATCGACCAGCTCAGCCCGACGATGGCTAGCGCGATGGTGTGGGGAAGCTGTTCGCCGATCATCGTGGCGACCGGGCGGTTCGACCAGACGTCGGTCCCCAGGTCGCCGGTCACGACATTGGTCAGGAAGTTGAAGTACTGTACGAAAAACGGCTGGTCGAGGCCCATCTTGACCTTGAACGCTTCGCGCATCTCCGGCGTCGCGCGGGGTCCAAGGGCAATGCCTGCGGGATCTCCGGGAACCATGTGAATCGCCGCGAGCAACAGAAGCATCGCGAGACACACGATTAGAACCGCCAGCCCCAGGCGTCGGAACGTGTACAGCAGCATGATGATTCCATCGGGCGATGGATCGACAGGTATGTCAACCCTTCTGTCGGACAGGTGTCCAAGTAGACGTGGATGGCTGACGCCTCGCGTGTCGGGGCGGCAGCCAAGCTCGCGTTTTAGTTGAGATCTCGCGGGATCGCCTCGTTCCAGCTCCTGGCAAAGACCCGCCGTTCGTTCTCGAAGGCTTCGCAATCGGCCCAGAACAGCCAGTCGTCCTTCGAGCAGGCCAGCGTCGAGCGGGTTTCGCTCCGCACGTCGAAGCCGTCTGCGGGGCGGCGGAAGTGCCAGGTGATGTGGATGGCGATGCGGGCCGAGGTCGGGTCGCCCTCGGTGATCGAGAAACGCTGCTCGACCCGCGAGCCGACCTCCCAGCCGTCCAGCTTGTTGAAGCGCGTCATGCCGCCACCGCTGATGACGACGAGGCAGGCTTCGCCCGTGGTGTCGTCGCGTTCGACGCGGCGCGTGTAGCCGCCCGGCGTCAGGGTGGTGACATCGACCGGGCGGGCGCTTTCGGGCGGGCCGAACGGGCGCAGGCCGGCGTCCTCGTCGCGCGGTGCCCGCGTCGGCAGGGTGAGCGTGCTCGATCCCGTCGCCATGGTCACGGTGACCGGCTCGGGCGAGGGCCAGAACAGCGGCCACAGGCTGTTGGAGAGCGCCACGCGGATGCGGTTGCCGGCCGGGAACTGCTGGGCGATGTCGTTGAGCTGGATGCGCACGCGGTAGCTCTTGCCCGGCACCAGAGGCTGCGGGTTCTCGTGGCTGTCGCGGTGGGTGAGGTTGAGCACGCCGTAGGTCACCCGCGTCGAGGCGCCGTCGGGTGCGACGCTCGAAAGGCGGGCGACGACAAAGGCATTGGGCTTGTCGGCGCTGACGTCGAGTTCCAGCACCGGCGCGCCCATGATCTCCAGGGGCGCCTCCAGCGGCGCGGTCTCGAAGACCACCGAACAGCCGTCGTCCTCGCGCTGGTCGGCCGGGCTGTCGGGCACCAGGCCGTAGCCGCACCACTCGCCCTGGCGCAGGCCCATGGTCATCGGCGTGTGGATGGTCGCCGGTGCGCCGTCGGTGGCCTGTTCGCCCAAGCGGCCGTCGCCGTTGAGGTGCAGGGTGCGGGGTTCGATGTTGGGCGAGGGCCAGCTTGCCTCGGCGACCCAGCGGCCCGGCCGCTCGGCGTACCAGGTGGCCGGCGCGACATGGTCCTGCATCCACACCCGGTATTCCGGCTCGTCTATGATGCCGGTGTCGATCCCCTTCAGCCAGTGGTCCCACCAGCGCAGCGTGTCCTGCAGGAAGCCGATGCGCGGGCCGGGCACGGCAAAATGCGGGTACTTGTGCGCCCAGGGGCCGACCAGGCCCTTCCTGGGACCCTTCAGTCCCGCCAGCAGGCGCGGCACGGTGTTGGAATAACCGTCGGCCCAGCCGCCCACGGCATAGACCGCGGCCTCGATGTCGGCGTGGTTCTCGATCACCGAGCCGTGCTGCCACATGGCGTCGCGCCGCTGGTGGGGCAGCCACTGCAGCACCCAGGGATCGTTCGCCTCCAGGCGGTCCATCCACAGCTTGCGCCAGTTCTCGCCGACCAGCTTGGGATCGGGCGGGCGCGTGTTGAGACCCAGCATCGTGGCGCCCCACGACATCGTGTCGTTGATCAGCACGCCGCCCATGTAGTGGATGTCGTCGCTGTAGCGGTCGTCGGTCGAGGCGATGGTGACGATGGCCTTGAGTTCGGGCGGCCGGCGCGCGGCGACCTGCAACCCGTTGAAGCCGCCCCAGGAGATGCCGATCATGCCGCACTTGCCGGTGCACCAGGGCTGGGCGGCGATCCACGCCAGGATCTCCAGGGCGTCGTCCTGTTCCTGCCTGAGGTACTCGTCCTCCAGGATGCCGTCGGATTCCCCCGAGCCGCGGATGTCGACGCGCACGCAGGCATAACCGTGGCCGGCGTAGTAGGGATGGGTCAGTTCGTCGCGGTCGGCCGTGCCGTCGCGCTTGCGGTAGGGCAGGAACTCGAAGATCGCCGGCACCGGGTCCTGTTCGGCATCCTCGGGCAGCCAGATGCGGGCGGCGACCCTGACCCCGTCCGACAGCGTGATCCAGGCGTTCTCGATCTCGCGCACCTTGCGCGGGTACTGGGTCACCACCTCGATGTCGTCGACGGCCATGTTCGTTTCCCTGTCATGTGCGGCGCGACGCTAGCGCCCGATCGGCGGAAGGGTCAAACGGCTAGCACCGCGCCGGGCGAAAAGAGAGGGACCGGCAAGCCGGTCCCTCGAGCAAGGCAGGCGGGGTCGGATCGCAGGGACGCGATCCGGGATCGCGTGGGCGGCGATCCACTGGACGGCGCGGCTCTGGGTCATGAGCGATGGGCTGTGGCACCGTCGGGGGCAACCCTGGCCCATGGCGGTGACAGCAGCATGTCGCCGTCGTGACGTTTTCTCGGCCGTTGTGGAGAACTTCAGGCGCCGCGTTCGCCAAACAGCAGGGTGACGTTGGTGCGCCGGTTGGCGAACCCCTCGGCGAAGCGGAAGCGGTCGGAACGGTGGAACATGTTGGAGCCGAACAGCACGGCGCGGTTGGGCCGGTAGGCGACGCGGACCTGCTCGGCACCGTCCAGGAAGGCGCCGATCCTGGCTTTCACGTCCGGTGTGTTCTTGCGCAGGTTGAGGTCGGTCCAGTCCCAGTCGAGCGGCTGTTCCCTGGCGTAGAGCACCAAGCCGCCGTGTTCGGGATCGAGGCTGGCGCCCTCGGGCCCGATCCAGAAGTTGAAGGTGACGGCGGCATCGTCGGTATGGGCCGCCACGCCCTGGCCCTCGGCGCCGTAGCGATAGACCCACATGTTGTGCAGGTGGCGCCCGCCCAGCACGCTGGGCATCCTTTCCTGAAGTTCGGCCGCGATGCGGTATAGCAGGCTGCAGGCAAAACCGTCGGCCATGTAGGCGGTGACATAGCCGGTCGCGTTGTGGCCGAAGAAGATCGTGGACTCGGCGCAGAAACGCTGCAGCGCAGCATGGGCATCGGGCGTCAGGAATCCGTCGATCGTGGTGATCGCGGTCGGGCTGGCGAGATGGCTCGCCTCGATCGCGGTCCAGTCGTTGTCCCGGCCGAGCGCGGGACCGTGCGCGATGTCGACGTCGGCAAAGCGCACCGCGCGTTCGTGCATGCCGGCAATGGCCCGTGCCGCCTCGCCGTCGAGCACATGGGGCAGGGCGGGGTCGAGACCCCGACGGTCCAGTTCGGCGGCGGCGGCCTCGTAGAGCGCGGCCCCCCGGACCCAGCTTGCATCGAGAACGCCGGCGCCGATCATGTGGCGCAACTGCTCGGCGGCATCCTCCAGGCGCGCACGGCAGGTGCGCAGGCGGGTGTCGGGCGGCCCGGCCACCGCCGCGGCATCGAAGCGCCCCGGCGCCGCGGTCAGC
>JAQCLG010000185.1 GCA_027592745.1 Pseudomonadota bacterium | reverse complement strand
ATCACCTCCGCAACGGCCTTGGCTTCGTCTGGCGTGATCTCGCCGCAGGCCATCGCCTCAACAACGGCGGCCATGCTGGTTGCCATGTCCTCAGCATTCGTGAGGGGCGGCAAGTCCATGGTGATAGGCCGCACCCGTGGCGGGGGAGGCATCCAGCGCGACAACTGCGAGGCTGCCGTGAGGCGCTGGTCGAGGGTCGGGATGATCTCGGTCGAATTCTCGCCCTGCTTCGAGGGAGATGCCTGGATCGGATCGCCGCGCAGGATACTGCAGAGGAACGCGATGGGATCGCCCTCACGTTCGACCCGCTCCCAGGTTCGGACCGAGGACCTGTTCGGCGTGCCGCGCTGGCGACCACCGCGTCGCTCGCCCGGCTTTGAACCACCACGGCTACAGGAAACTAGCTTAGTCATCGCGTTCTCCTTCTGTCGGAACGGCGCAGGCGTCACACATGCCGGTGCCGGGAGGTGTCGGGGAGCAGGCATCGCAGCGCCAGGCTCGCGGGTCGTGCGCGATGTCACGCTCCGGCAGGCGCCAGAACAGGCGGCCGCGACAGGCGGGACAAGCGCCGTCGGGCACACCGGCCGCGTCGAGCGGTGGCCCGGTCAGGGCGGAAAGGATGTCGGCCTTGTTTTCGCGCAGGCGGTCGAGGAGGTCGTCGAGCGTGTCATTGGCGAGGCCGTCCGGTGCGTACCAGCGGACGCGATCACCTTCATGACGAAGTGCAACACCGTGGCGCCGGGCGAGGTCCAGGACGGCGCGCGCGCTCATAACTCGCCCTCCCGGCCCCGTGGTGGTTCTGTATGCGCAACAACGCAACATTCGAGGTTTTCTGCGGGCTTCGCGTCATTCGTATCCGCAACATCCGACTGGCGTGTTGCGGATCGGACCGCGCCGAAACTGGCGGTTTGCCTGGCATGTTGCGGTGTTGCGGATGCTTCGGGCAGGTAGCGGCCGAAGGCGTCGAGCAGGTCGTCGAGCAGGTAGCCGCGTGGCGTCCCTGTTGCCGTTCGGATGACCTTCGGGTTGATCTTGAAAGCGTCGAGCAGCTTCGCGATCTGGCGTTCGGTAATCGGCCTGCCCTTCGACCATTCGGGCCACGGGCGGTCGAGCATGGCCGCCAGGGTCTCTGCAATCTCGTGGCTCGTGAGGCGGTCAACTCCCCGGTCGGTGAACATGTCGCGGAGATCGCCGAGCAGGAGGATGCCAGCCGTCTGGCCTGCGTCGTTGGCGGTCATGGCCTCGGCGGCACATCGGGCGCGCTCCGGCCACGATCCACCTGCGGCGTCAGCGATGGCGAAAAGGTGACGCCAGTTGTCGGCCCTTCGGCCGTTGAGACTGGCGGGCACGATGGGATCGGAGGCGCCCAGCCTCAACGTGTTGTCGAAGGCAAAACGGGCTGCCTTTCGGGCAAGAGGAACAAGGTGATCTAGGCGATCAGCACGAAGCGGGACGACGGTCTCGCCCGGCCCCAGGCGCCGCAACTCGATGTTGATGGACCGGCTCGCCAACGTCGCGGGCAGATTGCCGATCAGCGCAATGGCCTTCGGCGACCATGTGTTGAAGCGGCGCGGTTCGTGATCGTCACCGGTCGTGCGGATCACGAAAGCAGCGGCCCGGTTGTGGCCGGAGTTGATGATGCCGCGCAGTTCGTCGGAGTCCCTGAGGAACGTGTCGGCCTCGTCGATCAGCAGGGTCGGCGACCATTTTTCCACCGCCCGGAACAGGGCTGCGGCGGTGATGTTGCTGGCGGGCAGCGGCCTGGGCACCAATACCGACAGGAGCGTGAGCGTGGTGGTCTTGCCGCACTCCGGCGACGGCGAGGTGATCGCCATGATCGGCGAGATCGCGGCCGTCTCGTGACAGTGAGCGTGAAGCACCCAGAGTGCCGCAGCATCGGCAGCGGCGGCGGCCATCACAACATGGCGCGTAATGGTCGCGGCGAGTTCGTCGAGGAGGTCAGCACCGTCGACATGGTCAGGCCAGAGTTCGAGGTCGTCGAAGGGGTCAGCGGTGTCATCGTCGTCGTTGCGAGCGCGCCTCACCAGACGGTCGAGCGCGGTGGGGCGGAGGCCCAGAGCTTTCGCCTCGGCTTCCCGCTGCCGCTCATATTCGAACTCGGACAGGCTGGCGAGCCGGGAAACGGTCGCAGCATCGGCGGCGGGATCGTGGGCGACGTTGCTCTGTTCGAGTGCTTTCGCCTCGGCCAGCGGAATCAGTATCTGGGTGCTCATCACGCGGCCCTCCGCGCGAATGCCTGTAGCAACTCGCGCTCCGACTCCTCCGCGACCTTCAGCACGCACAACTGTTCCTCGGGGAGGTAGTCGTTGATGGCCTTCTCCACCATCCACCTCAGATCGTCGGGTGGGATGGCGTCGAGTTCACAGGCGACGTCATGGGGCCATTTCCGATCTGCGACTGTCTCGCGCTTCGGCGGGCGGGTTGGGAGCCCCCATGCCTCGATCTGTTCGTGCCGCACAGCGATCTCGTGGAACACGATCTCGAGTTCATCGTCGCCTGCGAAGCGCGCCAGCTTCTCGTGCAGGGAGGTTGCGGCGTCCTGTCCGGCGCGGTCGAAGTCGCCCAGGTAGAGGACATGATAAGGTCGCGGGTCTCCTCCACGCTGGGCCACGGCCTCATAGCAGAAGGTCTCGGAGGAGAACCCACGGGCCACCATGAGCGGCACGTCATAGGCGGCGGTGATGGGGTAGATCACGCCTGCCAGGGCGTCCTTCTCGCACCACACCTCGACGTAGGCCTCCGCGTCGCGCCAGAGGTTGCGACGGTAGAGTGCAGCGGTCTGGTCGAGCGCGTCCTGTATGTCGTCGTAGGAGCGCGGCTTGCGCATCCAGCGCGTCGCGTCGGCGATCACGTCGTAGGGCAGCCTGCCCTCACGACGCAGCTTCAAGACCTGATACTGCACCTTGTTGTAGCTGCTATCGGTCTTCTCGATCCCGAGTAGCCCGTGCACCTCTGCGGCGTAGTAGAGTTGCCGTACGGTGCAGGGGCCGTGTTTCGTCGCATAGTCGATCAGGAACTGCGCGCGCTCTTCCATCTCAAGGGCGGTCGCCCGATGGCGCTTTATCTTGCTAGCGGAATAAATCATCACGCTGCCTCCACCAGGATGTGTGGCAGGGCATCGACAGCGCGGAGTGCGTTTTCAACATGGTTGCCGGTCCGCACATCGCCGACGACAAGCTGAAGCCCACGTCCGACGAGCAGCGGGCGGGCAGCCGTCCAGTCGATGACGCAAACACCTTCGCCACCTGCACGAGCCCAGGACAGAGCGTCGACGTGGAAGCGCACCGGCTGCCATAGAGGAGAGCCAAGGTCGCCCAGGATCACGGCGCGGCCGGTGACCGTCTGCAACTGCTCCGGCATGTCGGGGTCCATGACCACGACGTCGAGGAGCCATGGCGAGTCCGGCGTCCACGGATCATAGGCCGGGATCGCGAGCAGGCGCCTTCCGTTACGTAACAGAACGCCGACACGACGACGACTGCGGGCGATGACGAGACCGTGTCGGTCGAGCCAATCCCGGTGCGCGGCGACATGCTGACCGCGATGGGTGACGTCGAGCGCCAACGCGGCGAGGTCGTCGAGGCAATAGCGCCGGTCGAGGAAGAGATCAGATTCTTGTGGTGCGACGGGGCGCGCGGTAAACTCGGCGACTTCCAAAGCCATCAAGTTGACCGCCGCCTCGGAGACCGACATCTCCGGGGCGGTGTCCATTCAGGCGTCACCGCCATTAGCTAGGAGCTGATCGAGCGCCACATTCGGTATGAGGATGCGCTTCCCGATCCGGATGCTGGGAATGGTCCCGGCGCGGACACCCTCATATGCGGCGTTGCGGCCAATCCCCAGGATAACGGCAGCTTCATCGACGGTCATGGTGAGCCGCTTCGGCTCCATGCTGCTGGATGGTGTCATGATGGCCCTATGGATCGTAGTTGACGACAAAATTGTCTGTAGCGTCTTATCGCATGATCGCTTGTCTTCGGCAATGCGATCTTGTATGTTGTCGTCAATTCGTCTGATTAGCGTCGTAGAGAGTTAGATGTCTGCACTCATCAAGTTTGAATGGCAGCGCGACAGCGCGGGCTACCACGTAGAGAAACGCAAGGGCCTGCGTTTGGTCCACGCCTTCGATGGTGAAGTGAAAGTAGAGGAATTTGTCTTCTTGAGCGAAGTGAACGAACCATGGTCCCCGGTATCATGGGACGGTTCCGAATCCGACATTGAGGAGATTGAGGTGATCGTCCCAAACGGCGGGCCGCTCCTTACCTATTATCCCTTGGAAGAGGAGCCATCACTATTCGCGATCCTGGCTGCAACCAAATTAAATTCGGATAGTGTACTTACCTTTGTGAACAGATTTGGGCCACTCCATCACGGACGGACCTCTATGTTTGTGGAGTATTGGGACTCTGACATAAAAAATACGAGCAATTTTATTTCTGCCATCGAAGGTAAAAACTATCAAATTATCACAGACTATTTCTGTAATGATTGGGCCTCCGGATTGCGTGTCAGATTCGATTACACTACCGGTCGATCAAAACCTCAACTATGTCTTACGCCACCTGATCTACGGTCCGCAATATATCTGCAGCTTGCCCAACACATCAGCAGCGATCGCGAGTTGCGGCGATGCCTGCATTGCGGAACCGGCTTCGTCTTCGGCTCCGGGACAGGGCGGCGGAGAAGCGGCCACTACTGTTCCGACCGCTGCCGCAAGGCGGCATGGTTCGCCAGCAAGGAGAACGCCAATGGCTAAGGGACATATCCGCCAGCGTGGCAAGGATTCGTGGCAGTTGAAGTTCGATGCTAGCCGCGATCCTCTCACCGGAAATCGCCGCATCGAGTACGTCACATTTCGGGGTAGCAAGCGCTCAGCGCAGCGGGAGTTGAACCGGCTTCTCAGCGAAGTGGATTCCAAGGGCTACGTCCCTCAACAGGGAACCACGGTCGGAGAATATGCTCGCCGCTGGCTCGACGACATCGCCGCTCAAACCGTCTCGCCCAGGACATGGCAGCGGTATGAGGAATTGGTCGAGCATCACATCACACCGCACATCGGTGGGTGCCGTATCCAAGACCTAGACGGCTCACACATAGATTCGCTCTATGCCCGGCTACGACGTGAAGGTCGGCGCGATGGAAAGGGCGGTCTCAGCGAAACCACTGTGCGTCACATCCACCGGGTGCTGGCCCTGATCGTGAAATCCGCGATCAAGGCACGCGTCATCCGGGTCAATCCCATGGAAGCGGTGCAGGCAACGCCCCGGAACACAAAGGCCGATATCCAGATTCTTGAAGACAGCGAGGTCGCTAAGCTTCTGGGCCACCTGAAGGGCCGCGCCCTATACCCCATCGTCATGGTTTCGTTGGGCACCGGTCTGCGCCGAGGTGAGGTTCTGGGATTGCGCTGGAAGGACGTTGATCTTGATCGCGGTCAACTCCGGGTCAGTCAGGTTATCGAGCAAACCAAGAGTGGACTCCGGTTCAAGGAGCCTAAGACCACACAATCGCGGCGCACCATCCGCCTGCCGTCGTCCATCATCGGCATTCTGAGGGACCATCGTCGGGAACAGGCCGCCATGCGGTTGAAGCTGGGCCTGGGGCGCGATGACAACGATCTGGTTTTCTCGACATGGGACGGCAAGATCCGAAAGCCCAATGCCATCACTCGGGCATTCAAGGACGACGCTACGGCGGCCGGTCTTCCTCACCTCACGCTGCACGGACTGCGGCACACTCATGTCAGCAAGCTGCTCGCAAACGGTGTCCCGGTGAACGTCGTGGCCCAGCGTCTCGGTCATGCTAACCCCACTGTCACCTTGAACATCTACGCGCACGTCATGGAAGGCGCAGACGATGCCGCCGCTTCTGTGTTCGACGCCGCACTGAGGAAAGCCATCGAAGAATGAGGCGAGAACATTCGAACCGAACTAGGGTGCCAATCCGGTGACAATTCCAGCTTTCAGTGGCGCAGTAGATTCCTAACTATATGATTTCAAACGATGGAGGGGGATCGGTCCCGGTGGATCGCCCGGTCTTCAAAACCGGTGTGGGGCGTTCGACGTCCCTGGTGGGTTCGACTCCCACCCCCTTCCGCCCTGCTCGCCATGACCGCGCTCGCGCGATCTTGTCCCGGCGTGGCTGGACGTCGATGCCGCCCTGCCGCCAAGGTCGCCGCGCAACCAGGGGGCTGCCCGCGCCATGAAACCAGCCGGCGACATCCACACCGACATCGTCCTGATCGGCGGCGGCCATGCCCATGTCGAGGTGCTGCGCGCCTTCGCCATGGCGCCGCTCGAAGGCGTGCGCCTGAGCGTGATCGCGCGCGATGTGCTGACACCCTATTCGGGCATGCTGCCGGGCTATCTTGCCGGCCTCTACGACCATGACGAGGCCCATGTCGACCTGCGTCCGCTGGCCGCCCGCGCCGGCGCCCGCCTGATCCACGCCGCC
>JAQCLG010000184.1 GCA_027592745.1 Pseudomonadota bacterium | reverse complement strand
CGCGATGAACGAGGCCGCCGATTCCGCCGCGAGCGCACGCGAGGCGCGCCGCGTTGCCGAGGGCAAGCAGCAGGCCGCCGAGGCGCGCCGGCGCGATCTGGCCGCCATGGCCGAGCGGATCTCGGGCGAACGCGGCGAACTGGCGATCGCCCTGGCGACCGCGCGCAGCGAACTGGCCGACATGCCCAGGCCCGACCATGACGACGGCCTGGAAAGCCTGCGCGACGATCTCAATGCCCGGCGCGGCACGCTATCGGAGCACCAGGGCGAGCGCGACCGCCTCAAGCGCGAGGCCGAGTTCCGCGCCCGACGCATCGAACAGATCGGCAAGGAACGCCAGTCATGGCAGAGCCGGGCCGAAGGGGCCGGCCAGCGCATCGCCGACCTGGAGGCCCGCCGCACCGCGGCGGCGGCCGAACACGCCGATCTTGAGCGCAAGCCCGAGCTGATCGAGGCCCAGAAGAAGAGCCTGGCCGACCGCCTGGAAGCCGCCGAGGCCGCCCGCCGCGGCGCGGGCGATGCCCGCCAGAACGCCGAGAACCTCGCCCAGCAGAAGGACCGTGCGCTGCGCCAGGCCGAAGCCGCGCTTTCGGACCTGCGCGAGGAACGTGCCCGCCGCCAGGGCGGCGTCGACCAGAGCCGCCAGGCCGCCGAGGAAGTGCAGCGTCAGATTCGCGAGCGCCAGGAGACCACGCCCGCGGCGCTGGCAGAATCGGTGCCCGAGCCCGAGAACCTGCCCGATGCCGCCGAACTGGAGGACCGCTTCGGCAAGGTCGTGCGCGAGCGCGAGAACATGGGGCCGGTCAACCTGCGTGCCGAGATCGAGGCGACCGAGGTCGAGGAGCAGCTTTCGGTCATGCTCTCTGAGCGCGAGGACCTGCAGGAGGCCATCGCGCGCCTGCGCAAGGGCATCACCGAGCTCAACCGCGAGGGCCGCGAACGCCTGGTCAAGGCCTTCGAGGAGATCAACGGCCACTTCCAGTCGCTCTACAAGCGCATCTTCGGCGGCCATGCCGAACTCCTGCTGGTCGATTCGGACGACCCGCTCGAGGCCGGCCTGGAAATCCAGGCCAGCCCCTCGGGCAAGAAGATGCAGACCCTTTCCCTGCTTTCGGGCGGCGAGCAGGCCCTGACCGCCATGGCGCTGATCTTTGCCCTGTTCCTGACCAATCCGGCGCCGGTCTGCGTCCTGGACGAGGTCGACGCACCGCTCGACGACGCCAACGTCGATCGCTTCTGCGACCTGCTCGACGAGTTCGCCAATGCCGGCAACACCCGTTTCCTGATCATCACCCATCATCGCCTGACCATGGCGCGCATGGACCGCCTGTTCGGCGTCACCATGAGCGAGCCCGGCGTCAGCCAGCTCGTCAGCGTCGACCTGGCTGCCGCGGAGGCCCTGCGCGTGACGGCGTGATTCTGGTAACTGGTTGATTTTTATTGCAGTTTCGCCATCACGATTGGTCCCGCGGCTGCCTTGACACCATGGGGGGCCATACGTATTGTTCGCGCGCTCTTTCGCCCGGTCCCGGGGTGCCGCGCAAGACGGGAGGGGTGGATGCCATGACCCAAGACAATGGCCCGCCTGACCTTTCCCATTTGCAGAAGCGGATTGCCGCCGTACGCGAGAGGGAGGAGGCCCGGACGAGGCCCGATCCTGCCAAACGTGCGATGACGTCCGGCTATGGCATGGCCCTGAGGCTGGCGATCGAGATGGTTGCCGCTCTCGGCGTCTCTGTCTTTCTGGGCTACTGGATCGACAAGGAGTTGGAGATGGCGCCGCTGTTCATGATCGTTTTCCTGATCCTGGGCATGGGCGCCGGCTTCATCAACGTCTACAGGACGGTGACCGGACTGACTCACGGATCGCTGCGCGGTCCAGGCGATTATCAACGCGACGCGGACAAACACGGGGGTCCAGGTGGCGAGTGAGGCACACGGAGCGGGCGGTCACAGCCCGCTTGCTCAGTTCGAAGTCACCAAGATGGT
Source organism: Pseudomonadota bacterium (assembly GCA_027592745.1). Taxonomy (GTDB): domain Bacteria; phylum Pseudomonadota; class Alphaproteobacteria; order SP197; family SP197; genus CALGGB01. The sequence continues at coordinate 4,517 of JAQCLG010000184.1, read as the reverse complement.
CGATCTCCAGATCGCCGGTCTTGATCTTCACATCACCAACTCGGCGATCTGGATGATGGCCGCGACGGCGCTGGTCATCGTCTTCACGACGGTGTTCATCAGCCGGCGCGCCATGGTGCCCGGCCGCATGCAGTCGCTGGTCGAGATTTCCTACGAATTCGTCGCCAACATGATCAAGGACAACGTCGGCCACGAGGGGCGTCCCTACTTCCCCTTCATCTTCACGCTGTTCATGTTCATCCTGGCCTGCAACATGCTCGGCATGCTGCCCTTCAGCTTCACGGTGACCAGCCAGGTCGTCGTCACCTTCGGCCTGGCCTTCGTCGTCTTCATCGGCGTCACCATCATCGGTTTCATCAAGCACGGGCTGGGTTTCTTCAAGTTCTTCCTGCCCCACGGCGTGCCGGGTTTCCTGGCGCCGCTGGTGATCCCGATCGAGGTGCTCTCCTACCTGATCCGCCCGGTCAGCCTGGGTCTGCGTCTTTTCGCGAACCTGACCGCGGGCCACACCATGCTCAAGGTGTTCGCGGGTTTCATCGTGCCGCTGGGCGCCTTCTACATCATCCCCGGCGTGATCCCGATGGCTGCGGTGATCGGCCTGACCGTGCTCGAGATGGCGATCGCCTTCCTCCAGGCCTACGTGTTCGCGGTCCTGAGCTGCATTTATCTTCACGACGCGATCCACATGCACTAGAAACCGGCGGCTCTCGAGTCGTCAGCAATCGACCCTCAGCGCAAGAAAGAGGACAGTTCCATGGAAGCAGAAGCTGCAAAGCTCATCGGTGCCGGCCTTGCCGTCATCGGTCTCGGCGGCGTTGGCGCCGGTATCGGCAACATCTTCGCCTCGATGATCTCTTCGGTCGGCCGCAATCCCGCGGCTGCCGGCAACGTACAGGGCTTCATGTGGATCGGCTTCGCGCTGGTCGAGGCCGTGGCGCTGTACGCCCTGCTGATCGCGCTGCTGCTCCTCTTCGTGTTCTGATTTCCGTGCCGGCCCCGATCCCCGGGGCCGGCGCTTTCCTTCTGAACACGGGTAACCTGAGCTCATGCCTCAGCTTCAATTCTGGCATTTCCTGCCACAGTTCTTCTGGCTGGCCGTCTGCTTCATCACCCTCTATCTGGTGATGGCATTCGTCGCACTGCCGCGTATCGGCAGTGTGCTGGCCCAGCGCAGGGAAAAGGTCGAGAGCGATCTGGACGCCGCCGAGCGCGCCAGGGGCGACGCCGATGCCGCCCTGGCTGCCTACGAGGCATCCCTTGTGGGTGCCCGCGAGGCTGCCCACAAGGCGATCGGCGAGGCTTCGCACGCCGCCTCCAAGGCTGCCGAGGCCCGCAACCACGAGCTGGACGGCGAGATCGCCCGCCAGATCGAGGAAGCAGGCCGCGCCATCACCGCTTCCAAGGCCCAGGCCATGGAAAGCCTGAGCGGCATGGCGGCCGACGCAGCCCGTGCGGCGACCGCCAAGCTGGTCGGCGTCGAGGTCAGCGAGGCCGATGCCCGCCAGGCCGTCGAAGCCGCCAAGGACGCCTGACCATGGAACACATCATCGAAGATCCCGCGTTCTGGGTCGCCCTTGCCTTCATCATTGCCGTGCTGGTGCTCTGGAAGCCGGCCGGCAAGATGATCGTGGGCGGGCTGGACAAGCGCAGCGACCGCATCCGCGACGAACTGGATGAGGCCCGCCGCCTGCGCGAGGAGGCCCAGGAGCTTCTGGCCAGCTACGAGCGCAAGCAGCGCGAGGCCGAGAAGGAAGCCGAAGGTATCATCGCCCACGCCAAGGAAGAGGCCGAGCGCCTTGCCCGGCGTGCCGCGACCGAGCTGGAAGCCCAGGTCGCCCGTCGCCGCCAGCAGGCCCTGGACCGTATCGACCAGGCCGGCAAGGACGCCGAACGCGAAGTCCGTGCCGCCGCCGTCGACCTGGCGCTGAAGGCCACACGCAAGCTGCTGGCCGAAAAGATCGACGCGCAGCAGCAGTCCAAGCTGGTCGACGAGGCCATCGCCGAGGTCGCCAAGCGTCTGCACTGAACGAAGTTATCGGGGGCATCCGAGCAGAAGGGGCGCCGGTCGCAAGACCTGGCGCCCTTTTTGTCTGTGGCGACCGAAGCCACCCCCTTCCGTCATCCCGAACAAGGGCGCATTGCGCCCGCAGATCCGGGACCCATGCCGGAACATGTTCACGAGCGCGCGGATCTTGAGAGGCTCCGGCATGGGTCCCGGCTCTCCGCTTCGCTTCGGCCGGGATGACGAAGGTTTGGCTGCTCTCAGAGCAGTTTTGCTTCCGGCGTCCAGGTCAGCACCGGGTGCCTTGCCGCTGCCGTCTCGTCGAGGCGCCGCCAGGGCGCCAGGTGGGGCGATTCGTGGAACCAGTCGGCATTGCCCGCCTGGGCCCTTTCCATGAGCGCCAGCATGGTGTCGCAGAAGAGGTCGAGGGTCGCCTTGCTCTCGGTCTCGGTCGGCTCGATCAGCATGGCGCCGTGCACGACCAGCGGGAAGTACATGGTCATGGGATGGAATCCCTCGTCGATCAGCGCCTTGGCAAGATCGAGGGTCGAGACGCCGGTGTCCTTGAGCGTGCGGTCGTCGAACAGGCATTCGTGCATGCAGGGGCCGTCGAAGGAGGGATGGTAGGCCCCCTTCAGGCGCGCCATGACGTAGTTGGCGTTGAGCACGGCATCCTCGGCGACCTGCCGCAGGCCGTCCGCGCCGTGGCTCATCATGTAGGCCAGCGCCCGCACGAACATGCCCATCTGGCCATGGAAGGCACGCAGCCGCCCGAAGCTGCGGCCGCTCGGGTCGTGCTCGACCATGCGGAAGCCATCGCCGTCGGCCACGACATAGGGCAGCGGCGCAAAGGGCACGAGCGATTGCGCGAGTACCACAGGCCCGCTGCCCGGCCCGCCGCCGCCATGGGGCGTCGAGAAGGTCTTGTGCAGGTTGATGTGCATGGCGTCGATGCCGAGGTCGCCCGGGCGCACACGCCCGACGATGGCGTTGAAGTTGGCGCCGTCGCCGTAGAAGAAGGCGCCGGCCTCATGCACCAGGCGCGCGACCTCGACGATCTCGTCCTCGAACAGGCCGCAGGTGTTGGGGTTGGTCAGCATCAGCGCGGCGACATCGCCGTCGAGCGCTTCCTTCAGCGCCTCGATGTCGATGCGGCCGCGTTCGTTGGCCGGGATCGATTCGACCGCGTAGTCGCACAGGGTCGCCGTCGCCGGGTTGGTGCCATGGGCCGATTCGGGCACCAGCACCTTCTTCCTGGCGTCGCCACGGGCGGTGAGCGCCGCGCGGATGGTCATGAGGCCGGCCAACTCGCCATGGGCGCCCGCGGCCGGCGACATCGCGACGCCGGGCATGCCGGTGAGCGTGGTGAGCCAGTGGGCCAGCGTGGCGATCAGCTCCAGCGCGCCCTGCACGCTCGATTCGGGCTGCAGCGGATGGGCCATGGCAAAACCCGCCATGCGCACGGCCTTCTCGTTGAGCCGCGGGTTGTGCTTCATGGTGCACGAGCCCAGCGGATAGAACCCGGCATCGATCGCGAAGTTCTTCTGCGACAGGCGCGTGAAGTGGCGCACCACCTGGGGTTCGGCCAGCCCCGGAAGGCCGATCGCACCCTGGCGCTCCAGGCCGCCGAGCTTCAGGGGACGGCCCTGGGGCGCATCCAGATCGACGCCGCAGCGTCCCGGCGCGTCCTGCTCGAAGAGCAGGGGTTCGTCCATCACCAGCCCGCGGTGGCCCGATGTCGTGGTCATGCCAGCACCTCCGCAAGCGCGGCCGCGAGGGCTTCGGTCTCCGCCGGCATCGTCATTTCGGTGGCCGCGACCACCAGGAGGTCGGCAAGGCCCGGGTCGTCCGGGTGAAAGCGCGAAAGAGGCACGCCGGCCAGGATACCCCGGCCCGCCAGGTCCTCGACGACGCCGGCCGCCGGACGCGAAAGCCGCAGGGTGAACTCGTTGAAAAAACTCTCGTTGAGCACGGTGACACCGGGCACCTCGGCGAGACGCTCGGCGGTGCGCTGGGCGGCCTCGTGGTTGAGGCGGGCGAGCCGGGTGAAACCTTCCTCGCCGAGCAGGGCGAGATGGATGGTGAAGGCGAGCGCGCACAGCCCGGAATTCGTGCAGATGTTGCTCGTCGCCTTCTCGCGCCGGATGTGCTGCTCGCGGGTCGAGAGCGTGAGCACCCAGCCGCGCCGGCCCTCGGCATCCACGGTCTGGCCGGCGATCCGCCCCGGCATCTGCCGGAGATACTTCGACCGGGTGGCAAAGAGACCGACATAGGGGCCGCCGAACCCCATGGGGTTGCCCAGCGACTGGCCCTCGCAGACCACGATGTCGGCACCCATGGCGCCGGGCGGCGCAAGCAGGCCCAGCGAGACGACCTCGGTCACCACGGCGACCAGCAGGGCGCCGGCGGCGTGGCAGGCCTCGGCAATCTTCGTCAGGTCGCGCGGGCGGCCGAAGAGATCGGGCGTCTGCACGACGACACAGCTCGTGCTGTCGTCGATCGCCGCGACCAGGTC
>JAQCLG010000183.1 GCA_027592745.1 Pseudomonadota bacterium | reverse complement strand
GCCGCGCAGCACGACGACGCGCAGGTCGTCCTCGGCCGACAGCATGTGGAAGGCATCCGACAGGCCGCGCGCCGTCACGGTGTTGAGCGCGTTGAGCTTTTCGGGGCGGTTGACGGTGACGGTCGCGATTGCGCCGTCACGCGTGACGAGAATGGTCTCGGGCAAGGTCTGGTTCATGGCGGCAATTTCGGCACGAAGCGCCGCCGCGGACAAGGCCGCTTGTCGGAGTTTCTTACCGCGCTGCCGCGCGCGAGGCCGTGGCGGCGTCGAGGCCCGCTTCCATGTCGGTCAGCAGGTCCTCGAGGTTCTCCAGGCCGACCGAAAGGCGCACCAGGCCCTCGCTGATGCCATGGCTGGCGCGCTCCTGCGGCGTGTAGGCCGCATGGGTCATGCTGGCCGGATGCTGCACCAGGGTCTCGGTATCGCCCAGGCTGACCGCGCGGGTCACCAGTTCGACGCCGTTCATGAAGGCCATGCCGGCCTCGTAGCCGCCCTCGAGCTCGAAGGAGACGAGACCGCCGCCCATGGTCATCTGCTTCCTTGCCACCGCGACCTGATCGAAGCCGTCGTGGAAGGGATAGGCGACCCAGGCAACGGCGGGGTGGCCGGCCAGCATGTCGGCGATCGCCGCGGCGCTGGTCGAGTGGCGCTCCATGCGCAGCTCCAGGGTCTTGATGCCGCGCATCACCAGGAAGGCGGTCATCGGCGAGATCGTGGCTCCGGTGAGATAACGCAGGCCGTGCTGGCGGATGCGGTGGACCAGTTCGTGGGGGCCGGCGATCAGGCCGGCCAGCAGGTCGCCGTGGCCGCCCAGGTACTTGGTCGCCGAATGGACGACGAGGTCGGCCCCGTGTTCGAGCGGGCGCTGCAGGGCGGGCGTGCAGAAGGTGTTGTCGACCACGGCGATGGCGCCGGCGGCATGGGCGCGCTGGCTGACCGCGGCGATGTCGATGACGCGCAGGTTGGGATTGGCCGGGCTCTCGAAGAAGACGAGCTTCGTCCTGCCGGTCAGCGCCGTTTCGAGTGCGGCGAGGTCGGTCATGTCGACGGCGCGGACCGAGATGCCGAACTTCGTCAGGCCGTGGGTGAACAGGGCAAAGCTGTTGCCGTAGAGCGTGTGGTCGATGACGACCTCGTCGCCGGCCTCCAGCAGGCTCCAGCACAGCGCGCTGATCGCACCCATGCCGCTGGCCAGGGCCAGGCCCGATTCGCCGCCCTCCAGGCTCGCGATGCGTTCCTCCAGGATGTTCTGGGTGGGGTTGCGGTTGCGCCCGTAGATGTAGCCCTTGCGCTCGCCGCGAAAGAGTTCGCCGCCGGCCTCGGCCGACTCGAAGGCGTAGGTGGAGGTCATGTAGATCGGCGGGGTCAGCGCGCCGTTTTCGTCCATCGGGTCGTAGCCCAGGTGGATTGCCCGGGTGGCAAATCCCTGGGGCCGGTTGCTGCCCTGGCCGTCTTTCCTGCTCACACGCACACTCCGTCGGGTTGTCGGGGGGCATGAAGCGGAAATCGGCGGGCCGGTCAAGACGACACGGCCCGCGGTCGGGATCCTAGCCGGCCGCCCGCATCAGGAGGGGTTCGTTGGCCGCCGGTCCGTTGGCGTGGTCGACCCGGGGCGTGCTGTCGAAGCTGGGGGTCTGAACGGGGGCGATGGCGGCCCGCATCGCCGCACGACGGTTCAGGTTGCGGGCCTTGAGCACCTTGGCGATTTCCATGCCGATGGTGAGGGTCATGCCGGCGCCGTAGGCAATCAGAAGCTGTGTAACCATCGTTTCCTCGTTGTCGCCGGCGGTGCCTGGCGCCCATGACTGTGTTCCGTTCGATGGCAATGTAAGCAAACCGCGTACCGATGCAGCCCAACACGCCGCATGACCTGTCGAAGAGCTGCCATGCGTGACCGTCATGACAGGTTGAGCAGGCAAAAGGGCGGATTTCCGCCGTTCCGGCGATGGTTGTTCGACCAGGCGGCAACTCCGGCTTGCCAGGCGACAACGGCCCCGCATCCGCACCGGAGGCCGAACGTGCCGCCGGAATCGCCTCCCGGTGCGCGCCGGAACGCGAGCGGATCACTCTGGCACAGCCAGGGTAAGGATCGTCGCAAGCCTTCGCGGCTCTCCCGGCAGGAGGGATTCGCGCCTTTCGTGCAGGCGGCGGGACAGCGCGATCAGCGCCTGGGCCGTCGGGCCGCCCCGGAAGACCTCCGGCCGGGACCGCTGCAGGCGCCCGAACGTCGCCGCGCACCAGGCGGCGTGGGCGGCCACGCCGGCCGGCTCGTCCATCACCAGCTTGAGCGCGGCTGCAGCGAGCCGGATCAGGGCCTGGAGGTGGAGCGCATCGTCCGAGTCGCGGGGCAGGCCCTGCCAGGGGGCTTCCCAGGCCTCGTGGGCTTCCCAGAAGTACCCATGGTTGAACAGATCGAGCCCCTGGAGGAGGGCACGGTCGCGCTCGCCCGGTCCGTCCGGTTCCTGGCCGTGATCGTCCGGAAGCGGCCCGCTGCCTGGGTTTGCGGCTGTCCTGCGGGGATGGGGCATACGGCCCGGAACGAAGGCGCGGGAGGGGAACCGCAGGTCGCAATCGTAGCGCGGGCGATCAGCCATGGAGTCTTGCCAAGTGAAGCATTTCACACCATTATGGCAGCGTTGGGTGCGCATGACAGCGACGCCCCGGTGGTGGATTGGCCGGCGCGTGATCGAGGCCTTCGAGACGCTGATGCGCCGCATCCCCATCGTGCAAACGATCTACGGGTCCGTGCGCCAGCTTCTCGACGTGTTGCGCCAGGACACCGGCGAGGTCCAGCGCGTCGTCCTGATCGATTTCCCGACCCCGGAGATGAAGGCGATCGGTTTTGTCACCCGCACGCTGACCGACGCCGATACCGGCGAGGAACTGGCTGCCGTCTATGTGCCGACGACGCCCAATCCGACCAGCGGTTATCTCGAGATCGTGCCGGTGCGCAATGTGGTCTCCACGACCTGGACCTTCGACGAGGCGATGACCTTCATCGTCTCGGGCGGAGCGGTCGGCAACACCTCGATGAACTACTCGCAGAGCGCCAGCGAAGAGGCGATCGCCGCGGCGCGCGAGAAACGCGACAAGACCTGAGTCAGCCGCTGGCGAAACGTTCCGGACGGAAGTTGGCGAGCAGGGGGGCGCGGCTGCCGTCGATCATTTCGCCGGCCAGCAGTTCGCCCAACAGGGGCGCCAGCGTGATGCCGCTGTGGGTGGCGGCAACAAAGAGGCCGTCGATGCCGGGCAGGGCGCCGGCGATGGTGCGGCCGTCGCCGGGCACCGGGCGCACGCCCACGGCGGCCCGGGCATGGGGCAGCAGATCGGCGACCAGCAGGTCGGGCAGGTGGCCCGCCGCGACCTCCAGCAGGGCACGGACCGCTGCGGGCAGCAGGGCGGGATCGTTGCCGTCGCCGATCATGGCGTCGACGGCATCGTCGCCCAGCAGCAGGCTGCCGTCGGCCATCGGCCGGATGTGGAAGTTGCCGCGATCGGGGGCATAGAGGATATGGTTGACGATGGTGCGCGCGCCGTCGGCCGGCAGGGTGACGAGCAGACCGGGCACACGCCTGACCGGCACCAGCGCGGCGGCCTCCTCGCCCGCCATGGCGATGGCTTCCGGCGTGCCGGGACCGGCCGCCAGCAGCACCTGGGAGCAGGCGAGGGTCTGACCCGCCACGGTGACACCCTCGATGGCGCCCGAGGCGTTGCGGGCGATGGCGGTGACCGGGGCGTCCTCGCGCACCTCTCCGCCGGCCGCCGCGATTTCGCGGGCAAGATGGCGGGCCAGAATCGGTGCATCGAGCCAGCGGTCGCGCGGGGCAAACAGCCCCTCGGCCATGCCGCCGAAGGCGACTCGAGGCTCGAAGGCGGGAAGTTCGTCGCGATCGAGCCACAGACAGGGGTAGTGGAGGTCCTTGAGCGCCAGCGCCTGATGGGCAAGGTCGTCGAGCGTGATCGTGGCCTCCGGCTCGCCCCAGGTGAGAACGCCCGCACCGCCCATGCCCATGGTCCGCTCGCCCCACAGACGGGCGAGTTCGAGATGGCGGGCCAGGCCCTCGGCATTGAGGCGGTGGTAGTCGGGTTCGGTCTTGCTGGTGGCGTTGAGCCAGGCGAACGAGGCTCCCGTCGTGCCGCAGGCGATGGTGCCGCGCTCGGCGACCAGAACGGTCTTGCCGCGCCGGGCAAGGTTCCACGCGGCGAACAGGCCGATCAGGCCGGCGCCGACGACCACCGCATCGAAGGACCGCGCCATGGGCTCAGACCGCCACGCCGGCCTTCAGGCCCTCGAATACCGCTTCCTCGCAGGTCCGCGGAGAGAGGCAGTCGCCTGCCATCAGCACCTCGCCCTCCCAGTCCTCCAGGCTGTCGGCCAGGCCGGTGACGCTGTGATGGCCCAGCGCCGTGACGATGGTGTCGACCTCCTCGACGATGATCGGCTCGCCGCTGGTGACGTGCTGCAGGTAGGCGCTGGTGGCATCGGCGCCGAACAGGCGGGCATAGGGGATCGTCTCCACGCCCAGCCTGTGCAGGTCGCCGATCCAGCGGTCGCGCACGTACATCTGGATCGTCTGGCCGGGCATGTAGCCGTTGACCGCCAAAGTGACCTTGCAGCCGTCGCGCGCCAGCTTCTCGGCCAGGCCCAGCCCGATCCAGTCGCAGCGCCAGTCGGCGATCACGACACGGCCGCCGACATTGGCCTCGCCCCGGATCACCGCCCAGGCATCGACCAGGTGGGCCTCGTCCTCGCCCTCGATCTCGGGCCGCCAGGGCAGGGCCCCGGTCGCCACGATCACCGCGCCGGCGCCTTCGGCCTCGATCATGGCGCGGGTGACCTCGGTATTGAGACGGACCTCGACGCCATGGCGGGCCATCTCGCGCGCCAGGTTGGTGACGATGCCGCCGAACTCGGCCCGCCCGGGCAGCTCCTGGGCGAGCAGGGCCTGGCCACCGAGCCGGGACGCCTTTTCGCAGAGGATCACGCGATGGCCGCGTTCGGCCGCCACGGCCGCCGCCTTCATGCCGGCGGGGCCGCCGCCGGCAACGATCACGGTGCGCGGCGCCGCTGCCGGCTGCTTGACCTCGTAGTCCAGTTCCCGCCCGGTCTCGGGGCGCTGGATGCAGGAGATGCCCAGGCCCATCTGCATGTGGCCGATGCAGGCCTGGTTGCAGGCAATGCAGGCGCGGATGTCGTCGGTGCGCCCCTCGCGCGCCTTGTTGGCCATCTCGGGGTCGGCGATCTGGGCGCGGGTCATGCCGCACATGTCGGCCTGGCCGGTGGCCAGGATGCGCTCGGCCTCCTGGGGCTGGTTGATGCGCCCGGCGACCAGAACGGGGATCGGCACCAGCTTCTTCACAGCCTCGGCCATGGGTGCCAGATATCCCGCCTCGACGTTCATCGGCGGCACGACGTGGATCGAGCCCGAGAGGCCCAGCATCGAACCGGCGATGACGTTGAGATAGTCGATGCTGCCCGCGTTGCCGACGATGCGGCAGACCTCCATCAGCTCGTCGGGATCGGCGCCGTCGGCGATCAGCTCGTCGCCCGAGATGCGCACGCCGACCACGATGTCGTGGCCGACGTTTTCGCGCACGGCGGCGATGGTCTCGTTGAGGAAACGCATGCGGTTCTCGAAGGAGCCGCCGTATTCGTCCGTGCGCCGGTTCAGATTGGGGTTGATGAACTGCGCCGGCAGCAGGCTGTGGCTGGCCAGGATCTCGACGCCGTCCAGGCCCGCCTTCTTCATGCGCCCTGCGGCACTGCCATAGGCCGCGATGATCTCGCGCACGAAGGCCCGCGGCATCTCGCGCGAGACGTTGTGGGTGCGCTCGGCGCGCGCCTGCGAGGGTCCGTAGGCCACGCCCAGGCTGCCGTCGCCCGTGGTGACGCCGTAGATGCCGGAATGGCCGAGCTGGCCGAAGATGGCGCAGCCGTGTTTCTGCACCGCCTCGGCGACGCGGCGGTAGCCGGGGATGCAGCCGTCGTTGGAGGCATCCAGGTTGCGCTTGCCCGTGGAGGGATGGAGCTTTGCCGCCTCGGTGATGATCAGGCCGGCGCCGCCGCGCGCCCGGGATTCGTGGTAGGCCACGAAACGCGCATCCGGCTCCTGGTTGTGGTCGAGCAGGCAGGTCATGTGCCCGGTCGAGAAGACGCGGTTGCGGAAGGTCTTGGGCCCGACGGTGATCGGCGAGAAGAGGTGCGGGAAGGCGGTCATGGATGTCCTAGAGGTTGAAGAGAACGCCGATCAGGGCGATCAGCCACAGGGTCATGGCCGCAGCCAGACCGACGATGAAACCCGGCCCGCGCGAGGCAGGCGCACGCTGGTAGCTCCAGGTATAGAAGGCCCGGGCGCCGATCCAGACCAGCCCCAGGATGCATAGAGGCCCGCCAGCCACATGGCGGGCAGGAACAGCAACAGCTGCTCGGCGGTGTTGAGCTGGATGCGCAGAGCCCGCTCGAAGTTCTCCTCGCCCGTGGTTGCCGGAGCGGCGATCTTGCCCTTGCCGCGCCGGAACGCCGCATGGGCGGTCAGCACGACGTAGAGGCCCAGCGCAAGCAGGGTG
>JAQCLG010000182.1 GCA_027592745.1 Pseudomonadota bacterium | reverse complement strand
CGTCGTCGAGCAGTTCCAGCGACTTGAGGTTGGTCGGCGCCAGGCCCAGCAGGCGCGACATCTCGGCCTGGCCCTCGGCGCTGCCCGCGATGGCGAGAAACTGCATCGCGGCTTCCTTGTTCCTGGTCCCCTTGGGCACGACCAGCATGTCGGCCGCAGCCATGTTCTGCTCCCAGGAAATGCCGACGTCCTCGCCTTCGGTCTGCAGGACGTGGACGCGGGTGTTCCAGTACATGCCCATCGGCGTCTCTCCGGAGGCCAGCTGTTGCTGGCCGGCAGCGCCCGAGCCCCACCACACGATCTCGCTCTTGATCGTGTCGAGCTTGGCCAGTGCCCGGTCGACGTCGAGCGGATAGAGGTCCTCGGGCGCCACGCCATCGGCCAGCAGCGCCAGCTCGTAGACGCCCGCGGTCGACCACTGGTAGTAGCCGCGCTTGCCGGGGAACCGCTCCAGGTCGAACATGTCGGCCCAGGTCTGCGGCTTCTCCTCGAAGGCGCCGTTCTGGAAGCCCAGCACGAACGAGAAGTAGAAACTGCCGAACGAATAGTCGGTGACGAAGCGCGGATCGAGCTCGTCGCGGTTGATCAGCGACCAGTCGAGCGGCTCCAGCATGCCCGCGTCGCCGGCATAGATGGCAAAGTCGTGCTCCACGTCGACCACGTCCCAGTCGACGCTGCCGGCCTCGACCATGGCGGCGATCTTGCCGTAGTCGGTCGGCCCGTCGAGCAGCACCGGAATGCCGGTCTGGGCCGTGAAGGGATCGCCCCAGGCCTTGGCCTGGCCTTCCTGGGTCGAACCGCCCCAGGCGACGAAGACCAGCGGCTGGCCCGATTGTGCCAGGCCGGTGCGCGGCGCCGCGGCGACCGCCGCCAGAGAGCCGAGTATTCCAAGCGAACGACGACGTGTGATCATGGTGCCCCACCGATGTCAGGTTGTGTCGCAAGGGGTCTCGACGTCGGCCGGGACCTTTGCAGGTTTTTTGACGCTAGGGCACACCCAACGCCTTGTCACGAGACCCGATAAGCGGCTTCCCGTGATCGGATCGTCACGGATTTCCCACAGCCGGCACTCGCCTCGACGACTTGCCGATGCCATCATTCCTCCTCCCGATGATGGCCCTGTGCCACGCTGCCGCGCCCTGACCGAGGATGACGATGCCGTTTCGCCGCCTGTTGCCGACCGCCCTCGCCCTTGCCGCCGCCTGCGCCCTGCCCGCCCTTGCCGGGGACGGGGAAGACGGCACCGACCAGGAGGTCTGGGGCAACCGCACCTGGATCGTCGACGAGAACACCCAGATCGGCATTGCCCGTTTCGAGGATCTCTATACCGAGGTCCTCTCGATCTTCCGCGACTGGGAACTGGTGACCAGCATCGGCGGCTACCGCTTCGAGGTCGACGGCGACTGGGGTCCGGGCGTGCCCCTGGGCAGCGACGTCAGCGGCGACGGCGTGCCCGATCTCATCGCCATGGAATACTCCGGCGGCGCCCACTGCTGCTCGACCTACTACGTCTATTCCCTGGGTCCAGAGATCACGCTTTCGGGCGTGCTCGAGACCTGGGATGCCGGTGCCGCCTTCGTCAATCTCGACAGCACGCCGGCACTGGAGGTCGAGAGCAACGACATGTCCTTTGCCTACTGGAACACTTCCTTTGCCGATTCCCCCGCGCCGCGTGTCGTCTGGCGCTGAGACGGCCGGGCCTATGTCGGCGCACCCGGGCTGATGGCCGCCCCCGCCCCCTCGCCCGCGGAACTGGCCAGCGGCGCCGCGCGCATCGCCGAGAGCGACGCCTGGGGCAGCGACGACATGGACCCCGAGCTCTGGCGCGTCATGCTCGACCTCATCTACAGCGGTCACATGGAGCAGGCCTGGGATTTCATGGAGGCCGACTGGCAGCCCGGCCGCGACGGCCTGGAGGCCTTCCGCCGTGACTTCACCTGCACCCTCCAGGCGAGCCCCTGGTGGCCCACGGTCGCCGAACTCAACGCCGTCGCCGGCCCCATCGTCACCGACTGCCCGGCGCCGGGCTAGAGCCTGCGCCATGGCAGCCTCCCACTTCAGCCTCGCCCGCTCCCTCGTCGAACCAACCGCGCGCACGGGCTGGTTCTGGCGTATCGAGGGGCCGACCTTCCTGCTCGCCGCCGCCATGTACGCGGCCTGGTTCGTCCTGGTCATCTTCCACGAGGCCATCCCCTGGCCCCTCCTGATGCTTCTGGGCGGTTACGTGCTCGCCCTCCACTTTTCGCTCCAGCACGAGGCAATTCACGGCTGGCGTTCGATCCCGGGCTGGCTGCGCACGGCCATCGTCTGGCCGCCGATCTCGGGCTGGTTCCCCTTCGAGCTCTACCGGCGCGCCCACACCCGCCACCACCGCAACACCGTGCTCACCTTCCCCAGCGAGGACCCCGAGAGCGCCTACCACCGCCAGGAGGACTGGGCGCGCTACTCCCGCCCCTGGAAGGCGGTGCTGATCTTCAGCCAGACCTTCCTCGGCCGTCTGCTGATCTCGCCCTTCCTGCGCACCTGGAACCTCCTCCAGATCGAGACCGCCAAGCTGCGCCGCGGCGACTTCTCCGACGTCCCGGTCTGGCTGGGTTTCTTCGCCGGGCTTGGCGTGGTGCTGTGGTTCGTCAGCGCCGTCTGCGGCATGGCGATCTGGGAGTATTACCTCTTCATGGTCTATCCCGGCTTCAGCCTCTCCATGCTGCGCGCCCTGATCGAGCACCGCTACGGCACGAAAGCCGGCGAGCGTGTCGCCATCGTGGAATCCAACAAGGTCTGGGGCCTGCTCTACCTCTTCAACAACATGCACCTGGTGCACCACCTCTTCCCCGCGATGCCCTGGTACCAGATCCCCGCCTTCTTCCGCGCCAACCGCGCCGCCCTGCTCGCCCATTCCGGCGACTACCACTTCAGGGGCTACGGCCAGATCGCCCGGCGCTACCTGCTCAGGCCCGTCTTCATCCCGGTGCATCCGATCAGGTCAAGGCGCGCCCCACCAGCCACAGGCCCAGCAGCAGCAGCGCCAGCAGGAAGACGCGGCGGAAGGTGCCCTCGTCCAGGCGCCGGCGCAGCTTCTGGCCCGCCCACATGCCGGCCAGCGCGGGCACGAGACCAGCGAGCGAGGTCAGCCCCAGTTCGGTATCCATCATGCCGCGCCCGGCCATGGCCGCACCCAGCGCGGCGGTCGAGACGCAGAACAGCACGCCCATCGTCTGGACCAGCAGGTCGCGCTGGAGGCCCAGCGCCTGGAAGTAGAGGCCCGCGGGCACCACGAAGGTGCCGGTCAGCCCGGTCACCAGGCCGTTGAGCAGGCCGGTCAGCGGCGCCAGCCAGCGCTGGTGGCGCGCCGGCGAGGGCACCCTGGGTGCGACCAGCCCCCAGCCGGCATACAGCGCCAGCAGGACGCCCAGCGCGCCCGTCAGCAGGCGCGGATCGGCCGTGGCCAGCACCGCGGTGCCCAGCCAGACGCCCAGGCAGACCGCGGCCAGCAGGCTCCAGAAGCGCGCCAGGATCGCGCCCAGCCTGCCGCCCGCGACCGCCTGCCAGAGATTGGTGACAAAGGACGGCACCAGCATCAGCGCCATCGCGTCCTTGACGCCGATGGTCAGCGTCAGCAGGGCGACCGCCACCGTCGGCAGGCCCAGACCGACCACGCCCTTGACGAAGCCCGCCAGCACGAAGATCGCGACGATGGCGGCGACCACCGCCGCGTCGAGGTTCATGGCAGCCGGCAGGGTTCAGAGCGCGCCGGCATCGCCGGCAAGGCGGAAGCCCTCGCGCTCCATGCAGGCATCGACCGAAAGGTCGACCTGTTCGACCGCCTTGTAGAGGCCGTAGCCGACACCGCCCACCGTGCCGATGACGCCGCCGGCCACCACGACGCCGAGGTCGCTCCGTGGATTCTGCGCAAGGACCGCCGCGCCGTAGAGGAAACCCATCGCCACCCCCTTGGCGATCTCGACCGTGCCCTCGGCGGTGTTGCGCACCAGATCGGCGGCGTTGCACAGGCTGACGTCATAGACATAGGCGGTGGTGCTGTAATCGGGCGCATCGGTCTCGACCGCGGGTGTCGCACACCCCCAGAGCAGAACCGTCGCCGCCACGGCGGACGCGACTCGCCGCCATTCCCCAAGCATGGCGAAGGCTAGCCCGCCCCGCCTGCAAAGGCGACTCGCCGTTCAGGCGCCCGCGGTCAGCGCCCGTTGCGCCTCGTCCAGGTCCTCTGGCCGGTTGGCGTTGAAGAAGGGATCGACCGGTTCCGTGCCGAAGTCGACATCGGCGACCTTGTGCCGCCCGGTCCAGGCATCGACCTTGCGCACGCCCTCGAAGATCATCGCCTGGCGCAGGTCGGTGCGCAGCGCCACCGGCCACAGCCCGATCACGGGATGGCGCTGGCCGCCCGAGGTCGCGCAGGCCATCTCGGCACCCTCCTGCTGCACCGCCGCCAGCAGCCGCGCCACCAGGTCGCGCGGCAGGAAGGGCGCGTCGGTCGGCACGGTGACGATCCACTCCAGCCCCGGCAGGTTGGCGACCGTCCAGTCCATGCCGGTCAGCACGCCGACCAGCGGCCCGGGGTTGTCCGGCAGCACGTCGGCCGCGACCGGCAGGCCCCAGCGGGCAAACCGGCCGGGATCGCCGTTGGCGTTGAGCGCGCACAGACGCACCTGCGGCCGCAGCCGCTCGAGCACATGGTCGAGGATCGGCCGCCCGGCCAGTTCCAGCAGGCCCTTGTCGCCGCCGCCCATGCGGCGGGCCAGGCCGCCGGCCAGCACGACACCGACCACGCCATTGCCCAGGTCTTCAGGCTGCATCGTCTTCCACGCTCCCCTTGCGCCGCTGGCCGCGCGGCTCTTCGGCCACGCTCGCCGGATCGGCGTCCCATACCACACGCTCCTGCCCCGAGAGCACCAGGAAGCGTTTCCCCTTCATGCGACCGATCAGCGTCATGCCGAGCTGGCGCGCCAGGTCGACGCCCCAGGCCGTGAAACCCGAGCGCGAGACCAGCACCGGAATGCCCATCTTGGCCGTCTTGATCACCATCTCGCTGGTCAGGCGCCCGGTGGTGTAGAGCAGCTTGTCGGCGGCACCCACGCCTTCCAGGAACATCCAGCCCGCGATCTTGTCGACCGCGTTGTGGCGCCCGACGTCTTCCATGTAGACCAGTGGCCTGTGCCCCCAGCAGAGCACGCAGCCGTGGATAGCGCCGGCCTCCAGGTAGAGGCTGGGCGTCGTATTGATCGTCTTCGACAGATCGTAGAGCCAGGAGGTGTGGACCCGCGCGCCGGCGTCCAGCCGCACGTCCTCCAGCTCCTCCATCAGGTCGCCGAACACCGTGCCCTGGGCGCAGCCGCTGGTCAGCGTCTTCTTCTTGAGCTTGTCCTCGTAGTCGGTCGCCCGCGCCGTGCGCACCACCACGGTCTCGAGCTCCTCGTCGAAGTCGATGGCGGTGACGGTATCGTCGCTCCGCAGCATGTTCTGGTTCAGCAGGTAACCCACCGCCAGCCAGTCGGGATGGTCGCCGATCGTCATCATGGTGACGATCTCCTGGCCGTTGAGGAACAGGGTCAGCGGCCGCTCCATCGTCACCGAGGTCTCGACCTCCCGGCCCTCGTGGTCGCGCCCGGTGACGCGCCGCGTCAGGCGCGGGTCGGCGGGATCGGGCTGCACCAGGTAATCGCTGCTCATGCCTTCCAGTATGGGGTCGCGCCCGGCCCGCGCCAAGGCTGCGGCCTCATCCCTAGTCTGCCAGCTCCACGGCATCGCCCGCCCGCACGATGCCCTCGGCCAGCACCGCGCCATAGACCCCGGCGAACCCCTCGTGTCCGGCCGTCACCGTCTTCAACACGTCGAAGTCGCGCTCGCCGCTGTCGGGGTCGAGCGTGATCATGGCGCAGCGCGGATCGCGGTCGATGACACGGACCAGGACCTCCTTGCCGATACGCAGCGTGCGTCCGGCCAGGCCGTCCTCGGCAAACCCCGCGGTGCCGGCAAGATCGAGATAGAGGTTGGCACGGAAGCGCCGCTTGTCGACCGGGCGCCCCAGTTCCTCGCCCAGCCGCGCCGCCGTCTGCACCGAAAACAGCGAGACCGGCCGGCAGTCGGTGATCGCCTTGTCCGAACGCAACACCGGCAGGTCGCTGCCCAGCTCGCGCGCCAGGGCCGGATCGTCGATCCCCATCACCCGCCCGTCGGGCAGCACCACCTCCAGCGCCATGTCGCCCGCCGCCGGCGGCGCCGGCGTGAGAACCGGATCGAGTTCGCGCGCCGCCTCGAGGTTGGGCGGCAGCAACGCCCGTTCGGGAAAGACGAAGCGCGGCGCCCAGGTCACCATCGCCCGGTTCTCGCGCCCCGTCAGGTAGGGAAAGCCCGGCGGGCTCTTGGCGCTGGCGAAAGCAAACAGCCGGTCGCCCAGGATGCCCGCATACCCCACGAACACCTGCTCGAGCTCCTGGCCCCTCATGCTCTTGACGGGATACCGCCAGAGACTCTCCACACAGCCGATGCTCGTCATCTTGCTCTCCTCTGACGCTGCCAACATACCCCCTCTCCCCTTGTGGGAGAGGGTTGCGCAGCCTTGGCG
>JAQCLG010000181.1 GCA_027592745.1 Pseudomonadota bacterium | reverse complement strand
TGCCAGCTCCTCGGCGGCGCGCCGCCGGTCGCGCAGGCGGAACCCCGCGCGCACCGCGATCAGCGCCGCACGCGCGCCGTTGATCACCGGCACCCCGGCATCGGCGAAGTCGTCCGCCAGCACCGGATTGGCGACCTGGGCGACACTCGAGACGAAGGCGACCGGCAGGCCCGTGCGCGCCGGCAGCCCCTTGACCTGTTCCAGCAGCTCGGGCGCGTAGGCAAAGCGGTCGTCGGCATGCACCTCCACGAACAGCGCCGCGGTGCCGGGATCGGCCGCCAGCGTGTCCATGCCCTCTGCGATGACGTCGTTGAAACTCTCGTTGAGCGGCCCTGCCGCATCGAGCGGGTTCACCGGCTCCAGGATCGGCGGCAGGAAGGTCTTGAGCCGCGTCACGGTTTGCGGCGCCAGCACCGTCAGCGGCACGCCCATCTCCTCGGCTAGGTCGATCAGGCCCTCGCGCAGGCCGCCGGAATCGAGCACCGCGGAAAGTCCGCCCTCGCCCAGCGGCGGTGCCGCGGCCAGGAACTGGGCCGTCGCCATCAGGCCGTCGAGGTCGTCGGTGCGCACCGCGCCGTGGCGCTCGACGATCGCTTGGAAGGCCGCGTCCGAGCCTGCGATGGCGCCCGAATGGCTGCGCGCCAGCGCCGCCGAGGCCTCCGTGCGTCCGACCTTGTTGATGACCACCGGAATGTCCCTGGCCCGCGCCTTCTCCAGCGCCGCGACGAAGGCTTCCGGGTCGCGCACCGTCTCGACGAACAGCGCCAGCACCCGCGTCTCGGGCTGGTCAAGCGCCCAGTCCATGTAGGCCGCGACCGAGCCGTTGATCTCCTGGCCCTGGCTCGTCACGAGGTTGAAGCGGTAGCGCCGGTCGGCATTGGCCAGCAGCACGAAGACCGAGCCGGAATGACAGAACAGCGATATGCCCCCCGGCACCGTCTGCAGCGGCGCCTGGAAGGAGACGAAGGTCTTGTTCGTGTAGGCGTAGAACCCCATGCCGTTGCCGCCGCACACCGGCAGGTTCGCCTCCCGCGCCATCGCCTTCAGGCGCTCCAGAAGGCGCGGCTCGCTGTCGCCTTCCATCATGCAGGGATCGAAGATCGCCGCACTCCTCGCCCCCGCCCGGATCGCGCCGGCCAGGGTCTCCTCCATGCGGTGGCTGGCGACCGACAGCACGGCCAGGTCGGGCGCCCCCGGCAGCGCATCGAGCCCGGGGTAACAGGTGCGTTCGCCGATCGCCTCGTAACGCGGATTGACCGGCCAGATCCCGCCCTCGAAACCGCCGCCGGCCAGCACGTCCACCATGGCCGCACCCACGCTCCCGGCCCGCGGCGAAGCCCCCACCAGCGCCACCGACCGCGGCGCCAGCATCGGCGCCAGCCAGTGCGTCTGCTTCAGCCCCTCATCCGCCATCGTTCCGGTCTCCGCCGCCAGGATTGCGCCGCGCACAGAAACAGGTTCCGCACCGCCCCACAATCGCCTTCGTGCACCGGCCAAAAAATCTCCTCACCCCTGCGCACGCAGGGGTCCAGGGTGACACGCTCATCCCTTTGTCGCAGGCTCGCCGCCGATGAAGGGCTACGTCTACATTCTCGCCAGCGCACGCAACGGCACGCTTTACGTCGGGGTCACGCGTGACATCGTGCGCCGTCTCCACGAGCACCGCAGCGATGCATTGCCCGGTTTCACGGAGCGCTACGGCGTACACCGACTGGTGCACCTGGAGGAGTACGACTGGCTGGCCGACGCGATCGCCCGCGAGAAGCGCCTGAAGAAGTGGAAGCGGGCGTGGAAGCTGCAACTGATCGAGGAAGGCAATCCGCGCTGGGCGGACCTGGCGCCGACACTGGGCTTCGACCCATCCTGACCGTCCGCGCCTGCCACCCTGGACCCCTGCGTGCGCAGGGGTGAGGAGAAAAGGGGAACCCGCCCCGCCATCTCCGCCCCGCCATCCCCTCCCACCATTGCCCCATCCGCCGGGCGTCCTATATGGTGAGGCCAGGCTTTCCAAAAACCGGCACAGGTTTGCAGCATGCCCCAGCTTGTCGATCCCTTCGGTCGCACGATCGACTACATCCGCATCTCGGTCACCGACCGTTGCGACTTCCGCTGCGTCTACTGCATGTCCGAGGACATGACCTTCCTGCCCAAGAAGGACCTGCTGACCCTGGAGGAGCTCGACCGTCTGGGCAGCGCCTTCGTCGGCTTGGGCACGAAGAAGATCCGCATCACCGGCGGCGAACCCCTGGTGCGCAAGAACATCATGCAGCTCTTCCGCAGCCTGGGCCGCCACCTGGGCGGCGGCGGGCTGGAGGAACTCACGGTCACGACCAACGGCAGCCAGCTCTCGCGTTTCGCCGACGAGCTCGCCGACACCGGCGTGCGCCGCATCAACGTCTCGCTCGACACCATCGACCGCGACCGCTTCAAGGCGATCACCCGCTGGGGCAACTACGACAAGGTGATGGAGGGCCTGGCCGCCGCCGAACGCGCCGGCCTTGCCGTCAAGATCAACGCCGTCGCCATGAAGGGTGTCAACGAGGACGAGATCGACACCCTGCTCAAGTGGTGCGGCGACCGCGGCTATGACCTCACCCTGATCGAGACCATGCCGCTGGGCGACATCGACGGCGACCGCACCGACCAGTACCTGCCGCTTTCCCTGGTGCGCGGCCGCCTGCAACAGAAGTGGACGCTTGACGAGATCCCCTACCGCACCGGCGGCCCGGCCCGTTACGTCGAGGTCCGCGAGACCGGCGGCCGGCTGGGCTTCATCACGCCGATGACCCACAACTTCTGCGAATCCTGCAACCGGGTGCGCCTGACCTGCACCGGCACGCTCTACATGTGCCTGGGCCAGGACGACGCCGCCGACCTGCGCGAACCCCTGCGCGCCAGCGAGGGCGACGAACTCCTGATCGCCGCCATCCACGAGGCCATCGGCCGCAAGCCCAAGGGCCACGATTTCGTCATCGACCGCCGCAACAACAAACCCGCCGTGGCCCGCCACATGAGCGTCACGGGAGGCTGAGCGGAAGGGGAACCGGCCTGGTCCGCCCTTTCCAACTCTCCTCATGCGCGCGCAGGCGGGCATCCAGACCTGCCGGCACTCGCGGGATGCGGCGACCACGCACAGTTCTACCCAAGCCTGTATCGTGCCGGTACACTCCGCGCCCGAAGGGGCGCGCATGGCTGAACCGAATCAGAATCCCGAGCAGATCGCGCGCGACAGGATCGACGCCCGTCTCGTCGAGGCCGGCTGGAAGGTGCAGGCCTTCAAGGCCCTCGACTTCTCCGCCGGACCGGGCATCGCCGTGCGCGAGTACCAAACCGACATCGGCCCCGTCGATTATCTTCTCCTTGTCGACCGTCAGCCCGTTGGCGTGATCGAGGCCAAGCCCGATACCATGGGCCACAAGATCACGATGGTTGAGGAACAGTCCCGCGGTTATGCCGCTGCGGCAAAGAAGTACCTCAAGGACCATCCGCCACTGCCCTTCGTCTACGAGGCCACCGGCACCCTCACCCGCTTCACCGACGGCCGCGATCCCCACCCTCGCTCGCGCGAGGTCTTCACCTTCCACCGCCCCGAAACGCTCGGCCGCTGGTTCGCCGAGGCGCAGTCCCTTCGCGCCCGCCTGCACGATCTTCCGGCGCTGCCGCACACCGGGCTGCGCCGCTGCCAGATCGACGCCATCGAGAACCTGGAGGAATCCTTTCGTCAGGACCGCCCGTGCGCGCTGATCCAGATGGCGACCGGGTCGGGCAAGACCTACACGGCGATCACTTCGGTCTATCGCCTGCTCAAGCACTCCCGCATCGGCCGCGTGCTCTTCCTTGTCGATACCCGTAACCTCGGTGAGCAGGCCGAGCAGGAGTTCGTCAACTTCGTCCCCAGCGACGACAACCGCCCCTTCACCCAGCTCTACAACGTCCGTCGACTGGCCTCCCGCCATGTGCTGACCGACACCGAGGTCTGCATCAGCACGATCCAGCGCATGTACGCCATCCTCAAGGACGAGGAGATCGACGAAGCCGCCGAGGACCACGTCATTGCCGAGCAGCTCGCCAGGGGAAGGCCGCCGGTGCCCGTCGTCTACAACCCGAAGGTGCCGCCCGAGTTCTTCGATCTCATCGTGATCGACGAGTGCCACCGCTCGATCTAGGGCCTCTGGCGCCAGGTGCTGGAATACTTCGATGCCCACCTCGTCGGGCTGACCGCCACGCCCGACGCCCGCACCTACGGCTTCTTCGAGAAGAACGTCGTCAGCGAATACGACCACGAACGCGCCGTCGCCGACGGCGTCAACGTCGGCAACGAGATCTACGTCATCGAGACCGAGCGTTCGAAGCGCGGCGGCCTCATCAAGGCGGGCCAGGACGTCGAGCGCCGCGAGCGCCTGAGCCGCGCCAAGCGCTGGGAAACCCAGGACGAGGAGGAGGCCTACGGCGCCACCGAGGAAAACCCAAGGTCGGTGCTCGCCCAGTTCCGCAACGAGTACAACCCGCGCATCGCCGTCACCGTCGACATGATAGCCACCGGCACCGACGTGCGACCGCTCGAATGCCTGCTGTTCATGCGCGACGTGAAGAGCCGCAGCTACTTCGAGCAGATGAAGGGCCGCGGCACCCGCACGCTCGATGGCGACGGTCTGCGCAAGGTCACCCCTTCCGCAGCGGGCGCCAAGACCCACTACGTCATCGTCGATGCCGTGGGCGTCACCGCCTCGCTCAAGACCCCGAGCCAGCCGCTGGTCACGAAACCCTCCGTCCCGCTACTCGATCTCGCCACCTCGGTGATGATGGGCCACCGCGACGACGACACGGTGAGTTCGCTCGCCGGCCGCCTCGCCCGCCTGGACCGCCAGCTCGACGACCGCGAGAAGGCCCGTATCGCCACGGCCGCCGGCGGCAGGCAGCTTTCCACCATTGTCGGCGACCTGCTCGTCGCCCTCGACCCCGACCGCATCGAGGCCGAGGCAAAGCGCGACGCGGGCGAGCTTCCGATCACCGACGCGCACCGCACCCTGGCCCGCGACCGCCTCGTCGGTGCCGCCGCCGAGGTGTTCACCGGCCCCTTCATAGCGCTGATCGACGGCATCCGCCGGGAGAAGGAGCAGACCGTCGTCCACGACCACCTGGACAGCGTTATCCGCGCCGAATGGGCGGGCGACAGCGAGGAGAACGCCAGGGCGCTCACCGCCGACTTCGCATCCTGGATGGAAACCAACCGCGACGAGATCGAGGCGATCACCATCTTCTACCGCCAGCCCGCGCGCCGCGCCGAGGTCACCTACGCCATGATCAGCGCCGTGCTCGACCGCCTGAAGGCCGACCGCCCGAACCTCGCCCCGCTGCGTGTCTGGAGCGCCTATGCCCTGCTCGACGAGGCCAGGGACCGCGATCCCGGCTCGGAACTCACCGCGCTCGTTGCGCTGATCCGCCGCGTCTGCGGCCTCGACGCCGCGATCGCACCCTTCCCCGACACCGTGCGCCGCAACTTCCAGGACTGGATCATGGCCCGCCACAGCGGCACCGGCCCGAAGTTCACGCAGGAGCAGGTGGACTGGCTGCGCATGATCCGCGACTATGTCGCCGCCTCCGTCCACATCGACCGCGACGACCTCGACATGGCTCCCTTCGACGCCAGGGGCGGCCTCGGCCGCATGTACCAGCTCTTCGGCGATGGGATGGACGGGGTGCTGGATGAACTGAACGGGGTGCTGGCGGCGTGAGCACCCAAGAGTGAGCAGGTTGGAACAAATTTCTCCTGGATGGGCAGTTGTCGCACTTCGCGATGTCCTGTCGCTTGAGTACGGCAAGGCACTATCCGCATCACAGCGAAATCAAGAGGGAAGAGTCCCGGTCTACGGTTCCGCAGGTGTCGTCGGCTCACATGACACGCACCTTGTTGTTGGGCCAGGGATCGTAGTTGGTAGGAAGGGCGCAGCAGGAAATGTCGTGTGGGCGCCGACCAGTTTCTGGACCATAGATACCGCCTATCACGTGAGGCATAGCGAGTTCCTAGACTCGAAATTCGTTTACTACCTGTTGAAATCCTTGCGCCTTGACCAGCTCGACAAATCGACAGCTATCCCGAGTCTGAGCCGCGACGATGTGTATCCCATAGAGGTAGGTCTCCCGCCCCTCAGCGAGCAGCGCCGCATCGTCGCGAAGATCGAGGAGCTGTTCTCCGAACTGGACAAGGGCGTCGAGAGCCTGAAGACCGCGCGCGAGCAACTGAAGGTCTATCGCCAAGCTGTCCTGAAGGACGTCTTTGAGGGCAAGCTCTCAGCCAAGCAGCCGTCTCCTCCTGAGAGATCATCGGGATTGGCCGAAGGCTGGAGGCAGGTTCGACTGTACGCGCTGATCGATAAGCCGAGGTACGGGACATCTCGAAAGTGCGGCTACGACACCCCTGGCACCGGCGTAATACGCATCCCGAACATCGGCGACGGCGTTCTAGACACCACAGATTTGAAGTTTGCATCCTTCGACCGAGCCGAGCTTGATGCTCTGGAACTCCAACGCGGAGACATACTCTCCATCAGATCGAATGGCAGCCTCTCCCTCGTCGGCAAGTGCGCTCTCGTGACCCCGGCGGAGGAGAAATTTATATTTGCCGGCTACCTCGTCAGAATTCGCCCAAGAGCCGTGACCTGCCCTCGCTGACTGGTCCGGTTTCAATGTTAGTGCATGGTCGGCTTTGTCGCCAAGCTGGTT
>JAQCLG010000180.1 GCA_027592745.1 Pseudomonadota bacterium | reverse complement strand
CCCGTTCCCCCCCGCCCGCACCGATCCCCACAGCCGCCGGCCGGCGCCGCCGGGGGGCTGCCGTCTGGTGAGCGCGCCAGGCTGGCGCTTGCCGCCGTCGCGCTGGTCGCCTGCGGCATGCTGTGGTCGTCCAACACGGTGCTGGTGCGCGGCCTGCGTGCCGATATCCCGCCGATCGCCTTTGCCGCGGCGCGCTGGGCGATCGCGGCCCTGGTCCTGCTGCCCTTTGCCTGGCGCCCCCTGATGCGCGACATGCCGCTGGTGCGCGCCCACTGGCGCGCCCTGGTCGCCGCCGGGGTGGTCGGCATTGCGCTCTTCACGGTCGTGCTGTTCGTCGGCGTCCAGAACACGGTGGCGCTCAACTCGGGCCTGATGAGCGAAACCCAGTCGCTCTGGGTCGGTCTGGTCGCCTGGGCCGTGCTGGGCGACCGGCTCAACCGCTGGCAGTGGGTCAGCTTCCTGGTCGCCGCGAGCGGGGCGCTGGTGATCGTCACCCAGGGGCACATCACGCAGCTCGAGCAGGTCGATTTCCGCATCGGCGATCCGATCTACATCGCCAGCCTGATCATCTGGGGGTTCTACTCGGTGATCCTGCAGAAGCTGCCGCGCGGCCTCGACATCCGTACGATCCTGCTGGTGACCGGGGTCGTGGGCGCCCTTGCGCTGATGCCCTTCTGGCTGGGCGAGGCGCTGCTGCTGCGCGGCATCGTCTGGAGCTGGGAGGCCGCCGCCGCGCTGCTCTACGGCGCGGTGTTCTCGGGCATCGGCGCCTTCGGCCTGTGGAACCTCGGCGTCGTCCTGATCGGGGCCAGTTCGGCAAGTTTCTTCATGTACCTGATCCCGCTCTACACGGGCTTCTTTGCCGTCGTCTTGCTTGACGAGACCCTGCACCCCTTCCACCTTGTGGGCGCTGTGCTGATCCTGGCGGGCGTCATCGCCGCAGGGCGCGGTGCCAGGGCACGAAGGGCTTCTGCAGATTGACTTGCAACGGCCGCGTTCCCATAGTGGCCGGGATGGTTCCCCGCATGGGCTGGACTGGAGAGCCTGGGGATTGAAAGGGAACAGGGAAGGGATCGACCCCATAGGGGATCCCGAGCCCTGGCTGCCCCCGCAACTGTGAGCGGTGAGTCGGGCGTTCAAGGACGCCACTGGGAATTCCGGGAAGGCCGGACGCCCCGACGTTGACCCGCAAGCCAGGAGACCTGCCATCGCCCACCGGTGCGCCCGGATGTCCGGTCGCGCCATCGTCTTAACGGTTGACCATCACGGAGGGTGATATGTCCGACCAGGTCCTGAAGTCCCAGATTGCTATCCAGTCGCTTGCCGAGCGCGTGCTTCCCGTCACGGTTCTGGCGCTGCTTGGTGTCTTCCTCGTGCTCGGCGTCGGTTTCGCCGGCGCTGCGGAAGTCCACAACGCGGCCCACGACGCGCGCCACGCCTTCTCGTTCCCCTGCCACTAGGGGAATAAGCCATGATAGGCCGGCTTCTGGCCTCGGCACTTGTGTCGGGGCTGCTGACGGGTGTGCTGATTTCCGTGATCCAGGAATTCACCACCACCCCCATCATCCTCCACGCGGAGGCATTCGAGGGCGCGGGTGGTCATGACGATCATGCCGCGCTGATGTGGACCGACGAGGTTTCCGGCGGCCAGTTCTACCTTGCCCACAGTGCCGAGGAGCATGAGGGCGAGGAGGGGGGCTGGGGGCCGCAGGGCGGTCTCGAGCGCACGCTCTTCACCACGGCCGCCAACCTGATCGCCGGGGTCGGTTTTGCCGCCCTCCTGGTTGCCGGGTTCCAACTTGCCGGCCGCCGCATCGATGGCCGCGCGGGCCTGGCATGGGGCGTGGCGGGTTTTGTCGTGTTCCAGCTGGCACCGGCCCTGGGCCTGCCGCCCGAGGTGCCCGGATCGATGGCCGCCGACCTGGCCGGGCGTCAGTTTTGGTGGTGGTTTGCCGTTGCTTCCACGGGCGTGGGTGTCTGGCTCTTGCTCATGGTGCGGGCGCTGCCGCTGCATGTCCTGGGCGTTCTCCTGATCGCCCTGCCGCATCTGGTGGGCGCACCGCAACCCGACGAGATCGGCGGCGCCGTGCCGCCCGAGCTGGCCGGTCACTTCGCGGCGGCGGCCCTGGCCACGGCGTTCATCTTCTGGGCGCTGCTGGGCTGGCTTGCCGGGCGCAGCTACCAGTGGTTTGTTGAGCGGCCCCAGACGGCAACCGCCTGAACGGAGTCGGTTCATCGACGCCAGCGACGACCACGATCACGACCACAGCCGGCATGGCCATGACCACCACGGTCACGACTATGCCGGCCATGGCCACAGCCATGCGCCCAGGACCACGGCCGACAGCGAACGGCGGGTGCTCTTCGTCCTTGTCCTGACCCTAGTTTTCATGGCCGTCGAGGTCGTCGGCGGCATTGTCTCGGGCTCGCTGGCCCTGATCGCCGACGCCGGCCACATGCTGACCGATGCCGCCGCCCTGGGTCTTTCCTGGTTCGCATTCCGCATGGCGCGCCGTCCCGCCGATCCGCGCCGCAGCTACGGCTATCACCGCGTCCAGGTGGTCGCTGCCTTCGTCAACGGTCTTACCCTGGTCGCGATCACCGTCTGGATCGTCGTCGAGGCGGCCAACCGCCTGTTCGCGCCGGTCGAGGTCGAGGGCGTGCTGATGAGTTCGGTCGCCGCCGTCGGCCTGGCGGTCAACGTGTTCGGCTTCTGGGTTCTCTCGCGCGGCGAGCAGAACCTCAACCTGCGTGGCGCGGCGGTCCATGTCATGGGCGACCTGCTGGGTTCGGTCGCGGCGGTGGCCGCGGGCATCATCATCGTCGTCTGGGGCTGGATGCCGGCCGACCCGATCCTCTCGATCCTGGTCGCGGGCCTGATCCTGCGCAGCGCGGTCGGCATCGTGCGCGAGTCCGGACATATCCTACTGGAGGGTACCCCGGCGGCGCAGGACCCCGGCGCCATCGCGCAGTCGCTCTCCGATATCGCCGGTGTCGAGGACGTCCACCACGTCCACGTCTGGCTGCTGGCCGAAAACCGGCCGCTGGTGACGCTCCATGCCACCGTCGCCTGGGGCGCCGACCGCGACCGCGCGCTCGCCGACATCAAGCGCGCCCTGAGCGAGCGGTTCGGCCTGGACCATGCCACGGTGCAGGTCGAATCCGGCCCCTGTCCGGACGAAGGCGGACCGGCCGGGACCGCCCATGCCGGCCATGCCCACTGAACTCCGGCTTGTTTGCGCCTGCCACGGGGCCACATAGGAACCAGCCTTCAAGCCAGAGACCGGAGCCGCGTTCGATGACCGAAGAACCGACGACGACCGAGCAGACCGCCGCCGCGCACGAGGAAAAGGGCGATCTGCGCGGCACGATCATCCGCCTGGTGGTGGCCTCGCTGGTCGTCGGCCTGATCATGAAGTGGAGCGGCTTCACGCCGATCACCCTGCTGCATTTCCTGGGCGACAGCTTCCGCGACATCTTCGACAACATCGGCTCGGTCGCCGCCACGGTCGGCGAATGGCTCCTGCTGGGCGCCACCATCGTCGTGCCGGTATGGTTCGTGATGCGCCTGTTGGGCCGCCGGTGGTAATCTCCACCTTCTGGCGGTGACCCTCCGCCACCGGTGCCATCGGCACGACCGTTGTCATCGCCTCTTCGGTGTCATTGCCCCCATCGCTGTCATCCCGGACAAGCGGCGTAGCCGCGCAGATCCGGGACCCACGCCGGAACGCGAAAAGGACCGCCGTGCTCGCCGATCCGCTCCGCCATGGGTCCCGGCTCTGCGGCGCTGCGCGCCTTGGCCGGGATGACACCAGAAGAAATGCACACGCTGCGGTGCTTGTCCGGCAGGGCCGGCGCTGTTGGGTCCAGATGAGCGGCTACGCCGCCTGGCTCTGCCTTGCGTGTTTCTTGCGCTCGTTGGGATCGAGCCAGCGCTTGCGCAGGCGGATCGAGCTGGGCGTCACCTCGACCATCTCGTCGGCCGCGATGTAGGTCATCGCGGGCTCCAGGGTCATCCTGGTTGGTGGCGTCAGCAGCACGGCGTCGTCCTTGCCCGAGGCGCGCATGTTGGTCAGCTGCTTGCCCTTGAGCGGGTTGACGTCG
Organism: Pseudomonadota bacterium; assembly: GCA_027592745.1. Taxonomy (GTDB): domain Bacteria; phylum Pseudomonadota; class Alphaproteobacteria; order SP197; family SP197; genus CALGGB01. The sequence goes on along the minus strand of JAQCLG010000180.1, from coordinate 2,648 downwards.
AGATCGGCGCCCTTGTTGTGCTCGCCCAGGATCATGCCGCGGTAGACCTTGTCGCCGGGGCTGACGAAGAGTGGCCCGCGATCTTCCAGGTTCCACAGCGCATAGGCCACGGCCACGCCCTGCTCGGCCGAGATCATGGTGCCGGTGCGGCGGCCGGGAATGTCGCCGCGATAGGGTTCGTAGCCGGCATAGACGCGGTTCATCACGCCGGTGCCGCGGGTGTCGGTGAGGAATTCGTTGTGGTAGCCGATCAGGCCGCGCGAGGGGACGCGGAAGACCATGCGGGTCTTGCCGCCGCCCGTGGGCCGCATCTCGGTGAGTTCGCCCTTGCGGATCGCCAGCTTCTCGACGACGACGCCGGTGTACTCGTCGTCGACGTCGATCACGGCTTCCTCGATCGGTTCGGTGCGCTTGCCGGTCTCGGGATTCTCGCGGAACAGCACGCGGGGACGGCCGATGGAAAGCTCGAAGCCCTCGCGGCGCATCGTCTCGATCAGCACGCCGAGCTGGAGTTCGCCGCGGCCGGCGACCTCGAAGGTCGTGTTGTCTTCCGTCTCGTTGATGCGCAGGGCGACGTTGCCCTCGCACTCGCGCTGCAGGCGGTCCCAGATCATGCGGCTGGTGACCTTGTCGCCCTCCTGGCCGGCGAGCGGGGAATCATTGACGCCGAAGGTCATGGCCAGGGTCGGCGGGTCGATCGGCTGGGCGGCGATGGCGGTGGTGACCGAAGGTTCGGCGATGGTGTCGGCCACGGTCGCCTCGGTCAGGCCGGCCAGGGCAATGATGTCGCCGGCCTGGGCTTCCTCGACGGGTACGCGCTCAAGGCCGCGAAACGCCAGGATCTTGGAGATGCGTGCGTTCTCGATCAGCTTGCCGTCGCGCGACAGGGCGCGGATCGGCATGTTGACCTTGGCGGTGCCGCCCTCGATGCGCCCGGTGAGCAGGCGGCCCAGGTAGGGGTTGTTCTCCAGGGTCGTGGCCAGCATGCGGAAAGCGCCGCCTTCTTCGACCGAGGGGGCAGGCACGTGGCGCACGATCAGTTCGAAGAGCGGCGCCAGGTCCTCGCCGCGGGTGTCGATGGTGTCGCAGGCCCAGCCCTGCTTGGCCGAGGCGTAGATCGTGGGGAAGTCGAGCTGCTCGTCGCTGGCTTCCAGGGCGGCGAAAAGATCGAAGATCTCGTTATGGACCTCCATCGCGCGCTGGTCGGGGCGGTCGACCTTGTTGATCACGACAATGGGCTTGAGCCCCAGGCGCAGGGCCTTGCCGACGACGAACTTGGTCTGGGGCAGGGGCCCCTCGGCGGCATCGACCAGGACGCAGACGCCGTCGACCATCGAGAGGATGCGTTCGACCTCGCCGCCGAAATCGGCATGGCCCGGCGTGTCGACGATGTTGATGCGCGTGCCGTTCCAGACGACCGAGGTGCACTTGGCCAGGATCGTGATGCCGCGCTCGCGCTCCAGGTCGTTGCTGTCCATGGCGCGCTCGGCGACCTGCTGGTGCGCGTGGAAGGTGCCGGACTGCTTGAGCAGGCCGTCGACCAGCGTCGTCTTGCCATGGTCAACATGGGCAATGATCGCGATGTTGCGAAGCTGCATCGGGCGCTCGTTCCGGTTCGTTCGGGGCCGCGCCCTATACCGCGCCGATGGCACCGGGCGCAAGCGCGTTCGCGTGACGTTCGCGCGCGGCTGACAAGCGTCGCCTGCATGGGCCATACTGCGCCATGGCGTCCTTCGACTGGCACAGCGACCCGATCACGCCCGATACCCCCGTCTGCGCGGGGTACCGGAACACCCAGAACGTGCGCCGTTTCCTGCTTGCCGCCTGTGGCGAGGAGTTCCGCTTCGACCGCCCGTTCATGGCCTGGATCAGGGATGGCGCGTCCAAGACCATGGGCGAAGTCGCCCGCGAATGGCTGCGCCGCAACCGCCGGGCCTCAGCCTGAGGCTTGCGTACTGTCGTGCAGATGGGGCGTGTAGCCGGCAGCCAGCGCAGCGACGGTGGAGCGCGGCGTCAGCACGGTGACGGCGCCCTCCGGCCGCCGTCGGGCGCTGCCGTAGCCCGAAGGCGACCATGGCAGCATGACCGCGCCCTGCAGCAGCCAGGCAACGCCCTCCCGTTCGACCATGGTTCCGGCCGGCAGTTCTGCCGCCGGCGCGCTGTAGGTCACCTTGCTGCGGTCGCGCCGGACGCGGTCCTTGTGCATGACGGCGTCGATGGCGATGGCCCGGGGCCGTTCGGCCAGGCCGTTGCCCTGCTGCCAGGCGGCGACGAACCGCTCGTAGGCTTCGCGCCGGCATAACGCGCAGGGGCGGTGGCCGGCCGCCAGGGCGGTCGCCTCGTCGAGGAAGAACAGCTCCGTCCAGACGCCCGGCTGCATCACGGGACGCCACCAGCCCTTGTAGGACAGCGCGCAGGTGATCCAGGCCTTCAGGCGCCAGCGCCGCCTCGCGAGTTCTCCCGCGGCATCGCAAAGGCAGCCCCGGTTGCCCAGATAGAGGCCGCGCGCGGGATCGGCGACGATCTCGCCACGGGGCGTGACACGGTTCTGTAGCGGCATGGGCGGTACAACACTCTCCGGGGCAGTGTCAGACCAAATCGGCGTTGAGGCAAACTGGGTCGACGCGTAGCCTCCGGCGATGAGAAAT
>JAQCLG010000179.1 GCA_027592745.1 Pseudomonadota bacterium | reverse complement strand
TTCGATCTGCATGCCGGTCATGCCGACCACGTCGAAGCCGTGGCCGGTCAGGAAATCGGCCTCGAGGGTGTTGATTTCGTCCAGATAGGGCGTTCCGACCACGGGGCGCCGGATGCCCAGCGTCTTCAGGGCGGCGACGACGCAGCTCACCAGCGAGGTCGTCCGTGCCTGGGGCTGTCCGCGCGCGAGCTCGGCGGCCACGCGCTCCTCGCCAATCACGACGCTGCCGGAGGTGCAGACGTAGGCGACGGCATCCAGCGCCGGCGGCAGGACGCCCGCGGCACGGCCGAGGTCCCCGGCCATCGAGGCCAGGGTCTCGACCGTCGTGCTGTCGGGCATGGGCGAACGGGTGAAGAAGACGCCCACGTCATCCGGGACGACCATGCGGATGTCGTCCTCGGCGGTCTCCTCGGATTGCAGCAGGACAAAACCGAGGCGGCCCCGCGGGTGGCGTTCGGAAAGACGCGTGGTGCGGGCGGGTGAGGGAGGCCAGCTGCGGGTTTGTTTTTCAAGCGCTGCCATGGCGTGCCTCCCGTTCAGATGTCGAGTTCGCACACGACCGGCGTGTGGTCCGATGCCTTCTCCTGGCCACGCGGCCCCTTGTCGACCTCGCAGCTCTTCAGCAGGTCCGCGGCCTGGGGCGACAGCAGGAAATGGTCGATGCGCAGGCCGTTGTCGCGCTGCCAGGCGCCGGCCTGGTAGTCCCAGAATGTGTAGAGATGGTCCTGGTCGGGGTGGAGCGTGCGCAGCGCCTCGGTCCAGCCCTGCCGGAGCAGGGTGCGGAACTTCGCGCGGCTCTCGGGCCGGCACAGGGCGTCATCGGCCCAGCCGACGGGATCGTAGACGTCGGCGTCGGTCGGACAGATGTTGTAGTCGCCCGCCAGCACCACCGGCTCGTCGAGCCCGATCAGGGTGGCGGCGTGGGCGATCAGGCGATCCATCCAGGCGAGCTTGTAGTCGAGCTTTTCGCCGGGTGCGGGATTGCCGTTGGGCAGGTAGATCGAGGCGACCCGCAGGCCGCCGGTGAAGGCCTCGATGTAACGGGCCTGCTCCTCGCCGCCGCCGCCGGGCAGGACCCGGTGATCGACCTCCATGGGATGCCTGGAGAGGATGGCGACGCCGTTGTAGGACTTCTGTCCGACCACGGCGCAGTTGTAGCCCAGGTCCTCGATCTCCATGGCGGGGAAGTTCTCCTCCACCGTCTTGAGTTCCTGCAGCAGGACGATGTCGGGCCGGGCCTCGTCCAGCCAGGCCAGCACGTTGGGCAGGCGGGCCTTGATCGAGTTAACGTTCCAGGTGGCAAGTTTCATGGCCCGATGCTAGGCCGAACCGGCCGCCGCAATCCACCACGAACCCGATCGCCTGCGTGCAGGGGCGCCCCGCCTCAGATCGCGAAGGAGGTGCCGCAGCCGCAGGAGGACGTCGCGTTGGGGTTTTCCAGGGTGAAGTAGCTGCCCTCGAGGTTCTCGATGTACTGCAGCCGGGAGCCCTTCAGGAAACCCAGCGACATGTCGTCGACCACGACACGGGCGCCGTGGGCCTCCAGCTCGATGTCGCCCTCCTCGGGGCCTTCGTCGAGCTTGAAATGGTACTGGAAGCCGGAACAGCCGCCTCCGGTGACCAGGATGCGCAGCCGGCCGGCCTTGGGATCGCCATGTTCGGCCAGCATGATCTGGCCGATCCGCCGGGCAGCGGCTTCGCTGACCTCGATGGCTTCGATGGGCGAGATGTCGTTCATGGGTTCACTCTCCGTTCAGCCCAATGTTGGGGGTCGGGAGCCTGCTGTCAATTCACGGCCACGCCAGCGTTGCGCCACAACCTGCCCGCCACTAGGTTCCGCGCATGTCGCAAGCCCCTTATCCGACCCGTCTGGCGCCCTACGCCTGCGATCCCAGGGCCAGCCGCGGCCGTCGCATTCCCGAGGCCGAAAGCGTGAGCCGGACCGTCTTCCAGCGCGATCGCGACCGCATCGTCCATTGCCGGGCCTTCCGCCGCCTGATGCACAAGACGCAGGTCTTCGTCGCCACCGAGGGCGACCACTACCGCACGCGGCTGACCCACAGCCTGGAAGTCGCCCAGGTCGCCCGCTCGGTCTCGCGCTCCCTGGGGCTGGACGAGGACCTTGCCGAGGCCCTGGCGCTGGCCCACGACCTTGGCCACACACCCTTCGGCCATGCCGGCGAGGATGCCCTGGACGCGGTCATGGCGCCCTGGGGCGGCTTCGACCACAACGTCCAGACCCTGCGCATCCTGACGGTGCTGGAGAAGCGCTACGCCGCCTTCGACGGCCTCAACCTGACCTGGGAGACGCTTGAGGGCATCGCCAAGCACAATGGTCCGGTGACCGGCGAGGTTCCGCTCTTTCTTGCCGATTACTGCCGCAATCACGATCTCGAACTCGACACCTGGCCCTCGGCGGAGGCGCAGGTCGCCAGCCTGGCCGACGACATCGCCTACCACAGCCACGATATCGACGATGGCCTGCGCGCCGGTCTGTTCACCCTGGAGGACCTTTTCGGTGCGCCGCTGGCCGACGAGGCCGCCCGCCAGGCGCTGGCGCAGTACCCCGACGCCCCGCGCGACCGGCTGGTGCAGGAAACCGTGCGCCGGATCATCAACCGGCTGGTTTCCGACCTGACCGAGGAATCGCGCCTGCGCCTGGCCGAAAGCGATGTGGGGTCGGCCGACGACGTGCGCTGGTTCGGGCAGCCCGTGATCGCCTTCTCGCCGGCCGTGGGCGAGGCCAACCTGGCGCTCAAGCAGTGGCTGTTTGCCAACATGTACCATCACGAGCGGGTGCAGGAGGGCCGCCGGGACGCCGCCGAAGTGGTCGCGGGACTGTTTTCCCGCTATAGCGCCCGCCCGGACCTGATGCCGCAGGAGTGGCAGGCCCAGGTGGCGGAACGGGAAACGGCAGGGCAGGCGCGGATCATCGCCGACTACATCGCCGGCATGACCGACCGCTACGCCTATGAGGAATTCCAGAGAGTCACGGCCAAATCATGAACGTTTTCAGTTATTTCACAGAACAAGTTCAACTTGTGGTCAAGGCCATGCAGGCCGCCGGCGAACTGGCCGAGGGCCTCGACCTGTCGCGCATCGTGGCCGAGCCGCCGCGCGATGCCAGCCACGGCGATGTCGCGACCAACGCCGCCATGGTTCTGGCCAAGCCGGCCGGCGCCAGGCCGCGTGACCTGGCCGCGGCCATCGCGGCGCGGCTGGACACAGTGCGTTATGTCGAGGGCACCGAGATCGCCGGCCCCGGCTTCGTCAACATCCGGCTCTCCCAGGATTTCTGGCGCGACCGGCTGCGCGAGCTGCTGAAGGGCGGCCCTTCGGCGCTGCTTGCCGATCTCGGCCGGGGCCGTCGCGCCAGTGTCGAGTACGTCTCGGCCAATCCGACCGGCCCGCTCCACGTCGGCCATGCCCGCGGCGCCGTGGTCGGCGACGCCCTGGCCTCGCTGCTCGCCGCGGTGGGTTACGACGTCACCCGCGAGTACTACGTCAACGATGCCGGCGCCCAGGTCGATACGCTGGCGTGGTCGGCCTACCTGCGTTACCTGCAGGCGATCGGCGACACGGTCGACGAGGGGGATTTCGAAGGCTTCTACCCGGGCGACTACCTGGTCCCCGTGGGCCAGGCGCTGGCCCGCGACCACGGAACCGCCCTGCGCGACGCCTTGGGCGGGGCCGCACGCGGCACCAGCCCGCTGCCCGAACCCCTGGTCGCCGTGCGGACCTTCACGATCGAGGCCATGATGGACATGGTGCGCGACGATCTGGCGCGCCTGGGCGTGCGCCAGGATGTCTTCAGCTCCGAGCGCGGCATGGTCGAATCCGGGGCGATCGAGCGCTGCCTGGAGACCCTGGAGGCTGGCGGCCATGTCTATACCGGCGTGCTCGAGCCGCCCAAGGGCATGAAACCCGACGACTGGGAGCCGGTGCCCCAGACCCTGTTCCGCTCGACCGCCTTCGGCGACGACCTCGACCGGCCGCTGAAGAAGTCCGACGGTTCCTGGACCTATTTCGCGCCCGATATCGCCTATCACAACGAGAAGGTCGCCCGCGGCTTCGACCTGCTGATCGACGTCTTCGGGGCCGATCACGCCGGTTACGTCAAGCGCCTCAAGGCCTCCGTGGCGGCACTCTCGGGCGGCAGGGTGGAGTTCGATATCCTGCTGACCCAGCTCGTGAACCTCTACGAGAACGGCGAACCCTTCCGCATGTCCAAGCGGGCAGGGCGCTTCATCACCGTGCGCGACGTCGTCGATGCCGTGGGCAAGGATGTCATGCGGTTCATCATGCTGACCCGCAAGTCCGACGTGATGCTCGACTTCGACCTGGTGAAGGTCACCGAACAGTCCAAGGACAACCCGGTCTTCTACGTCCAGTACGCCCATGCCCGGATCTGCTCGGTGCTGCGCAACGCCGCCGAATCCGGCGTCGACGTCTCCGGTCTTGCCTGTGCCGACATGGGCAGCCTGACCGACGAGAGCGAGCTGGGCCTGATCCGGTCGATGGCGCGCTGGCCCCGGGTCGTGGAATCGGCGGCCGAAGCCCACGAGCCGCACCGCATCGCCACCTATCTGCACGAACTTGCCTCGGACTTCCACGGCCACTGGAACCGCGGCAAGGAGGACCCTTCGCTGCGTTTCATTGTGGATGACAATGCCCAGGCGACACGCGCCCGGCTTGCATTGATCGACGGTGTCAGGCAGGTGATAGCAGCCGGTCTCGCCATCTTCGGCGTCGAGCCGGCCGAGGAGATGCGCTGACCATGCGGCAGGAGCCCAAGCTCTTTTCGTCCGGTGACGCTGCGCCGCCGCCCCAGGACGGTTTTCACGTCGAGCCGCGCCGCCCGGCGCCGTCGCATCATGAGCGCGATGACGACAGGCCTTCCCGCCGGCTCGGCTTTCCCTGGAGGCTGCTGCTCGGCATCGTCGCGCTCGCGGTCGTCGGGATCGGCGCCTGGAAGGGAGCCGGCATGCTTTCGGGACCGGCCGGCAGCACTGGGCAGGACGTGCCGCTTTTCGAGGCTTCGCTCGATCCCTTCAAGCATCGCCCGGACGATCCCGGCGGGCTTGCCGTGCCCAACCAGAACGTCACGGTCTACGACACCATGGACCCGGACGAGAATGCCGACGGCATGGAACAGCTTCTGCCCGAGCCTGAGGAGCCGATCGTCATCGCGCCCGAGGTGGCCGAACCCGATGCCATGGCCGCCGAGGACGGCGTGATCGATGTCGAGGCGGCCTCGACGGCCGAAATCGGCACCGAAGAGGGCGCCGAGCCGATCTTCTCGGCCGACGACGTCACCGCCCTGGTCGATGAGGCCATGAGCGGGGCGCAGGGCGACATTCCGGTGCCCGGCGTCAAGCCCGTCGCGCCGGTGACGTCCGAAAGCACGGTCAACGAGATTGCCGCCTCCGAACCCGAGGCGGGCGATAGCGGATCGACCGGCGGCGGCCTGTCCTTCTCCGATGTCGCGGCCGCCCTGGGCAGTGCCTCTGCAACCTCGGAAGCCCCGGCCCAGCCGGCCACGACGCAGACAACCGAAACCACGACGGCGGCGGTCGAGACCTCGCTGCCCGAGACGGCGGCGGTCGCGGAAACCACCGCGGCCGAGGTGCCCGCCGCCGCGACGGGCGGCGACTACTGGGTGCAGATCGCCGCCTATTCGTCGCGTGAGGCCGCAGGGTCTGCCTGGGAACGCCTGGCACGGGCCAATCCCGACCTGCTCGGTTCGGCAACGCCGCGTGTCATGGAAACCTCCGTCGCCGGCACCACCCTGCACCGTCTCCAGGTCGGGTCCTACGCCTCCCAGGGGCAGGCGCAGAGCCTCTGCGACGCCTTGCAGAAGCGCACGGGCGACCAGTGCCTGATCGTGGGCCCCTGAACCATGCCGCGGGCCCTGATCACCGACCTGTCCGGCACCACCATCGGAGCCGAGGAGCGCGACTTTCTGCGGCAGACCGATCCCCTGGGCGTCATCGTCTTTGCGCGCAACATTCAAAACCCGGCGCAACTATCTGCATTGACGCAGGAATTCCGTGCCATTGTCGGCCGTTCCGACGCCCCGGTGATGATCGACCAGGAAGGCGGGCGGGTGGCTCGCCTGCGCCCGCCGCACTGGTGGGCTGGTGTCGCCAACAGCCGGATCGCCGCGCTTGACGACGACGAGGCCGAACTGGCGGCTTGGCTGGCCGCGCGCATCATGGCCGACGACATGGCCGCCTGCGGCATCGATGTCGACTGTGCGCCCGTCCTCGACCTGCTGGTGGCGGGCATGCACGAGGTCATCGGCGACCGCTCCTTCGGCAGCGATCCCGAACGCGTCGCCGCCCTCGGGCGGGCCGCCTGCGAGGGTTTCCTGGCCGGTGGGGTGCTGCCGATGATCAAGCATCTGCCCGGCCATGGCCGCGTTGCGGTCGATCCCCACGACCATCTGCCGACGGCCGAGGTCGATCTCGCGACCCTGGAACGGGAGGATTTTGTGCCGTTCCAGGCGCTGGCCGACGCGCCCTGGGGCATGACCGCCCATGTCATCTATCCCGCGCTGGACCCCAAGCGGCCGGCAACCCAGTCGCCCATCGTCATCGAGCAGGCGATCCGCGGTGCGATCGGTTTCCGCGGCGTCCTGGTGAGCGATGCCATCGACATGGAAGCGCTTTCGGGCAGCCACGAGGAGCGGGCGAGGCTTTCGCTGGAAGCCGGCTGCGATGTCGTGATGCACTGCAACCAGCCGCTCGATATGCGCCGCCGGGTCGCCGAGGCGGTGCCGGAACTGC
>JAQCLG010000178.1 GCA_027592745.1 Pseudomonadota bacterium | reverse complement strand
ACGCCGCCGAGGAGCAGGCCGCACCCGCCACCGAGGCGGCCTACGATGCCATCGCCTGCCTGATCAACTGCCACCGCGACGAGGTCGCGATCGTGGAAAACGCCACCGTCGCCTGGTGCCAGGCCTTCTACGGCCTCGCCCAGGACTTCAAGCCCGGCGACCGGGTGCTCACCGTGGTCGCCGAATACGCCTCCAACTTCATCGCCCTGCTCCAGACCGTGCGCCGCCGCGGCATCGTCGTCGACGTCATCCCCAACGACGGCGACGGCCAGGCCGACCTGGAGGCGCTGGAGGCCCTGATCGACGACGACGTGAAGCTGATCGCCGTCACCCACGTCCCGACCAGCGGCGGCCTGGTCTCGCCCGCCGCGCAGATCGGCGCCATCGCGCGCCGCCACGGCATTCCCTACCTGCTCGATGCCTGCCAGTCGGCCGGCCAGCTTCCCCTCGATGTCGCGGAACTGGGCTGCGACTTTCTCTCGGCGACCGGCCGCAAGTTCCTGCGCGGCCCGCGCGGCACCGGCTTTCTCTATGCCGGCAAGGCCATCATGCAACGCTGCGAGCCGCCCGTGCTCGACCTTCACAGCGCCGTCTGGACCGCACCCGATACCTACGAGATGCGCCCCGACGCGCGCCGCTACGAGAACTGGGAGAACAACGTCGCCGGCAAGATCGGCCTGGGTGTCGCCGTCGAACACGCCCTCTCCTGGGGACTGGAAAACATCGCCGCGCGCAATGCCGAGCTCTCCGGCGACCTGCTCTCGCGCCTGGGAGCGATTCCCGGCGTCACCCTGCGCGATGCCGGGCGCCGGCAATGCGCCATCGTCACCTTCAGCCACGACCGCCTGGCGCCCCAGGAGATCGCCGCTGCCCTGGCCGGCCAGGCCATCGCCATCGGCACCTCCTCGCGGTCCTCGACGCTCATCGACTTCCAGGCCCGCAACCTGCCCCCGCTCTGCCGCGCGGCGGTGCACTATCACAACACGGAGGAGGAAGTGGCGTGGCTGGCCGCTGCCGTGGCGGCACTCTAGCCGGACGCGCGCAGGGCGGCCTGCTCCGGCGCCTTGAACCCCACCAGCCGGCGCTTGCCCAGGTCGAAGACCGGGCGTTTCATCACTGCCGGGTGGGCCAGGATCAGGGCGTGGGCGCGTGCCGCATCGAGCCCCGCGCGTTCGGCCTCGGGCAGCCCGCGCCAAGTCGTGCCGCGGGTGTTGACCAGCGCCTCCCAGCCCAGCTCGGCGATCCAGGCCTTCAGCGCCGCGGGGTCGAGGCCCTCGGCGCGCACGTCGCGAAAGCGGTGGGCGAAACCTTCGTCCTTGAGCCAGGCCAGCGCCTTGCGGCAGGTGTCGCAGTTCTTCAGGCCCCAGACCTCGACCATGGCATCGCTCCGGCTGTTTCGGGGCGACCATAGGCAGGACGGTGTTACCTTGGCTAGACTGCGACAGGGCAAGCAGGGGAGAACGTCATGGCCGAAGCCTACATGCAGCCGGTGGAGCACCCTTCCGCCTGGACGCTCGACGAGATCGGTTCGCTCGAAACGCTGACCCTGCAGCTCGAACAGCGCCACATCGACGCCTTCGAGGAGGCCTATGCGCAGATCGAGGCGCAGGGCCTCACGCTCGACGAGATCGAGCGCGAGCACTTCGCCGTGCCCGCGGTCGCGGGCGACCTCGCCGACATCTACCGCGTGCTCATGGAAGGCCGCGGCATCGTGCTGGTCGACCGCCTGCCGGTCGAGGACTGGCCGCTGAAGAAGACCGAGATCATCTACTGGGGCATCGGCACCCATCTGGGCCACGGCAATTCCCAGTCGGTGATCGGCGATCGCCTGGGCTACGTCGCCAACATCGGCGGCAAGGACCACAACGAACGCGCCTACCGCAATTCCCTGCCGCTCACCCTGCATACCGATGCCTGCGACATCCTATGCATGCTCTCGATCCGCAAGGCGATCGAGGGCGGCGCATCGCAATACGCCAGCGCCATCGCCGTGCACAATGCGATCCTGGCCGAACGGCCCGAATTCCTGGAGCCGCTCTACCGCGGCTTCCGCTATCACCGCTTCGGCGAGCAGGGGCCGGGCGAGGCGCCGGTCACCGAACATCTCGTCCCCGTGCTCTCGGCGGTCGACGGCTACGTCTCCTGCCGCTACATCGCCGGTTACATCCACATGGCCTACGAGGAACTGGGCGCGCCGCTCTCGGAGTTCGAGAAGGCGGCCCTCGACTACTTCGACGAGGTCGCGCGCCGCCCGGGCATCATGGTCGAGTTCACCATGGAACCCGGCCAGATGCTCTTCTGCAACAACCACACCACGCTGCACGCCCGCAGCGGCTTCGAGGACATCCCGGGGCCCGAGACCGGCCGCCTCCTGCTGCGCATGTGGCTCACCGCCCACGAGGGCAGCCGCCGGCCGATCGACCCGGCGATCGAGATGTACCGCACCCGCGGCATCGAGAAACGCGAGGGCCGCAGCGACACCTATTTCCGCGGCAAGGCGACGCAGGTGCTCAAGACCGGCGTGCTGAAGTACTGAGCGGCATGACGGTCCGCCAGAAGTTCTTCATCCTCGCGCCACTGGCGCTGGTCGCCGTCGCCCTTGCCTTGCTGTTCTGGCCTCCGGCCATCTGGGCCTATGTCGTGGTCGCCCCGCTCGTTGCCGTCGGCATCTGGGATGCCCGCCACGGCCGCCACAACGTGCTGCGCAACTACCCCGTGATCGGCCACATCCGCTACTTCGCCGAGTTCATCCGGCCCGAGATCCAGCAGTATCTCATCGCGACCAACCAGTCTGGCCGGCCCTATCCGCGCGAGGTCCGCGATCTCGTCCTGGCCCGCGCGCTCGGCCACGATGCCCTGCAGCCCTTCGGCACCCAGCACGACCTGCTCAGCACCGGCGAGGATTTCGCCCTGCATTCGCTGGCGGCCAGGCCGCCGCCGCTGGCCGATGCCCGCGTCCGTTTCGGCGGCGCCTCCTGCACGCAGCCCTACGAGGCCTCGCGCCTCAACATCTCGGCGATGAGCTTCGGCGCGCTCTCCTCCAACGCCATCCTGGCGCTCAGCACCGGCGCGAAGCTGGTCGGCTGCGCCCACGACACCGGCGAGGGCGGCCTCTCGGACCATCACCTGGCGGGCGGCGCCGACATCGTCTGGCAGATCGGCACCGGCTACTTCGGCTGCCGCAGCGAGGACGGCGCCTTCGACCCCGACCGGTTCGCCGAAAGGGCCGCCCACCCACAGGTCAGGATGATCGAGATCAAGCTGTCCCAGGGCGCCAAGCCGTCCCACGGCGGCATCCTGCCGGCGGCCAAGATCACCCCGGAGATCGCGCGCATCCGGGGCATCCCCATGGACCGTGACTGCATCTCGCCGCCGCTCCACACCGCCTTCGAGGGGCCAACGGGCCTGCTCGCGTTCGTTGCCCGGCTGCGCGAGCTCTCGGGCGGCAAGCCGGTCGGCTTCAAGCTCTGCATCGGTCCGCGCCGCGAGTTCCTGGGTATCGTCAAGGCGATGCTGGAAACCGGCATCCGGCCCGACTTCATCACGGTCGACGGCGCCGAGGGCGGTACCGGCGCCGCCCCCGTGGAGTTCTCCAACCGCCTGGGCACGCCGGTCAACGAGGCGCTGCCCTTCGTCTACCACGCCCTGATCGGCGCCGGGCTGCGCGACGAGATCCGCCTCGTCGCCAGCGGCAAGGTCGCCAGCGGCTTCGACATGCTGGTCAAGGTCGCCCTGGGCGCCGACACCTGCAATGCCGCGCGCGCCTTCATGTTCACGGTCGGCTGCATCCAGGCCCTGCGCTGCCACACCAATTCCTGCCCCACGGGCGTGGCGACCCAGGACGCCTCCCGCGCGCGCGCCGTGATCGTGGCCGACAAGGCGCCCATGGTCGCCAGCTACCAGAAGGCCACGGTGGCGATGTTCCTCGACCTAGTCGGCGCCATGGGGCTGGAGTCGGTCTCCCAGCTCGGCCCCGGCCACATCCTGCGGCGCATGGACGATTCCACGGCGCGCGGCTACGACGAGATCTATCCCGCCCCAGAACCCGGCGCCTTCCTCGAAGGCGCCCTGCCGGAAGCCTACGCACGGCCCTGGCACGAGGCGCGGGCCGATCGTTTCTAGCCGATCGTGCCTAGTTTCATCCGTCTCCGGGCAAGCAAGTGTCACAGCGACGGGAGCCGGAACTTGTTATGATCGGCCCCCCGCAGCAGGACCGGAAAGACCATCGATGGACAACAGCCCGCTCGACGTGAAGGCCTTCGGCATCGCCCTCCTGAACCGCCCCTCGCGCAACAAGGGCACCGCGTTCAGCTTCGAGGAGCGCGATGCCTTCGAGCTCCACGGCCTGCTGCCGCCCGATGTCGAGAGCCTGGAGACCCAGGTCGCACGCGCCTATGCCGCCTACAAGCGCAAGATCACCGACCTTGGCCGCCACATCACCCTGCGCCAGCTCCAGGACAGCAACGAGACGCTGTTCTACGCCCTGCTCGATGCCCACATCGCCGAGATGCTGCCGATCATCTACACGCCGACCGTGGGCGAGGCCTGCCAGAAGTTCTAGGAAATCTACCGCCGCCCGCGCGGCCTCTTCGTTGCCTATCCCATGAAGGACCGCATCGAGGAAATCCTCCGCCACGCCGCCAACGACACGGTCGAGGTCATCGTCGTCACCGATGGCGAGCGCATCCTGGGCCTGGGCGACCAGGGGGCCGGCGGCATGGGCATCCCGATCGGCAAGCTTTCGATCTATTCCAGCGTCGGCGGCATCGACCCGGCCAACACCCTGCCGATCCTGCTCGATGTCGGGACCAACGATCCCGAACGCATCGCCGACCCGATCTACCTGGGCTGGCGCCACGAGCGTATCACCGGCCAGGACTACGACGACTTCATCGAGGCCTTCGTTGCCGCCGTGGACAAGGTGTTTCCCGGCGTCCTGCTGCAGTGGGAGGATTTCGCCCAGGCCCATGCCGCGCCCCTGCTGGAGCGCTACCGCGACCGCCTCTGCACCTTCAACGACGACATCCAGGGTACCGCCGCCGTGGCCCTGGGCACGCTGATGGCCGCGGCCAATGTCGCCGGCAGCACGCTTGCCCAGCAGCGCATCGTGGTTTTCGGCGCCGGTTCGGCCGGCTGCGGCATCGCCGAGCAGATCGTGCGCGGCATGATGCGCGAGGGCCTCGACGAGGCCACCGCGCGCCGCAACGTCCACATGATCGACCGCGTCGGCCTGCTGCACGACGGCATGACCGGCCTGCTGCCGATCCAGAGCCGCCTGCTGCAGCCCCGGGACAAGGTCATGGCCTGGTCGAGCGACGGCAATGCGGTGAGTTTTGCCGACACTGTCGCCAATCTCCACCCCACCGCGCTGATCAGCGTCAGCGGCCAGCCGCGCCAGTTCACCGAGGAGATCGTGCGTTCGATGGCCTCCCACGTCGAACGGCCAATCATCTTCCCGCTCTCCAATCCGACCAGCCGGGTCGAGGCGGTGCCGGGCGATCTGGTGAACTGGACCGACGGGCGCGCCCTGATCGCCACCGGCAGCCCCTTTGCCCCCATCGTGCGCGGCGACGGCGCGACCCAGTTCATAGCCCAGTCCAACAACGCCTACATCTTTCCCGGCATGGGCCTGGGCGTGCTCGCCGCAGGCGCCCGGCGGGTCACCGACGAGATGTTCATGGCCGCGGCCGAGGAGCTGGCGCGCCATTCGCCGGCGCTGGCCGATCCGGCCGCCGCCCTGCTGCCGCCGGTCGCCGAACTCAAGCCGATCAGCCGCAAGATCGCGCTCGCCGTGGCCCGCGCCGCCGTCGCCGAGGGTGTCGCGCCGCAGAACGACGACGAGACCCTTGCCCGCCTGATCGACCAGCGGTCCTGGGAGCCGCGTTACCGGCCCTACCGGAGGGTGCGTTGAGCGAACCCGCCATGTCGGGAACGCCGATGAACCGTGAGGAACGCCGCCGCATTGCGCGCAAGGATGTCGAGCGCTACCGCACGCAGGGCCTGCCGCCGCGCCTCTCCCTGGGCGCCATGTTCGCCCACACCGCGGCCCTGCGCGGCATCCTGGAACGCAAGGACGACCCCGAGCGCGGTACCCGGCTGGCCCTGGCCTTCCACGCCGGCTTCGAGCGTTCCATGGCGAATCTTGACGCCGAACCCCGCGTCGCCTGCAGCGCGGGCTGCTCGATGTGTTGCCACAACTGGATCTCGGTGACGGCGCCGGAGGTCTTTGTCATCGCCGCGGAGATCGGCCGGCGCGCCACGGCAACCGACGACGCCGCGCGCATCGCCCGTGCCGCCCTGGCGGGCAAGGGGCTGGACCGCGATGCCCGCCTCGACCGGCGCCTCGCCTGCCCGATGCTGGCCAGCGACCTGTGCTCGATCTACGCCGTGCGCCCGCTTGCCTGCCGCGGCTTCTTCTCGCTCTCGCTGGAGGCCTGCCAGGCCGTCTTCAAGGGAGAGGGCGAGGACATTCCCGCCTGGCGCTCGGCCATGCTGCTGCGCGGCATCCACGATCGCTGCATGGCCGCCGCCATCCAGGCGGCCGGCCTCGCCCATGGCGCCTTCGAGATGACCGAGGGGCTGACCATGGCCTTTGCCGATCCCGGGGCGCAGGCGCGCTGGCTGGCCGGCGAGGATGTCTTTGCCGCGGCCACGCACGACGGCCAGGACGATGCCGAGGAGAACCTCTTCCGCGAAGTGCTGATCGCCGGGGCCGCGGGAAAACGCCTGCCCGAGAATCCCTGGACTCCCACCGCATGAAACGGCGAGCCGGCGGGGCCGGGCGATGGCGGCCTGCGGCGGTGACGGCGCGGGCGGCGCGGGTTAGAGCAAATCATCCTTCTGCGGAATCGCTTCGCGATTGCGCAGAAGGATGTGAATTTGCTCTAT
>JAQCLG010000177.1 GCA_027592745.1 Pseudomonadota bacterium | reverse complement strand
TAGGCCCCCGATTCCTCCATCAGGTCCTGCATGCGCGTGTAGATCTCTTGGCGCTTGGCCGGGTCGGTCTCGCGCAGGCCGGCGTCGTTGAGTTCGCCGAACTCGGCACTGTTGAAGCGCTCCCAGTTCCAGATGCCGATCTGGCGTGGAGTGAACCACTCGGTCGCCCAGCTGGGATCGGGAGCCATGGTGAAGCGGTTCAGGATCAGCTGGTTGGTCATCACCGTCGGGCTGTCTTCGGAGCCCAGCGTCCAGAACGTGCCCGAATCCATCGGGCTGATGGTGACGTCGAGACCCAATTCGCCGAGGTTGGAGGCGATCACCTGGGCCGCCGTCAGCGACCAGGTGACGTTCTGGCAGGCGATTTCCAGGCTGGTGCCCTGGTAGCCGCCCTCCTCGATCAGGCGGTGGGCCTGCTCGGGATCGTAGCCGTAGATCCGGCTCTCGCGGTGGCCGATCAGGCCGGGTGCGACGATGCCGGTCGCTTCGGTGGCCTCACCGAAGAAGGCGGCCTCGATCACCTCCTGGACGTTGACGCCGAGCTGGATGGCCCGGCGCAGGTTGATGTCCTGCAGCGGCCCGGGCGAGCCGTCCGCCCTCTGCTGGTCGATGTTCATGCCCAGCCAGATGTAGGCATTGGGCGAAAAGGCCTCGAACGTGGTGTTTTCGGCCATGTTGGCAAGGATGTCGGGGATCGAGCTTGCCTCGACGCGGGTGATGGCGATCTCGCCGGCCTGGAAGGCGATCTCGCCGGCCTTGTCGTCCTCGATGGGCAGCACGACGATCTCGTCATAGGCAGCGGGCGTGCCCGGCCAGTTGGGGTTGCGCTCCAGCACGGTGCGCTGCTTGGGCGTCCACTCACGGATGCGGTAGGGCCCGTTGTAGGCGGGAAGCTGGGTCGTGTAGCGCTTCTCGGGCAGGGCCTCGACGGCGGCCTTGCAGATGATGTTGCCCGAGCCATAGGGCAGCGAGCTGGTCCACAGCGCCGCAAACGGCTCCTTGAGATGGATGACGCCGGTGACCTCGTCGATGATCTCGACCTCCTTGAGCGACTGCCAGTCCACGACATAGTCCGCGGCCAGGCCGGTGATGCCGGCGATGCGCTCGTAGGAATACTTCACGTCCTCCATGGTCGTGACGCCGAAGCCGTCCGACCAGGGCACGCCCTTCATGATGCGGAAGCGCACCGTCACCGGGTCGATCTGCTCGATCTCCTCGGCAAAACAGTTCTCCAGCGTCCAGGTCGGGTCGTTGGGGATGAAGTTGACCAGGCGGTTGAGACAGCAGAAGGCGATGTCGTCGTCGGCGCTCGACAGGCGGAAGCCGGGGTCGAGGACCTGCAGGTCGGCGTAGGAGCGGATGGTGACCGACTTGGTCGCACCCAGCGAGACGCCGGGCAGGGCCGCGCCGGCGGCGGTTGCGCCGGCGGCCAGGGCGCCGGTCTGCAGCAACCGCCGGCGGTCGAGTTTGAGCAATTCGTTCATGACGTGTGTTCTCCCGGATTTGTTCGCGCGACAGCCGCGGAACGGCCCGCATTGCGCTTATTCACCCTAGTGACAATTGCCCGTCGCCGCCAAGATTCTGTTCAAGCCCCGGCGTTCTGCGTGGCGGTATCCCGGCTTGTCCGCATCATGCCGCTGACCCAGGGCACGAGGGCGAGGAACAGCAACCCGCCGCCCAGTGCGAGCAGGCCGTAGTCGAGAAAGGCGCCGGAGTAGATCGGGCGCATGGCTGCGTCGTCGGCTCCCTTGGGCACCGCAGCGATGCCTGCGGCCATGCCGGCCAGGTAATAGGTCAGCGCCGCGGCCAGCAGCCAAAGGCCCATGGCAAAGCCGCGCAGGCGCTCGGGTGCCAGTGCCGTCGTCATCGCCAGACCGACCGGCGAGAGCACCATCTCGGCGGCGGTGTAGAGCACGAAAAAGAGCACCAGCCAGGGCCATGGCACCTGGCCGTCGCCGCCCGCCGAAATGGCGCCGACCAGCACCAGGAAGGCGCTCCCCAGCAGCAGGTGGCCCAGGACGAATTTCAGCGGGATCGAGGGATTGCGCCCGCGCCGGCCCAGCCACACCCACAACGCGGCAAACGGCCCGCCCATCAGCAGGATGAAGAGCGGGTTGAGCGACAGGAAGTCGCTGGGCGGCACCGTGATGCCGAAGACGCTGCGATCGACCAGGCGGTCGGTGAAGAGCAGGAACGAGGTTCCGACCTGGTTGTAGACGGTCCAGAAGACGATGGAGACCAGGGTGAGCGCGATCAGGGCGATCGACCGGCGCCGGTTGTCGTGGCTGTCGTGCCATATCTGCAGGATGAAATAGCCGAAGGCGATGGCGGCCACCACGGCCAGCAGTTCACCCGCCATGGTGGCGTGGCGCATCAGGAAGGTCGCGACCAGGCTCGCCCCGGCCATGCCGGCCAGCAGCAGCAGGATGGGCGGCATGCCCATGCGGGGCCGGCGCAGCGCCTCGGGGTCCGGCGGCAGGCCCTTGCCCGCAAGCCAGCGCCGGCCGATGACGAAGGTCGCCAGCGAAATCGCCTTGCCGATGCCGGCGATGCCGAAGGCGATGTCGTAGCCGAAGGTCTGGCCGATCCAGCCCGCCACCAGGGTGGCGGCGAAGGCGCCGCTGTTGATGCCGAGGTAGAAGATCGTGAAGCCGCTTTCCCGCCGCGGGTCGTTCTCGCCGTAGAAGGTGCCGAGCAGGCTGCCGACATTGGGCTTGAACAGGCCGTTTCCGATGACCAGCACGCCCAGCGAGACGGTCACCGTGGCCGGCGTGGCAAAGAACAGCGAGACGTAGCCCAGGCACATCACCGTTGCACCCAGGATGATGGCGCGGCGGAACCCGAGCAGCCGGTCGGCCAGGAAACCGCCCGGCAGGGTCGTCATGTAGGCAAAGCTCGCGAAGGTGCCGTAGAGCAGGGCGGCGTCGGCGTCGTCCAGGCCGATGTCCTGCGTTGCGTAGAGCACGAACAGGCTGAACATCGTGTAGAAGCCGAAGCGCTCCCACATCTCGGTCAGGAACAGGACGTAGAGCGCGCTGGGCTGCCTGGCGTGCGGCGCTGTCGTGTTCATCCGGGATGCCCCCCATGTCAATCGCCATCGTCGGCTGCACCGGGGCATCGGGCAAGCGCTTCCGTTCGACCGGGTTCAGGCCCGCAGGCCGGGCACCTCGCCCTCGGCGGGAACGAAGACGCGCAGGGCGCGGGGTACGACCTCGAAGGTTGCCGGCGTATGCGTGGCCATCTCGCCGTCGGCATTGACCGTGCGGGCATGGTGGGTCGTCACCTCGACGCGGGTGCCGGTCAGCGCGATCACCCGCTCGGGCTTGCGCAGGCGGCCGGTCCAGACATAGGGGAAGAGGAACAGGAGCTGCCACCACGGCAGGGGGTGGATGGCGTGGACATGAAGCAGGCCGTCGTCGAGCCGGGCGTCGTCGGCCACGGTCATGCCGGCGCCGTAGTGGAAGCCGTTGCCGACGCCGATCTGGATCACCCGGTGGCTGACGCGGCGGTCGTCGCAGGCCAGCGTGACGCGAAAGGAACGCGCTGCCCGCGCGGCATCCCACAGCAGCTTGGGGTAGCCCAGCACGCCCCAGCGCCGCTTGAAATCGCCGCTCATGCGTCGCGCGACATCGACCGAAAGGCCCAGGCTCGCCATGTTGAGGTAGCTGCGGCCATTGACCCGGGCGACATCGACGGCATGGATGCGGCCCTGGGTCACGATGCGGCAGGCCTCCAGGGGATCGTGGGGGATGGCCAGGCTGCGGGCGAAGTCACAGGCATTGCCCAGCGGCAGCACAGCGAGCGGGCGGTCGGTGCCGGCAAGCGCGCCTGCCGCGCAGGCAGTGGTGCCGTCGCCACCGCCGATCATGATGACCTCGGCGGGGTGGTCGGCGATCGCCGCGGCGAGACCGGCGGGATCGTCGATCGCTTCCAGCGCGACCGAATAGCCGGCCTCGCGCAGCAGAGCCAG
This sequence comes from Pseudomonadota bacterium, assembly GCA_027592745.1. Taxonomy (GTDB): domain Bacteria; phylum Pseudomonadota; class Alphaproteobacteria; order SP197; family SP197; genus CALGGB01. The sequence goes on along the minus strand of JAQCLG010000177.1, from coordinate 2,932 downwards.
CCCGGCCTCGAGGTCGGCTCCGGCGTTGGTGCTCGCGTGATTGACGAACACCGCGATGCTCTTGTCGGCCACGCCTGTTCCCCGCTTTCTGCGGCCCATGGGGCCGCGTCTGTCCGATCAACCCGCGAGGCGAGCCCTCGTTCCGTGCCGACTTGTCAGTTCGCCGGACATTTCGCGTGACGCGGGCCCACCCCCCGTGCCTAGACTTTCGCGGCGCCAGTATGCCCTCTCGTGCCGGCGCCGCACCGAACAGCTCAAGCCAGGGATTGGCCATGACCCGGATCGTGTCGCGTTTTCCGCGCAAGGTGAGAAAGATCGAGACGGCGTGGATCCCCATGCCCGATGGCGTCAGGCTGGCGGCCACGATCTGGCTGCCCGAGGACGCCGAGCACGATCCCGTGCCCGCGGTACTGGAGTTCATCCCCTACCGCCGGCGCGACTTCACCGCCGCAGGCGATGCCCTGCACCATCCCTACATGGCCGGCCATGGTTACGCCGCGGTGCGTTGCGACCTGCGCGGCACCGGCGATTCGGAAGGCCTGTTCGAGGACGAATACTCCAGGCAGGAGCTTGACGACGGTTTCCACGTGCTCGCCTGGCTGGCGGCCCAGCCGTGGTGCAGCGGCACCACCGGCATGATGGGCATCTCCTGGGGCGGCTTCAATTGCCTGCAGGTCGCCGCCCTGCGCCCGCCCTCGCTCAAGGCGGTCTATTCGGTCTGCTCGACCGACGACCGTTATGCCGACGACGTCCATTACATGGGCGGCGTCCTGCTCAACAACAACCTGAACTGGGGCGCCACGGCGACCACCATGGGCATGCGCCCGCCCGACCCGGCAGTTGTCGGGGATGGCTGGTTCGCGATGTGGATGGAACGGCTCGACAAGGCGCCCAACCTGGTCGCCGACTGGATGAAACACCAGACCCGCGACGGCCAGTGGAAACACGGCTCGGTCTGCGAGGACTACGCTGCGATCGAGGCCGCGGTCTATGCCGTGGGCGGCTGGGCCGATGGTTATACCAACACCGTTCCCCGCCTCGTCGCCGGCCTCAGGGCGCCCTGCCGCGCGCTGGTCGGGCCGTGGACCCACGCCTATCCCTGGCGCGCGCTTCCCGGCCCGGCGATCAACGGCCTGAAGGACCTATGCCGCTGGTGGGATCACTGGCTCAAGGGCATCGACACCGGCATGATGAAGGAGCCCCGCTATCGCGTCTGGATGCAGGACAGCGTGCCGCCGGCGACCTCCTACGCCCATCGGCCGGGTCGCTGGGTCGCCGAGGACAGCTGGCCGTCGGCCAATGTCACGGCGCGCCGCTTCCATCTCAACAGCGACGGTCTGGGCGGCAAGGCGCGCAGGGAAACCGCGCTCCTGCATCGCTCTCCCGTGATCGCCGGCGGCAGTCACGGCGACTGGTGCCCTTATGGCTACGAGGCCGAGATGCCCGACGACCAGCGGGCCGAGGACGGCATGAGCCTGTGTTTCGACACCCCGCCCCTGTCGCGACGCACCGAGATCCTGGGTGCGCCGGTCCTGGAACTCGACATCGCCAGCGACAAGCCGCTCGCCCAGCTCTACGTGCGCCTCTGTGACGTCGCCGCGGACGGCGCCTCGACCCGGGTGACCTACGGCGTGCTCAACCTGACGCACCGCAACGGCCACGAGGCGCCCGAGCCGCTGGAACCGGGCAGGCGCTACCGGGTGCGGGTCCAGATGAACGACATCGCGCATGCCTTCCCCCGCGGCAACCGTATCCGCGCCACGGTGCAGACCGCCGCATGGCCCCTGCTGGTGCCCTCGCCGGAGGTTGTCGGCCTCACCCTGTTCACCGGCGCCAGCACGCTCGACCTGCCGGTGCGCGGGCGGCGCGCCGAGGACGCCAGGCTGCCCGCGCTGGGCCAGGGCGAACATGCCGCGCCGCTCGAGCTTGCGGTGAAAGGCGCACCGCGGCGCTCGCGTACCTCCAGCATTGACCACGTTGCAGGTGAACACACGATCCGCATGCTGAAGGATCGCGGCCATTACACCATCCAGGCGACCGGCACGGAACTGGCCGGTCGCGGCATCGAGAGCTACCGCATCGTCGAGGGCACACCGCTCTCGGCGCGCGCCGAGGTGACCTACCACATGGCGCTGCGGCGCGGGCCGGAATGGGATGTCACCATCGACACCCACTTTGCGCTCACCGCTACCGCGCACGACTTCCTGCTGACCACCGAGGCCGAGGCGTGCAGCGCCGGCGTGCGCGTCTGGAACCGCAGCTGGACCGAGCGCATCCCGCGCAACGGGACATGAAGCACCCGCGCAGGTCGCATGCGTGGCGAAATACTCGCGCGGAACTTCGCGACGGATTGATGTTGAATCCTTGACGCCCGCCCAGACGGGCTCGAAAGTTGACGCCTGAGAGAACAATGCCAGGGGAGGCACTTCACATGACAGACTTTCAATTCAAGCGGCGCACCGTACTTCAGGGCATGGCGGTCGCTGCTTCGGCATCGGCCTTCGTCGACCAGCTGATCGGGACGGCCGGCGCCGAGATGTCCGATCGTCCGCTCACCATCCGCAGCGGACGTGACATCAACACCGTCGATCCCGGCTACATGGTCGGCGGCTTCGAGATGATCTGGCAGTTCGCCTGCATGCCGCGCCTGGCAAGCTACGGTGCCGGCGACACCTGGAGCTGGGTTCCCTCGGACTTCGTCGACTCGCTCGAGCAGACCGATCCGCAGACCATCACCTTCTCCCTCAAGCCCGGCCTGATGTGGCGCGATTCCGCCACGGGCGAGGCCCTGGGCGACGTGACCGCCGAGGACGTCAAGTTCTCGCTGGAGCGCATCCGCGATTCCGAGTGGAAGGACAAGGCGGCCTCCCTCGAAAGCATCGAGGTCACCGATACCCTTTCGGGCGTCATCAAGCTCAACGCGCCGTTTGCC
>JAQCLG010000176.1 GCA_027592745.1 Pseudomonadota bacterium | reverse complement strand
GATGTCCTGCGGCGTGCGAAAGCGGTGGCCGGCGAGCCAGCCCACGGCGGCCAGCAGGCTCAGCGCCGGCAGGATCAGCCAGGCCGCGGCCCAGGCGAGCTGGCCGGCCAGGCTGGAGCCGACGGGCAGCAGGCCGGGCGGGCGCAGCACGATCGCCAGCGCCAGGACGAGGCCGACGATCGCCACGGCGAGCGCCATGCCGCGCAGCACGCCGCCCTGCTTGTCGCTCAGCGCCATCGCTGTCTCTCCTGCAGTTCGCGGTCAGGGTCCCACATTGCCGCGCCCCGGTGAAGCCGCGCCGGCTGCCGCCGGGATCGGCATTTGGAGCGGGGCGCCCGAGGGATAGAGTGCAACGAGAGCGTGTGATGTTGAGCGACAGCAACCATGGTCCGGCGACCTTCGGCCGCCGGCGGGAGATCGGGGCACCTCGCCACCACGAGAGTGTCGCCGCAGGTGTGTCCGGCGAGGACCGCAAGGCGCCCCTGGCCCCCGACAACGGCCACGAGGATCCCCTGGGGCGCATCAAGATTCGCGTCTTCGCCCTGATCCTCGAGGCGATCGACGTCGCCACCATCAACAAGCTCACCCGCGAGCAGGCGCGCGACGAGATCGTCGGCCTGATCGGCGAGATCGTGCAGGGCCGTCACATCGTGGTCTCGGCGCCCGAGCAGGAGAGGATCACCCAGGACATCCTCAACGACATGTTCGGCCTGGGGCCGATCGAGCCGCTGATGGACGATCCCGAGATCACCGACATCATGGTCAACGGCCACACCAACGTCTTCATCGAGCGCAGGGGACGCATCGAGCGCACCGCCGTGCGCTTCCGCGACAACGCGCAGCTCGTCAACATCTGCGTGCGCATCGCGGGCGGCGTGAACCGCCGGATCGATGAATCCAGCCCGATCTGCGATGCCCGCCTGGAGGACGGCAGCCGGGTCAACATCATCATCCCGCCGCTGGCCGTCGATGCGCCGCTGCTCACCATCCGCCGTTTCCGCAAGGACCGGCTCAACCTCGACGACCTGGTCGGCTTCGGCGCCATGTCGGCGCCGATCGCCCGGTTCCTGGAGCTTGCGGTCAAGGGCCGCTGCAACATCCTGATCTCGGGCGGCACCGGTTCGGGCAAGACGACCCTGCTCAACGCGCTGTCGTTCTCGATCCGCGAGAACGACCGTATCGTGACGATCGAGGACACCGCCGAACTGCAGCTCCAGCAGATCCGTGTCGGGCGCCTGGAAACCCGCCCGGCCAACATCGAGGGCCGCGGCGAGATCACCCAGCGCGACCTCATGAAGAACACCCTGCGCATGCGCCCCGACCGCATCATCGTCGGCGAGGTGCGCGGCTCGGAAGCCTTCGACATGCTCCAGGCCATGAACACGGGCCATGCCGGGTCGATGTCGACGATCCATGCCAACACGCCGCGCGACTGCCTGCACCGGCTGGAGGACATGGTCGCCATGGCCGGCTTCGGCCTGCCCAGCTCCAACGTCCTGGCACAGATCGGTTCGGCCCTGGACCTCATCGTCCAGGTCGAGCGCCTGCACGACGGCTCGCGCCGGCTGACCGCGGTCCAGGAGGTGCTGGGTTACGCCGACGGCGTCATCGCCCTGCAGGACATGTTCACCTTCGCCGTCGAGGGGGAGGACGAGGCCGGCCATCTCCAGGGCAGCTTCGTCTGGTCCGGCCACAAGCCCCACTGCTACGACAAGATCCGCCGCCAGGGTCACGAGCAGGCCCTGATCGCCCTGTTCCGCGGCCTGGCCGCACAGGCCGCGCCGGCGCCGGATTGAGCCGGCACAATGCCGGTGCGACGTGTGCGGCGCGTCGCCCCGTCAGTGCACCTGCAGCAGGTTCAGGATGTCGGTGACGTCGGTGCAGACGACGACGCCGATCTCGCGCAGCTGGTCCTTGACGTCGATCGGTGCGTTGAGCCCCTCGACGTCCTGGTTCAGCGTGCCGCTCAAGGCCATGTTCCATGCTCCGGCGTTGTGCGGCCAGCGTCCCACTCGGTGAGGCGCGCTGAAGCGCGGGCTGCCATGGCCGCGGCCCGTTGTTGCGAATCGTTCGCATCGTCGCTGTCGTGATCGTTCCGGACTGCGACCGGCATCGGATGCTCTCGTATTCGAGTTGACTCGAGTATTGGAGCAAGGTGATAGTTCTTCGGCGGCTGCAGTTGCCGTCGTCGAACGTTCGGAGGCTTTTGTGCCGGGTATCGTGACGACACCGATCGAGGATCGCTTTGCCTGGCGTGCGGATGACTTTGACACGCTGGATGCGGTTGCCGTCGCGCTGACGGAGGAGCAGCGAGACAGCCTGGCCGACGTTGCCCGCGGGGTACGTCGTGCAGGCCGCGGTTGGTGCGACCTGACCGCGCAGGAAGAAGCCCTTCCGAGGCTTGCCGATACCCTTTTCGAGGTACGGCGCGAGGTTTACCAGGGACGGGGCCTGGTCCTGCTGCGTGGCCTGCCGATGGCGGAGCTGGACGAGGCCGAAGCGGCCATCGCGGCCTGGGCGGTGGGCAGCCACTTCGGGCGGCGGGCCACCCAGAGCGCGCTTGGCGACAAGCTGGGCCGTGTCGAGGTCGACCCGAACCTGCAGCAGGCCTGGCGCGGTTACCGCAGTTCGAACCGCTCGCGTTTCCACACCGATCATCTCGATGGCCTGGCGCTGGCCTGTGTCCGCCCGGCGGGCGAGGGCGGTGAGTCCTGCGCCGTCAGCGCTGGAGCCATCCACAACGTCCTGGCCGCCGAGCGCCCCGATCTGCTGCCCGCGCTCTACGCCGGCTTCCGCATGGCGTGGTTCGGCGAGCCGCCGGCGCCGGGCGAAACGGTGACCGAACGCGACGTCCCCGTCTTCTCCTGGAGCGAGGGGCGCATCGTCTGCGTCATGCTGCCCAGCTACCAGAAGGCGGCCGCCGAGGCGATGGGCGTGCCCCTGCCGGATGGTTTCGCGGAAGCCTGCGCCCTGATCCACGAGATCGCCGAGCGCGAGGGCATGGCCCTGAAGTTCAAGCTGGCGGCCGGCGACATGCTGGTGGTCGACAACAAGGCCGTGCTGCATGGCCGGACGGCGTTTGCCGGGGAGCCGGGCGATATCGGCCGCCGCCTGCTCTACCGCCTGCAGTTCGAGCTCCAGCCCGAGCGCCCCATGAATCCCGGCGTCGCCTGCTACTACGGCGGCCTCAAGCACGCCTACCGAGACGATCCGGAGTCCCTGCCGCCCTGGCCGCAAGCCGGCGTGGCGCTTCCGGCCGGCTGACGTTCCATCAGCCCTGCACATTCCGGGCTGTCACCATCGCTGACGAGGAGGTCAACGAGATGAACGAGAGGCAGTTCCAGTGGATGATCGGACAGGTGAAGTCCGGGCGCATGAGCCGGCGGGAGTTCGTCGGCAGGGCCGGCGCGCTGGGGGTCGGGGTCGCTGCGGCGACCACGATGTTGTCCAGCGCCGGCGTCGCCGAGGAACCGGTCAATGGCGGCACCCTGAGGGTCGGCACGGAGTACTCGGGTCCCGACGAGACCTTCACCCGACACGGATGACCAGCGGCACGGATATCGCCCGCTCGTTCCAGGTCTACAACAGGCTAACGGCGCTCGACCGCAGCATCAACGTGGTGCCCAATCTTGCGGTCGAGTGGGAGTCGGCCAACGACGCGCAGGAGTGGACGTTCAAGCTGCGCGAAGGCGTCGAGTTCCACAACGGCAAGACGATGACGGCCCAGGACGTGCTCTACTCCTTCGAGATGCACATGAAGGAGGACTCCGAATCGCCGTCCAAGCCGTACCTGTCGGCAGTCACCGACGTCGCGACCGACGGACCCAACGTCATCAGGTTCACGCTGAACTCCGGCAATGCCGATTTCCCCGTGCTGCTCGGCTACGACTATCACCTGGACATCGTCCCGGAGGGTTGGACGGAGGCGGATCCGGTCACCGGCACGGGCCCCTACCGCCTCACCGAGTTCACCCCCGGCCTGATGTCGGTGGCGGAGCGATTCGGGAATTACTGGAAGTCGGACGCAGCCCATTTCGCGGTCGTCGAGACCCAGGGCATCGCCGACAGCGCGGCGCGGACCAATGCCCTGCGCTCGGGCGAGATCGACATCGTCAATGCGATCGACCCGCGCACGGCCGACCTGCTCAAGCAGGACACCGGGCTCGCCATCTACTCGACGCCGTCGGGTGCCTGGTTCAACTGGGCCATGATGTGCGATCGCGCACCGACCAACGACATCAATTTCCGCAAGGCGATGAAACACGCGGTGGACCGCCAGTACCTCGTCGACAACGTGCGTATGGGTTACGCCGTCGTGGGCAACGACTTCCCGGTCAATCCGGCTTCGCCCGACTACTGCCACGAGATCCCGCAGACCGCGTACGACCCCGACAAGGCGGCGTTCTACTGGAAGAAGACCGGGCTGAGTTCGGCGACCCTGGTGGTTTCCAACGCGGCCAACAGCTCCGCGGTCGACCTCTCTGTCGTGCTGCAGGAGCATGCCAGGGCGTGCGGCATCAACATCGAGCTCAACCGCGTGCCCGATGACGGTTACTGGAGCGATGTCTGGATGAAGGTGCCCTGGTGCGCCGACGGCTGGAGTTCACGCCCGACCGCGGACCTGGTCCTGACGATCGCGCACCAGTGCGACGCCACCTGGAACGAGACAGCCTGGTGCAACGAGCGTTTCGACGAGCTCCTGATCATGGGCCGCAAGGAAACCGACCCGGCCCGGCGCAAGGAAATCTACTGCGAGGCGTGCACCCTGCTGCACGACGACGGCGGCGACTTCATTCCGTTCTTCTCCAACTACCTGGAGGCGGCGAGCACCCGTGTGAAGAACTATCATGGCAGCCCTGTGCTGGAGCTCGGCGACGGCTGGATCTTCGAGGAAGCCTGGCTCGACGACCAGGCCTGACGCGACCGCGTGACGGCCCGCGCCGCCAGGGTGGCGCGGGCCGACTGCCTGTGAACCGAGACGATGCAGCCGCCGATTGCGGCTGCCACACATCGAAGACCGGAGATTGGCCATGCCCGACATCGTGATGGAACCCATCGCGCATCCCGTTGCCTGGCGCGCCGATGACTTCGGTTCGCTTGACGACATCGCCGCCGTGCTGACACCGGCGCAGCGCCACAGCCTGGTGGCGCTGGGCCGGAAGGTCTGCGCGGAAGGTCGCCGATGGCCCGACGTGACGCGGCAGGAAGAGGCCCTGCCCGAACTTGCCGCGATGCTCGCCGAGGTTCGCCGCGAGGTTTACCAGGGGCGCGGCATCGTCCTGCTGCGCGGCCTGCCCATGGACGAGCTTGAGGAGGACGAGGCGGCGGTCGTCACATGGGCCGTGGGCAGCCACTTCGGGTGGCGCGCCAGCCAGAGCGCGCAGGGCGACAGGCTGGGCCGCGTCCAGGTCGATCCCACCCTGCAGCAGGCCTGGCGCGGCTACCGCAGCTCCAACAGCTCGCCCTTTCACACCGATTATCTCGACGGCCTGGCCATGGCCTGCGTCCGCCCGGCCGGCGAGGGTGGCGAATCCTGCGCCGTCAGCGCGGCCACCATCCACAACGTCCTGGCGGCCGAACGTCCCGATCTCCTGCCCGCCCTCTACCAGGGCTACCGCGTACACTGGTTCGACGAGCCCCCTGCGCCCGGTGAGAAGGTGAGCGACTTCGACGTCCCGGTCTTTTCCTGGAGCGAGGGGCGCATCGTCTGCGTGCTCGACGAGGGCTACATGACGGCCGCTGCCAGGGAGCTGGGTTTGCCCTACCCCCGGGCGCTCGAAGAGGGTTGCCGCATGATCCACGAGATCGCCGGGCGCGACGGCATGGCGCTGTATTTCAAACTGCAGGCCGGCGACATGCTGCTGCTCGACAACAAGGCCATGCTCCATGGCCGCACGGCCTTTGCCGAGGACCCGGGCGACATCGGCCGTCGCTTGCTCTACCGGCTGCAGTTCGAAGTCCTGCCGGAGCGTCCAGGCCATCCCGGCGTGGCGGAGTTCTACGGCGCCCTCAAGCACGCCTTTCACGATCCGACGGTCGCAGCACCCTCATGAACGCCGGCAGCCGATGACCCGTCAGCTTTGTCCGCCGACCGATCTCGGCGGCAGGGTGTCGGGCAGATAGAGGCCCAGATAGGCGATGCCCACCCGGATCGCCTCATCCAGCATGGGCTTGACGATCCGGTCGTGTTCGATGACCGAGAGCGAGAACAGGACGTGCGTCAGTTCGATGTAATAGAAGAAGACGTCCCGGGGGTGCGGGATCTCGGGCAGCTCGAAGTAGGTGGCGTAAACCTCGTAGCTGACCTGGCCGGCGAGGCGCTCGCGGATGCGCTCCTGCTGCTGGAAGACCGGGGGCGTCGTGCCGCCGATCAGCAGTTTGCGGGCCGGCGGCGTGTCGTTGTAGAGCCGCGCAACCCGGGTGAGCTGGTGGCGCACCAGATCCTGCCAGGTCGTGCGGGCCCGGGCCGGCACCGGGCGCGTCACCAGCGCGACAAAGCGCTGATCCAGCTTGTCCGACAGCGCCATGAACACGTCGTAGCGGTTGGCGAAGAAATGGTAGGCCGAACCCTCGGGTATCTCCGCCTTGCCGGCGATGTCGAGGAAGGTGATCTCTTCCAGCGGATGCTCGCACAACAGGTCGTAGGCGGCGCGCAGGAGCGCGTCCCGACGATGTTTGCCGGGTTTGCGCACGCCGACATTGGTCTTGCGCAGGCCCGGCTTCTGGCGTGCTGCCATGACGGCCTCCCTGTCCGATCGCTGGTCTGGCCGCCAGACCGATCGTGTGAATCCGCTCTGCATCAACAAGATGGAGATCAACAAGATAGAGCAAATTCCGCTGCGCGTCGTATTCGAGTTTGGCTTGGGTATTGTCGTGGCGGCATCCGGCCGCGGTGCCGACCGCGCGGCACGTTGCTGCCGTCTCCTTGGCGCAGAGAATAAAGACGACCCGCGGCGCATGGGCGC
>JAQCLG010000017.1 GCA_027592745.1 Pseudomonadota bacterium | reverse complement strand
CAGGAATGGCTTCTGGTCGGCCCGGTCGGTGCCGAGAGGGCGATCACGGACGCCCTGGAGGAAGGCCTTGCGGGAACCAGCGTCGGCATCGTCGACGTCACCGAAGGACGCACCACCATCCGCGTGGCGGGTCCCATGGCGCGCGATGTGTTGTCCATGGGCTGTCCGCTCGACCTGCACCCTCGCGTCTTCGGCGCCGGCTGCTGCGCCCAGAGCTTCATCGTGCGCTCGACGGTGATCCTGCACCAGGTCGACGATGCGCCGGTCTATGACGTCTTTGTCGAGCGCAGCCAGTCCGACTATCTCTTCCATTGGTTCGAGACCTCCGGCGCGCCCTATGGCGTGGCCATCGCTGCGGAGGCGCAGACTGGATCCTGGCGCCGCCCGGCCCGCCCCAAGACGGATGACGGCGCGTGAAACCTGCCCCGACCCATGTCGTCTTCGACCTGGGCGGCGTGCTGATCGACTGGAATCCCCGACACCTCTACGACGAGCTCATCGCCGACGCGGCAGAGCGCGAGCACTTCCTGACCGAGGTCTGCGGCCCCGACTGGAACGTGCAGCAGGATGCCGGCCGCACGATCGCCGAGGCCAATGCCGAGGCGATCGCGCGCCATCCCGACAAGCGCGACCTGATCGATGCCTACTACGACCGCTTCGATGCGATGATGAAGGATGCCATCCACGGTACCGTGGCCGTCCTGGAAGAGCTTCATGCAGGCGGTGCGCCCCTCTATGCATTGACGAACTGGTCGGCAGAGACCTTTCACCACGGCGAGCGCCGCTTTGCGTTTCTGGAGCGCTTCGACGGCATGCTGATCTCCGGCCGCGAAGGCCTGCGCAAGCCCGACCCGGCGATCTTCTGCCTGCTGGCGCAGCGGTTCGCACTGGAGCCGTCTCGCACCGTCTTCATCGACGATCATGCGCCCAACATCGAAAGTGCCTCCGCATTGGGCTTTCACACGCATCACTTTGCCGAACCCTGCGCACTACGCGCCGACCTGGTTGCCCTGGGGCTTCTCGACTGATGCTGACCACGGAGGCTACATGCCGTCACCACAACTCCTCTCGCTGATCCGCCGCCTGGAGGAGGCCCGGGACCATCCGCCTGCCCGGCAGGATGGCGATACCGCCGCCATGATCGCGGCCTACCGGACCGAAACCGACGCCTGCCTGGTACTCGACGGCATCGCACCGTCGATCGCACCGGACACCAGCGTCGCAGCCGTCTCGGTCGATGGCGTGCCGTGCGAATGGGTCGTGGTGCCGGGCGCCGATCCCGGACGTCGCCTGCTCTGGATCCATGGCGGGGGCTGGGTGGCGGGCACCCTCGACGGCTACCGCCATCAGGTCGAGGCTCTGTCGCGCGCCACGGGCATGGCCGTGCTTGCGGTCGACTACCGCCTGGCACCCGAACATCCCTTTCCGGCGGGCCTCGACGATTGCCTGAAGGCCTGGATTTGGCTTCTGGAGAACGGATCGGAGGGTGCTGGTGCGCCGCGTGTCGCCATGCTTGCCGGCGATTCCGCGGGCGGCAATCTCACCTTTGCCCTGATGCTGCGCCTGCGCGACGAGGGCAGGCCCCTGCCAGCCGCCGCCGCGGCCTTTGCGCCGGCCACCGACTTCGAGGGCCGCAGTCCGTCGCGCACCGAGCGCGCCCATCTCGACCCCATGCTCTCGCCCGACGGCATCACCTTCATCCGCGCGCTTTACATCCAGGACGGCACGCCCTGGAACCACCCCTATGTCTCCCCGGTCTACGGCGATTTCACGGGTCTGCCGCCCTTCCTAGTCCATGCGGGCGAGCGCGAGATCCTGCACGACGACGGCCTGCGCCTGGTCGAGGCGGCACGTGACGCCGGAGTCGACGCCCATTTCAGGACCCTACCGGGCCTCGTCCACACCACGGAATACTGGCTCCATGTCGTGCCCGAAGGACTGGAATCCCTCAATGCTGTGGGAGCCTTCCTGAACAGCCATGGCTGAACCTGCCACACCCGCCGCATGGATCGATCTGGAGCGGTATCCCGTCCACGATCTGACTGACCCGCGCACACGGGCACTGATCGCGCGCTGCCGTGCCGAACTCGACAGCCAGGCCTTCGCGGTGCTCCACGACTTCCTGACGCCCGGGGCCGTCGCCCGCTTCTGGCAGGAGGCCATGGCACTTCATGATCGTACGGCCCGCCGCGAGGTGGTGCGCAGCGCCTATCTCGACACACCGGACCAGGAGGACACCTCCTTCCCCGAAGGGCACCCCAGGCGGCAGTTCTTCCGCACCTGGTGGGGTGTGGTCGCCGACGATCTCATTCCCGATGACCACTGGCTGCGGCAACTCTATCAGTGGGACGGGCTGACGGCCTTCGTTGCCGAGGCCCTGCAGGTGCGCCCGCTCTACCGCCACGCCGACCGCTTCCAGGCGCTCAACATCAACGTGCTCAATCCCGGCGACGAGCAGGCCTGGCATTTCGACGACATGGATTTCGTGGTGCTGCTCTACCTGACGACGCCGGAGGGCGGCGGCGACCTGGAGTGCGCCAGCCTCGTGCGCAGCGACGACGATCCCAACTACGACGGTGTCGCCTGCGCCTTTGAGGGAACCTACGAGCGCCTGCACCGCCGCAGTGCCCGGGCCGGAACCCTGACCATCATGCGAGGTCACCACAGCGTCCACCGCGTCCTTCCCGTCGAGGGCAGTGTGCCGCGCCTGACTGCCGTGCTGGCCTACGACCGCATCCCCGACAAGCGCGAGCGCGACGACCTCAACATCCAGATGTACGGCGAACGGGTGAGAGCAAAGGTGGCGACCGGCTTCAATCGGGGCTGAGCGTTGCCTCCGGCCTCAGTTCTCGTTGAGTCCGTGAGGCGCCCTGGTATGGAGGCGCGCCTTCCATGAGTTTTCGAGCGCAATCACTTCGGCATCGTCGAGGTCGGGTGAGACACGCTGCAGGATCGAGAATCGAAAACTCGACGGATCCCGTTGCTTGAGCAGCTTGTTGCCGCCATGGCCAGTGGCTGCATATCCCGTCCATCGTCCAAGGATGTTGTCCACGCCATAGGCTGAGCCGACATATGCCATCCCGTCGGACGAATCCCAGATCAGGTAAATGCCACGCCACTGTGCCAGCGCCGCGCGCAGGCTCCGCGGCAAGATGCCAAGCTCCGGCCAGGAAAAGTCGATTTGTTCCCATGCGGGCAGATCGGGCGCGAAGGCGCTTTCTTCGCGAATGGCCAGGACAGGCATCACATTCTTGTGGGCGCGTCGATACCAGCTGCGTTCGGGTGGAGGCCATCCCACCACGAGCTTGCCTCTCCAATTCGACATGAAGTCGGTCAAACCGAGATCGAACTCCAGGATACGTTCCCGCTTGATGCGATCGTTGAAACCCGCAGATCCGAGCTTCTGGATTTCCTTGTTTGCCGGACGTGACCAAAACTCGTCTCGCGTCACGGGAGTCGAGCCATTGATCGTGAACGTTCCTACGTAAACTGCCTTGCCTGCACCGTAGGCGATGAAGGAAGCAATCAGGCCACCTCTAAGCTGGTCGATCGACTTCTCCAGAGGCCCGCCTTGGTAGCATTGATACGCATTGAAAAGATCGAGCCGCTCTCCCGCAAGAAGCGGCAGGGCCTTGAAGAACTAGGGCTCGGTTGGCCGGTGCCGCAACACGAGTGTCCGCGTCAGGTCCACCGAAGCCTCGGACAGAAGGTCGTTGAGCTCCATGGTTAGGGGTACCCCAGTTGATGAACCAAGAACCGAGATTACACCTTCTGTGGCATCAAAACCCGCAGGCCCGGAGATCCCCTGTGATAGCCCTTACGCGAAGCTGTCGGGCAGGGCTTCCTTGCGCTGGGTGATGAAGGCGCCCAGCGCCTCGTCCACGCCGGGATCGATCGCGGGCGCCTCGTAATCGGCCAGCATCGCCTTCCACAGCTTGTTGGCGCGGACCTGGGCGTCGTCGCTGCCTTCGGCCTCCCACTGCTCGAAGCTGTTGTTGTCGGCGATGGTCGAACGGTAGAAGGCGTTCTCGAAGTTGGCCTGGGTATGCGCGCAGCCCAGGAAGTGGCTGCCCGGACCGACTTCGCGGATGGCGTCCATCGCCTGGCCGTTCTCGCTGAGGTCCACGCCGCCCGCCAGCACCTGCATCATGCCGATCTGGTCGGCGTCCATCACGAACTTCTCGTAGCCCGAAGCCAGGCCGCCCTCGAGCCAGCCTGCGGCATGGAGCACGAAGTTGACGCCGCCCAGAAGGGTCGGCAGCAAGGTGTTGGCGCTTTCGTAGGCCGCCTGGGCATCGGCGATCTTGGAGCCGCAGAGAGAGCCGCCCGAACGGAAGGGCACGCCGATGCGGCGCGCGAGCTGGGCCGAGGCGAGCAGGACCAGGGTGGGCTCGGGAGTGCCGAAGGTCGGGGCGCCCGACTGCATCGAGATCGAGCTGCCGAAGGTGCCGAAGACCACCGGTGCGCCTTTGCGCACGAGCTGGGTCGTGGCCATGCCGACCAGGGCCTCGGCGAAGAGCTGCGCCACCGTGCCGGCGACCGTCACCGGGCTCATCGCGCCCGAGAGGATGAAGGGCGAGACGACGCAGGCCTGGTTGTGGCGGGCGTAGACCTTCAGTGCACCCAGCATGGTCCCGTCGAAGGTCATGGGCGAGTTGGCGTTGATCAGGTTGATGATGCAGCAGTTGTTCTCGACGAAGTCGTCGCCCAGCACCAGCTTGGCCATGGCGATGGTGTCCTCGGCGCGCTCGGGTGCCGTGACAGAGCCCATGAACGGCTTGTCGCTGTAGCGGATGTGCGAATAGACCATGTCGAGGTGGCGCTTGGAGACGGGGATGTCGACCGGTTCGCACACCGTGCCGCCCGAGTGGTGCATCGCGGGCGTCAGGTAGGCCAGCTTCACGAAGTTGCGGAAGTCCTCGATCGTGGCGTAGCGCCGTCCTTCGTCCAGGTTGCGGATGAAGGGCGGGCCGTAGACCGGGGCAAACACCGTGCTGCCGTCGCCGATCTTGACGTTGCGCTCCGGGTTGCGGGCATGCTGGGTGAAGGAACTGGGCGCGGTCTTGAGCAGCTCGCGGGCCAGGCCGCGCGGCACGCGCAGGCGCTCGCCGTCGTCGCCGACCTCGGCGCCGGCTTCCTTCCACATCGCCACGACCTCGGGGTCGTCCTTGATGGCGATGCCGACCTCTTCCATGATCGTTTCGGCGTTGTTCTCGATGATCTCGAGGCCTTCTTCCGAAAGCACGTCGAAGGTGCCGATGCGGCGCTGGATATAGGGCAGGGGCACGGTCGAGAAGCGTGTCGTGCGCGTTGCGCGGCGTGCGCCGCTGCCGCCGCGTTCGCCACGTCCGCGGCGCGCTCCGCGTCCAGCCTGCTCAACATCGTCGGTCATGATCGTGCTCCCGAAAGGGCCTGTATGCGTCCGCTTATGGCATGCGCCTTGGGGGCGAAACGGTCAGATTTCGTCGCCTGCGCGGCCCCATGGGTCGCGTGCGGACCGATTCTCGCGCGCTCTCCCTTGCCGAGGCCATGGCCTTGTTCCAAGCTGCGACGCAACCGGAACAATGGAGCAGGACATGGCCGATTCGATCTTCGCCGACGGATGGAAGGCGACTCCCTATTGGTGGGAGCTGGCGCCGCGTCCCGACTGGCCCCAGATCGAACTTCCCCGAAAGGTCGATGTCGCCATCGTCGGTTCGGGTTACGCCGGTATGTCGGCCGCCCTGCACCTGACGCGCGCCGGGCGCGATGTCGTGGTGCTGGAGGCCAGGGAACCGGGCCATGGCGCTTCCTCCCGCAGTGGCGGCATGGCCGGTTCGGGCCTGAAGCTCGGCTACAGCGACCTCAAGGCCAAGTACGGCCAGCAGCGTGCGGTCGACATGGTGACCGAGAGCGAGCGCAGCCTCGAGTTCTTCGAGGATTTCCTGGCCGGCGAGCAGATCCAGTGCCACTACCAGAAGGTCGGCCGTTTCATCGGCGCGCATGCGCCGTCGGACTATGAGGCCATGGCCCGCGGCATCGAACTGGTCAAGAAGGAGGCAGGTCTCGAAACCGGCTACATGATCCCGCGTGCCGAACAGCACAGCGAGGTCAAGACCGACGCCTATCACGGCGGCAAGGCGACCCTGGCCGGCGGCGGCCTGCACCCGGCGATCTACCACCAGCAGGTGCTCGACCGGGTCCGGCAGGCCGGCATCAAGATCGCCGCGCACACCCCGGTCACCGCGATTGCCCGTTCGGGCAAGGGTTTCGAGGTCACGACCAGCCGCGGCAAGGTGCTCGCCGACAACGTCTGCGTCATGACCAACGGCTACACTCCGCCCGCCGCGCAGGACCTGCGCCGGCGCCTCGTGCCGGTCGGCAGTTACATCATCGCCACCGAGGAGATCGGCGAGGAACGCATCACCGAACTCTTCCCGCACCACCGGATGATCGCCGACACCAAGCACATCCTCTACTATTATCGGCCGTCGCCGGACCGCAAGCGCGTCATCTTCGGCGGCCGCGCCAAGACCCGCGACATCGAGACGAAGGAAAGCGGCGAGATACTGCACAAGTTCATGTGCGGCATCTTCCCCGAGCTCAAGGACGTCAAGGTGACGCACAGCTGGACCGGCAACGTCGCCTTTGCCTTCGACAAGCTGCCCCATATCGGCGTGCGCGACGGCATCCACTATGCCCTGGCCTGCAACGGCTCGGGCGTCGTGAAGCAGACCTACTTCGGCTACAAGACGGCGATGAAGATCCTCGGCAAGGCCGAGGGCAAGACGGCCTTCGACGACATGGAGTTCACCACGATCCCGTTCTACGACGGCAATCCCTGGTTCCTGCCGATCGTGCAGCGCTGGTACCAGTTCCTCGACGCCCGCGCGAAGTAGCCCCGAGGGCAGGCCTCTCGCCGATGATGCTGGCCGTCGTCTGGTCGGCAGCCATGGTGATCGTCTGCGGAGGGGCGACGGCGGTGGTGCTGCGGAGCGTGGCGCCGGCACCAGGCCCCCGGCTCTTTGCCTTCCTGGGCGTCAAGAGCATTGCGCTGGTCTTCCTGGCCGTCGCCCTGATGGTGAACTTCGTCTGGCCGGAGGTGGTGGGCATCGGGGCCGGGGAGAACCGGCCTTTCCTGGTCGTTGCCGTCGTCTTTGCCCTGCTTGTCCTCGGCCTCCTGCTGGTCATCTTCCTGCTGCCAGTCCTGCGTAGTCGCGGCGGGCGGCATTGAACCGGCCGGCTGCCCGACGGCAATGCGACTCCCTGAGGGTTGAAGGGAATGGAAGCCACCGGGTCGCGGCCCGCTGCTTCGATCTGACCGACAGGGAAGGGATCACGCTGAGCACGTCGGCCTATCTCGATGCCGTGTATCGCCTCGGCCGGACGATGCAGGAGCACGGACGCTGTTCCTTCGTCGCCGAGGGCGAGTAGGGCCCGTCAAGTGATCCCGTGCGGCGATCAAGGTTGCGGCAAGCGTGTGATCGCGGTCGCTTGTCAGCGGTCGCGGGCAGGTTCACCCTCTGTGTCATGATCGAATCCGCCGTTCCGATCGGCCTGATGTGGGCGGCGTTCATGGGAGGAACGACCATCGGTCTCATGGTCCTTGTCCGACCGAACGCGATACGCTCGGCCCGCAGGCGCTGGATCGTCTTTGCTGTGCTTGCCGTGGTCGCAAGCCTGTTCCTGGCGGCCGTCATCGTCGGCGTCTTTGTCTGGCCTGGCGTCGAGGAATTCCTCTTCCACACGGTCGCGACCGTGACCTTCGTGTTTTTTGTCTATCTCTACGTGCTGATCGTGCTCTTCGTAGGATTGATCGTGCTGCCCATGCGGCGCGAACGAAGCCCGCGCCGGGGCGGCTTTGTCAGGCCAACGCAAGGCCCCTGACTGCCGTGGCCATTGTCGAAAGAGGGTTCATGTACCGCCTGTTCTATGCCGAGGGCTCGGCCGCATGCGGCCCCCGTGTCGTGCTCGAGGAGATTGGCGCGCCCTACACGCTGGTCCACACGGAGATCGGATCGGGCAAGCCGCGCGATGTCGAGCTGCTGGCCCACAATCCCAACGGCTGGGTTCCCGTGCTGGTCGACGGTGCGATGGCGATGCACGAGGCGTCGGCGATCTCGATCTACCTTGCCGACCGCCATCCCGCGGCCGGCCTCGCCCCCGCCTTTGACGATCCGGTGCGCGGCCCCTTCCTGCAGTGGATGGTTTATCTCTCCAACACCCTGCAGATCGCCTACCAGCTCACCTATCACTGGGCGCGCTACTGTGCGGGCGAGGCGGCACGGGAAAGCGTGCAGCAGCGCTCGTGCGAACGCCTCCGGGAAGTCTGGGGTTTCATCGATCAAGCCATCGGCGAGCGGCCATGGTTTGTCGGCGACCGATTTTCGGCGGCCGACATCCATCTCCACATGCTCTCGACCTGGCTCTCGCCCGAGATGGGCCATCCCCGCATCGAAGACTTTCCCAATGCCGCCCGGCTTGCCGCCAGCGTGGCGCAGCGCCCCTCGGTGCGCCTGGTCCACGGCCTCTGAACGCGATACAGGCTTAAGATCCACCCTCGGGTTTTGATGGCGAGGCCTTCCAGCGCGCCCCGTCGCGTTCGGGATCGACTGTGAGCGTGCAGCGTTCGAAATCGAAGGGCGCAAGGTCGGGCTCGACCCAGACCCTGCGGGCTTGCACGGAAAGCAGGACCTCCCGCGAGTAGTAGCGCAGCGGGAAGCCGGTCTGGCCGAAAGAGGCATTGACCAGGCGGGTCGTCATGGCGCCCGGACCGGGATCGTCCGCCTGACGCGCAAGGAAGGCGCGCACCGCCAACAGGTAGAACCGCGTGATGGTCTCGTGATAGCCGCGGCTGTCGGTGTTGGGCGTGCCCACCGCAGCGTTGTAGCGCCAGATGATGCCGGGCAGCTGGCGATCGAGATCGATTTCCCGGTGTGCGCGCAGGAGGTGGACCAGGGCGGCGAAATGCGCCTGGTGCGTCCATTCCGGCTCCGGCAGGGCGTGCGACAGCAGGCCTTCGCCGACACGGGCAACCTCTTTGATCGTTCCAGGCAAGGCCGGCCATGTGGGGTCTTCCTCGAGCGCTAGTCGCGCCGCTCACTTGCGGCCTGCAACGCGCGCCAGACGGCCTGGGGTGTGGCCGGCATGTCGATGGCGTTGACGCCATACGGGCGCAGGGCGTCGAGCAGAGCCAGGATCACGGTCGGCGTTGCCCCTACCGTGCCCAGTTCGCCCGCACCCTTGACCCCCAGCACGTTGCTGCCGCTGGGCACCGGGCGGTCGATCCGGCGGATCGGTGGCATGTCGTCGGCCCGCGGCATGGCGTAGTCGAGGAAACTGCCCGCCAGGGGTTGCGCTGATTCAGCGTCGTACACGGCATGTTCCAGGCGCGCCTGGCCCAGGCCCTGCGCGATGCCGCCGTGAAGCTGGCCTTCGAGCAGCAGGGGATTGATCACCGTTCCGACGTCGTCGACCCCGGCATAATCGACGACGTGCCAGACGCCGGTCTCGGCATCGACCTCGACTTCGGCGACATGGCAGCCGCTGGGAAAGGTGCCGCCCTCGGGATGGTAGAACGCGCGTTCCTCAAGGCCCGGCTCGAGTTCCTCATGCGGGAAGTTGTGCGGCACGTAGGCGGTCAGCGCGACCTCACCCCAGGTGACCGCACGGTCGGTGCCGACGATGCGGAAGCTGCCTTCGTCAAACTCCACGTCGTCGAACGCGGCCTCAAGGAGATGGGCGGCGATGCGCCGGCCCTTGGCGATCACCTTGTCGGCCGCGATGGTGATCGCCGGCCCGGCCAGCACCGTCGACCGCGAGGCATAGGTGCCCTGGCCGTAGGGTGCGCGCGAGGTATCGCCATAGACGACCTCGACCCGGCTGGTCGCCAGGCCCAGGCGCTGGCCCAGAATCTGGGCAAACACCGTGGCGTGGCCCTGGCCGTGGCTGTGGGTGCCCACGGCGAGTTCGACGTCGCCTGTCGGATGGACCCGGACCTGCGCCGTCTCGAACACGCTGGGCCCGGGCATGGCAGAGGTCTCGACGAACATGGAGAAGCCCATGCCGCGCAGCCTTCCTTGGGTTGCTGCTTCTGCGCGTCGAACCTCGAAGGCCTCGCGGTCGACCATGGCGAGCGCGTCGTCGAGCAGGCCGGGAAAGTCGACCGCTTCATAGGGCAGGCCGGTCACCGTGGTGAACGGCACCTCGGCGGGTCGGATCATGTTGCGCCGCCGCAGCTCGGCCGGATCGATGCCGGTCTGTGCCGCCGCGGCATCCATCAGGCGTTCGATCAGGTAGATCGCCTCCGGCCTGCCGGCGCCGCGATAGGGGGCGGTCGGGGCGGTGTTGGTGAGCACGCCCTCGACCGTGACCGAGATCGCGGGCAGGCGGTAGGCGCCCGGAATCAGCGGCGCATAGAGCTCCACCGGCACACCCGGCCCGAATCCGGTGAGATAGGCACCCATCTCGGCCCGCGTCGTCACGGCAAGGCCGGTGATGCGGCCTTCGGCGTCGAGCGCCAGGTACGCGGAGGTCTCGTGGCTGCGTGCACCGGTATCGGTGATGACGCATTCGCTGCGCGTCCCGGTCCAGCGCACCGGGCGCTGCAGGGCCAGTGCCGCGCGGCTTACCGCGACCTCCTCCGAATAGGGTGTCACGCGCATGCCGAAACCCCCGCCCATGTCCTCGCTGACGATGGTGATGTCGGTCTCGGCCATGGCGAGCAGGGGCGCGATGCGGGTGCGCAGCAGGTGCGGTGCCTGGTTGCCCATGACCAGGCGCAACTTGCCGCCGGCTTCGGGTACCGCAAGACAGCAGCGCGGCTCCATCGGGTTGGCGGTGATGCGGCAGTTGGTGATGTCGAGTGCGACGACATGGGCCGCACGTTCCAGCGCTTCGTCCACGGCAGCGCCGTCGCCGCCCGCCCAGACGTAGGCGCGGTTGTCGGGGCAGTTCTCCCATACCGCGGGCGCGCCTTCCGCGCAGGCCGCCGCAATGGTCCCCACCGCTGGGGCCGCCTCGATGGTGACTGCGATCGCCTCGGCGCCGTCGCGCGCGGCTTCCTCGGTTTCGGCGACGACGATGGCAAGCGCGTCGCCCGCCATGCGGACCCGGTCGGCTGCCAGCACGGGCCGCAGCAGTTCGGGCGTCGGGGTGCCGTCAGCCTTGCGGTAGGCGACGCGTGCGCCGACCCCGGGAAGGCCCGTGCCGGGCAGGTCGCGGGCGGTCCACACGGCCACGACACCGGGAACGGCGCGCGCCTGGGTCGTGTCGATCGCCACGATGGCGCCGGCCGCCTCGTCGCTGCGGCGGAACACGGCGACCAGTTCGCCACGCTCGCGCCGGTCGCCGCTGTAGCGTCCCGCGCCGGTCAGGAACCGAAGATCTTCCTTGCGCCGCAGAGGGACGCCGATGCCATCGCTTGTCATGGCCGCGAAGATAGGGGCAGGCGCCGATCCCCGCCAGTCTCTGCTTGCCCTATTCGGCGCGCAGCAGCATGTGCGACATGGTTATCAGTCGTTCCAGACGGAACGGCTTGGGCAGGGTTTCGTCGGCGCCAAGCTTCCAGGCTGCCCGTAGCGCCTCGGTCGGCGTCATGGAGGACCAGCCGCCGCTCGTGGCGATGATCCGGCAATGAGGATGGCGCCGGCGCAGCGCCTGGATCGAGACGAGCCCACCCTGGCCGCGCATGAAGATGTCGACGACCGCCAGATCGAACGAGACATGCATCATGATCTGCAGGGCATCCTCGGTGACCTCGGCATGCAGGCAGTCGTACCCCTCCGCCATCAGTGCCTGCTCGATGACGCTGGCCACGGCCAGATCGTCCTCGACGATCAGCACCGAAGGCCCCCCCGGCGCCTCGTGCTGGTGCTGTGCGCCGGACCGCCCGACGCGATCTTTCTGGAGGAGGGAGGTTTCATGTTCTTTCGACCGGCAGCCGCCTGCTCTGTCCGCAACTCTCGACAAGAACGCCCATCCTGCCCCGGGGTTCGTGATAAAGGCGATGAAGTAGCGCACACAACAGCCTGGAATTGCAGCCGCGCGCAGCACCGGCATTGCACCAGGCCATTCGGACGCCATGTAGAGTCCCGGGCCGCTTCATGGCGGCGGCAACCTGCAATCAGGGAGCACGGCATGACCAAGGCAAGACCCGCGGGAATCAACCACGTTGCGCTGGAGGTCGGCGATATCGGCGAGGCGCTGGCCTTTTACGGTCGTTTCCTCGATCTCGAGATCGCTTCGCAGGACGAGGATGCTGCCTTCGTCTACTTCGGCGACCAGTTCATCAACTTCTCCAGGGGCCGCCGCCAGGGGCCCGACGACAAGCGCCACTTCGGCATCGCCGTCGACGACAAGCCGCTGGCGCGGCGGTTGCTCGAGGAGATGGGCGTCGAACTGCTCGACGGCCGCTTTCTCGACTTCCTCGATCCCTGGGGCAACCGGGTAGAGATCACGACCTATACCGACATCCAGTTCACCAAGGCCGACCATGTGCTGAACGGCATGGGACTTGGCCATCTGCGCAAGTCGCAGAAGGCGATCGACGAACTCACTGAAAAGGGTATGGCGCCCATGGGCCGGGACGGGGATACTTGCCACCCCTCCTGATGGAATTCTCCATGTCCGGTTCGTCGTGCCGCGGATGCATCCGCCTGCTGCCATGGGTCGCGGCCCTGTTCTTTTGGGCCGGCGGCGCGGCGGCCCATCCCCACGGCTGGATCGACCTCCAGGTCACCGTGCTGCTCGACGAGGACGGCGCGATCCTGGGCTTGCGCGAGAACTGGCTGTTCGACGAAACCTATTCGGCCTTTGCCACGGACGGCTTCGACGAGGACGGCGACGGCGCGCCCGACATAGGCCTGCTGCAGGCCCTGGCGGCCGAGAACCTCGCGCAGTTGCGCACCTGGGACTACTTCACCGAGATTCGCGCAGGCACCGGTCCCGTCTCCGTTCCGGAGGCGACAGACGCGACCACGGCCTATGCCGGGGGCCGCATCTACATGGCCTTCACGCTGCTCTTCGACAGTCCCGTGCCCCGCGATGGCCAGCCGCTCTCCTACGCCATCTTCGATCCGACCTACATGGCCGCGATGGAACACCTGCCCGAAGGCGACGGCCTGCGCGTGGAGGGAGGACCGCCCGGTTGTACGGCCAGCATCGAGGAGGCGCAGCCCGATCCCGATGTCGTCGCCTATGCCCTCTCGCTCGATATCACGCAGACCTCCGACGACACCCTGGGCGCCCAGTTCGCCCAATGGGTGACGATCTCGTGTCGCGACGCGCCCTGAGGCTGGCGGCGCTCGCCGTCCTGATGATGGCGCCAATCGCCGGCGCCGCCTTCGGCAGCGACGGTGCCGCGGGTGACCCCTCGCTCTGGTCGCGCGCGATCGCCTTTGTCATGGACCAGCAACGGCTGCTCCATCGCCAGCTCAGCGGCGAACTCTCGGCGCTGGGCGAGCATGCCACGCTGGCCACGGCCTGGGCGCTGATTGCCAGCAGCTTCCTCTATGGGGTCTTCCATGCCGCCGGTCCGGGCCATGGCAAGGTGGTGCTGACCGCCTATCTGGTCAGCCACGAACGTCGGATCGGGCGCGCCCTGATGCTTTCCTGCGCTGCCGCCCTGTGCCAGGGGCTGGTCGCCATCGTCCTGGTGCTGGGCCTGATCGGTCTTGCCGGTTTCGTCGGGCGGGAAACCCAGGAAGCCGCAGTCTGGACCGAACGCGTGAGTTTTGCCCTGATTGCCGCTCTGGGTGCCTATCTCGTGCTGCGCAGTCTGGCACCGCTGTGGCGGCGTCTGCACGGGCGCGAGACGCACGGCCACCATGGTCATCACGGGCATCACGACCATGACGGCTGCGGCCACAGCCACGTCGTTACCCCCGACATCGCCCGCCGGGTGCATGATTGGCGCACCGCTGCGGCAGTGGTCGTCTCGGTCGGCCTGCGTCCCTGTTCGGGGGCGGTCATGGTCCTGGCCTTCGCCAGCATCCTGCATCTCACGTGGGCAGGGGTTCTGGCGGTGCTGGCGATATCCGCGGGCACGGCGATCACCGTCTGCATCCTGGCGCTCGTGGCCGTTTATGCCTCCGACCGGGCGGTGCGCCTCGCCGGCATGCGCGCAGGCATGCTTGCCCTGGTCACGCGCGGTCTGGCGCTGGTCGGCGGCCTCGTCATTCTGGCTGCCGGTGTGGCGCTGCTCATGGCGAGTTTCGCGCCGGCCCACCCCCTGGGCCTGGGGGCGGCCTACTGACACGCTCGCAATCTAGGCGAACACGACCCGCGGGAAATAGAACGAGACGACCCAGTTGGGCATGTCGACGATCTCGCTGATGCGCAGGTCGCCGGCCACGCTGCAGAGCATGTAGGCCTCGTCGGCCTGCAGGCCCTGTTCGGCGCAGAGCAGGTCGATCATGCCGCTCACCGCGGCGCGCGCGCCGGCAAACAGGTCCGGGCCGATGCCGGTGGTTGCCAGGTAGCCCTTCTCGTCGAGATGGCGCGTTACCGGGCCCGGGGTGCGGAAGCGCGGGAAGGGCAGGTTGGCGCCCTTCACCAGATCGAACTTCAGGGCGACGTTCATCGGGCTCTCGATCGCCGTGCCGCAGACCTCGCCGTCGCCCTGCGCGGCATGGGTGTCGCCCAGCGAAAAGAGCCCGCCCGCGACCTCGACCGGCAGCAGCAGTTCGGTGCCTTCGGCGAGATCGCGAATGTCCATGTTGCCGCCGACGCGGCGCGGCGGCACGACGCTGTGCAGGCCGGCCTCTGCCGGGGCCAGCCCCATGGTGCCGACGAAGGGTTTCAGGGGCACCCGTCCGCCAGGACCATAGGCGCTGGCTCCCAGGCGATCGCGGTCGTAGTTCCACAGGTGCAGGGCGGGATCGGGGAACTGGTCGGTGAGCAGGCCGAAGCCGGGGATCAGCGCGGTCCAGCCCCAGCCGCTCGGCTCGAAGCCGAGCAGGGTCACCTTCACGGCGTCGCCCGGCTGCGCGCCGTCGATGGCTATCGGGCCGGTCACGGGGTTGACCTTGCCGAAATCCAGCGTGGCGAGGTCCGACAGCGTCGACATGGCAGTGAGCTGGCCGCCCGAGGAATCGACCGTTTCCAGATAGACCGTCTCGCCCGGCGCCACGGTCAGTGCGGGTGCATGGGCATTGTTCCAGCCGAAATGGTGGTGGTTCCGATGGATCGTGTGCATGCAGCCCATGGCCATGGCGTTCTCCCCTGCGTGGCAACTGGCGGACCGTGCCCCCTCGCGGGCGGCGCGGCAAGCGGCTGCGGTATCCGGATCGGCACAATCGGCCTTCACGCGGCACGGCGATGTCGCCTGCGCACCATTCCCGCGGGCCACGGGGCGCTAGTGAAGCGCCGGGGCTTTTTTGTTACGACTGGGCCCGAAAATCGTGTGCCGGGCATGTGCCGCGGGCAGGGGAGAGACACCATGAAGAGTCATGCGCGGGTCGTGGTCATCGGTGGCGGCGTCGTCGGCGTCGGTACGCTCTATCACCTGGCGAAGAAGGGCTGGTCGGACGTCGTCCTGCTCGAGCGCAAGGAGCTGACGTCGGGTTCCACCTGGCATGCCGCAGGCCTGCTGCCGCTCTTCAACATGAGCTATTCGGTCGGCCAGGTGCACAAGTACTCCGTGCGCTTCTATCAGGAGCTGCAGGAAGAGACCGGCATGAACGTCGGCTTCAAGAAGGTCTCCAACATCCGCCTGGCCATGAACCGCGACCGCATGGACGAGTACCACCAGTACGCTGGCGTCGCCCAGACGCTGGGCGTGCAGGTCAACTTCCTGACGCCCCAGCAGGTCAAGGAAATCTGGCCACTGTGCAACATCGAAGGCCTGGTCGGCGCGATCCAGCATCCCGAGGATGGCTACATCCAGCCCGCCGACCTGACTCAGGCCCTGGCCACCGGAGCCCGCAACCACGGTGCGGAAATCCACCGCAACACATGCGTCACCGCCATCGAGCGCACCCCCTCGGGCGAGTGGCTGGTCAAGACCGACAAGGGCGACATCACCTGCGAACACGTCGTCAGCGCCACCGGCAGCTTTGCGCGCCAGACCGGCGCCATGGTTGGCCTCGACGTGCCCGTGATCCCCGTCGAGCACCAGTACATCGTGACCGATGCCCATCCCGACATCGTCGCGCGCAAGGAGCAGGGCCTGCCCGAGATGGGCGTGCTGCGCGAGAGCGACGGCTCCTGGTACATGCGCGAGGAGCGCGGCGGCCTGATCCTTGGCCCCTACGAGGTCGGCGCCCCGGCCTGTTATGTCGACGGTCCTCCGGACGACATGGAGTACGAGCTCTTCCAGGAAGACCTGGAGCGCCTCTCGCCCCACATCGAGGCTGCGATCAACCGCGTGCCCGCCTTCGGCGAGGTCGGCGTCAAGCAGGTCTACAACGGCGCCATCTGCTACACGCCCGACGGCAGCCCCATCATCGGCCCGGCCTGGGACGTGCCCAACTTCTGGCTCAACGAGGGCCACAGCTTCGGTATCACGGCCGCGGGCGGCGCCGGCTGGCAGCTTGCCGAGTGGATCGTCGAGGGTGAGCCCACGGTCGACATGCTGGGCGTCGATCCCCGCCGCTTCGGCGACTACGCCACCAAGTCCTATCTGGTGGAGAAGAACGAGGAAGCCTACGCCAACGTCTTCGTCATCCATTATCCCGACGAGGAGCGCCCGGCCGCCCGGCCCCTGCGCACCGCGCCCTGCTACGACCGGCTCAAGGCGCTGGGCGCGGTCTTCGGCCAGAAGTTCGGTTGGGAACGTGCCAACTGGTTCGCACCCGAGGGCGTGGCCGCCGAGGACGACTGGTCGTTCCGCCGCTCGAAGTGGTTCGAGCACGTCGGCAACGAGGTGATGAACGTTCATGAGAACGTCGGTTTGCTCGACATGTCGGCCTTCGCCAAGTGCCGCATCTCCGGTCCCGGCACTGAGGCTTTCCTCGACGGCCTGATCGCCAACAAGCTGCCCAAGGCGATCGGCCGCGTCGGCCTGGTCCATGCTCTGACCGAAAAGGGCGGCGTCCACTCGGAGTTCACCATCCAGCGCGAGGCCGCTGACAGCTTCTATGTCGTCTCGGCCGGCGCGCTGCAGCGCCTCGACCACGACTGGCTGAAGAAGCACATGCCCAAGGATGGCTCGGTGCAGTTCCAGAACATCACCAATGCCATGGGCGTGCTGGTGATCGCCGGTCCGAAGTCGCGCGAATTGCTCCAGCGCATCACCCGCAGCGACCTCTCCAACGGCGCGTTCAAGTGGCTGACCAGCAAGTGGATCGATGTCGGCCTCGCCCCCAGCCTGTGCATCCGCATGAACTTCGTCGGCGAGCTGGGGTTCGAGCTGCACCACCCGATCGAATACCAGAACCACATCTTCGATGCGGTGATGGCGGCCGGCGCCGATCTGGGCATCAAGCCCTTCGGCATCCGCGCCATGGAGGCCATGCGCATCGAGAAGTCCTACCGCATGGTCGGCCAGGAGATGTCGATCGAGTACGCGGCCCTGGAGAGCGGCCTGCAGCGCTTCGTTCATCTCAACAAGGGCGAGTTCAAGGGCCGTGAGGGTCTCATCCGGTGGCAGGAGAGGGGCTTTGCCAACACCTTCGTCAACATGGAAGTCCATGGCGTCACCGATGCCGATGCCCTGGGCTCCAACCCGATCCGCAAGGACGGCAAGGTGATCGGCCGCGCCACCTCTGGCGGCTACGGCTTCCGCATCGGCAAGTCGCTCGCCATGGCCATGGTCGCCCCGGAGGTTTCGGAGCTCGGCACGGAGCTGGAAATCCAGATCCTGGGCGACTGGTACAAGGCCACCGTGATCGACGAATCGCCCTTAGATCCCGAGAACGAACGCCTGCGCGCCTGATCGCCACGCATCGATTGCGGGGATTGATCCGGGTATTTCCTGAGTTGATGGTGGCGACCGGCCGAGGGATCTGGCGTGGGGGTCGTCGATAAGGCGCTTGCGCGCGGGATGTTATAACATTACATATGACGAACCCGCTCCCGAGGTTCGCCATGGCCGCACGCCACCGCCACGATCACTCCCTCGATGACCTGCCCAGGAACGCCCGGCTGGTCCTTGAAGACCTTGGCCGCGCCGATGGGCCCGCCACGGCGTATGAGATCCTGGAGCGCCTGCGCCCCCAGGGCATTGCCGCGCCGCCCACGGTCTATCGCGCGCTCAACCAGCTGATCGAGCGCGGTGTTGTGCACCGGCTGGAATCACTCAACGCTTTCGTCGCCTGCGCCCATCCCCGCCACGGCGAAGGCACGGCCTTTGCCATCTGCCATGACTGCGGCAGCGTCGAGGAGTTCGTCGACGAGGACGTCAACACTGCGCTCGGTGCCCTTGCCGGCCGCAAGGGGTTCGAGCTCGATCACGCGACCATCGAACTTTCCGTGCTCTGTGCCGCCTGCCGTCCCGGCGAAGGCGCGTGCCCGTGAGCGCTCACCGTCACGAGGCCCCCGCCATTGTGGCGCCGATGGGTCGTACCGCGCTCACCATGGGTGCGGCGCTGCGCCTTGCCATCGCGCTTGCGGCCCTCGTGCCGCTGTGGGCGGCCGTCTGGTGGAGCCTTTCATGAGCGCGGTCATCGCCTTCGATGACGTTACCCTGGGCTACGATCACCACCCGGCCGTGCATCATCTTTCCGGCGAGGTTCCGGCCGGTGCGCTGCTGGCGATCGTCGGTCCCAACGGCGCGGGCAAGTCGACGCTGCTCAAGGGCATTGTCGGAGAGCTGAAGCCGCTCTCCGGACGCATCCGGCGTCCCGATGCCCGCCGCCGCGATACCGCCTATCTGCCCCAGCAGTCGGAACTCGATCGCTCCTTCCCGATCTCGGTCTTCGATCTCGTCGCCATGGGCAACTGGGGTGCCATCGGCAGCCTGGGCACCCTGGGCGCGGCAGGACGCAAACGCGTTGCGAGCGCTCTCGCCGAAGTCGGCCTGGAAAGTTTTGACCGCCGCCAGGCAGGCACCCTCTCGCGCGGTCAGCTTCAGCGTGCCCTTTTTGCCCGCCTGCTGGTCCAGGACGCCCCGCTGATCCTGCTCGACGAGCCCTTCACCGCGCTCGACCAGCGTACCGAACATGACCTGCTCGCCCTGGTCGCGCGCTGGCATGGCGAGGGCCGCACGGTGCTTGCCGTCATGCACGACCTCGACACCGTGCGTGCGCGCTTTCCCCGGACCCTCCTGCTCGCCCGCGATCCCGTCGCCTGGGGCGAAACCGGCGAGGTGATGACAAGCGCCAACCTGCTGCGTGCCCGCAGCATCAGCGAGGCCTGGGACGAAGCAGCACCGCGCTGCGATGCCCCGGAGATCGCGGCATGATATTCGACTGGCTGATCGCCCCTTTTCTCGACTACGCCTTCATGGCGCGTGCCCTTGCCGGTGCGCTCGCCGTCTCTCTGGGCGCGGCGCCCGTCGGCGTCTTTCTCATGCTGCGCCGCATGAGTCTCACCGGCGAGGCCATTGCCCACGGCGTGTTGCCGGGCATCGCGGTTGCCTATCTGCTTGCCGGCCTTTCGCTCTTTGCCATGACCATCGGCGGCCTTGTCGCAGGCCTGGTGATCGCCACGCTGTCGGCCCTCGTTTCGCGACTCACCGTTCTGCGCGAGGACGCCAGCCTTGCCTCCTTCCATCTCGTCGCGCTTGCCATGGGCGTGCTGCTGGTCTCGGTCGCGGGCAGCAAGATCGACCTTATCCATGTCCTCTTCGGCAGTGTGCTTGCCCTGGGCAACGGGGCCGTGCTGCTGCTTGCCGGCTCGGCAACGCTCACTGTCGTCGTCCTTGCGCTGATCTACCGTCCCCTGGTCATGGAAAGTTACGATCCGGCCTTCCTGCGTGCCGTCGGCGGCCGGGGGGCGCTGGTCCACCATCTTTTCCTCGCCCTCGTCGTTCTCAATCTCGTCGCCGGGTTTCACGCCCTGGGCACGTTGATGTCGGTCGGCATGATGATCCTGCCGGCCACGGCCGCCCGCTTCTGGGCTCGCGGCATCGGCGGCATGATTGTCGCGGCGGTGGCCACTGCCGTCCTGGCCTCGGTGGTCGGTCTCCTGATTTCCTTCCATATCGACGTCCCCAGCGGCCCGGCGATCATCCTGGTCGCGGGCGCTGCTTCGATGTTTTCCATGCTGCTTGGCCCCCATGGCAGCCTGCGCGCCCTGCGCACGCCCGCCTGGCACCGCAGCAACTGACGACAACCTGACGAACGGAGCCTGCCAGATGTCCCTTGCCCGCCGCGTTCTCCTTGCCTCTGCCGCCCTGACTGTCGCGATGACCGCGACGGCTGCGCTTCGCGCCGATGAACCTGTCGATGTCGTGGCCAGCTTCAGCATCCTGAGCGACATGGTCTCGGTCGTGGGCGGCGAGCGCGTCCGTGTCGAGACCCTGGTCGGCCCCGGCGAGGACGTCCATGTCTTCGATCCTGCGCCGGCCGATGCACGCCTGCTCGCCGATGCCGACCTGGTCGTGCTCAACGGCCTGGGTTTCGAGGGCTGGATCGACCGTCTGGTCGAAGCCTCCGGCTACGACGGCGCCATCGTCGTCGCCTCCGCAGGCATCGATCCCCTGCCCGGCGGGGACGAGAAGCATCATGCCGAGGATGCAGGCCACGACGAGCACGCCGACGACGACGCGCACGCGGATCATGACGATCATGACGATCATGACGATCATGAGGACCACGACGATCATGAGGACCACGACGAGCACGCCGGGGAAGAGGGGCATGAGGAGGTGCAGCACCGCCACGGTGCCTTCGATCCCCACGCCTGGCAGGACCTGGCCAACGGTGCCGCCTATGTCCGCAATATCGCCGCGGCGCTGACACTTGCCGATCCGGAGGGTGCGGCGACCTACGAAGCCAATGCGCAGGCCTACCTGGCGCAGATCGAAGCGCTCGACCGGTCGGTTCGCCAGGCCATGGACGCCTTGCCCGCCGATGCCCGCACCATCGTCACCAGCCACGATGCCTTCGGCTACTTCGGACACGCCTACGGCATCGTGTTCCTGGCACCCGAGGGCATGAACACGGCGGACGAACCCTCGGCTGCTGAGATCGCGGCCCTGATCGACCAGATCGAGCGTGAGCACATCGCCGGTCTCTTCGTTGAGAACATCAGCGACAACCGGGTCCTGGAGCGCATCGCCGAGGACACGGGTGTTGTCGTCGGTGGCACCCTCTTTTCCGACTCGCTGTCGGGACCCGAAGGTCCGGCTGCGACCTACCTCGCGATGATGGGCCACAATGCAAGCCAGCTCTCGGCTGCGCTGCAGGGGTTCTGACGCCGATTTCACCCTGATGGCGGCCTGAGGAAGGCGGTTCGAGATTGACTCCCGGCGTTGCCGGACGTTGCATGGGCCGCCCGAACTCCTCGGGTCGCCACAGGGTTTCCATGAACGAAGCTTCCTTCGAATCGCAGCGTCTGGCGCGCAATACGCCGGGCGTCTTCCAGCACGATGCCGAGCCCCAGATCGACATGAGGCGGATGCGGGCCTACCGGCTGGGCCGTGTGCAGCAGATGCTGCAGGAGCGCGATCTCGCCGGCATCCTGCTCTACGATCCGATCAACGTGCGTTACGCCAACGGCTCCAGCGACATGCAGGTCTGGATCCTGCACAACCAGCACCGCTACTGCTGGGTTCCGGCGCAGGGTCTCTGCACGCTCTTCGAATACGGCCGCGCC
Organism: Pseudomonadota bacterium; assembly: GCA_027592745.1. Classification (GTDB taxonomy): domain Bacteria; phylum Pseudomonadota; class Alphaproteobacteria; order SP197; family SP197; genus CALGGB01. The sequence continues at coordinate 16,431 of JAQCLG010000017.1, read as the reverse complement.
CTGCATCTCTCCAGGCACCTGGAAACGATCCGCGACATCCGCCCGGCCACCGTCTGGACCTTCTTCAGCGCCGGCGACCGCATCGCCGAGCGGGTTGCTCAGTGGGCGGCCGAGCTCGACGCGGTCATGCGCGAATCCGGCGCCGGCGCCAACCGGCGCATCGCCGCCGACCATCTCGACGTCGCTGGCGCACGCGAACTGGAAGCCCTGGGCTGGGAAATCCACAATGGCCAGGAGGTGATGGAACTGGCCCGTGCCATCAAGTCGGACGACGAGATCGCCTGCATGGTCGCCTCGATTTCGGTCTGCGAGGCCGGCATGGCGAAGATGCAGCGCGAGATGCGGGCGGGCATCACCGAGAACCAGCTCTGGTCCCATCTCCACCAGGTCAACATCGCCATGGGCGGGGAGTGGATCGAGACGCGGCTGCTCGCCTCGGGCGGGCGCACCAACCCCTGGTTCCGCGAGTCCAGCGACCGCGTTATCCGCGCCGGGGAGATCGTCGCCTTCGACACCGACCTGATCGGACCCTTCGGCTACTGCGCCGACATCTCGCGCTCCTGGTTCTGTCCGCCCGGTCGGCCCAGCGACGAACAGAAGCGGCTCTATACCTACGCCTACGACCAGATCCAGACCAACATCGAGCTCTTCCGCCCCGGCCAGACCTTCCGCGAGATCGCCGAGAAGTCCTGGCGCGTGCCCAACGAGTTCGTCGCCCGCCGCTACGGCAGCATGGCCCACGGTGTGGGCCTGGCCGACGAATGGCCCCATGTGCAATTCTCCGACAATGCCGACCGTTCGACCGGCGGCATGCTCGAGACCGGCATGACGGTCTGTATCGAAAGCTACATCGGTGCCGAGGACGGCATCGAGGGCATCAAGCTGGAGGAGCAGATCCTCATCACCGACGGCGCGCCCCAGCGCCTGTCGACCTATCCTTACGAAACCATCCTGTTGAACTGAAACGGCGCGGCTGCGACCGCGCGGGAGACGATCACGCCATGAGCGACGCCTATCTCGAAAGCATCCGTCTGGGCCGCAACACCCTGGGCGCGTCCCAGCACGACGCCGAACCCCAGATCGACATGAAGCGGATGCGCGCCTACCGCCTCGGCCGCATCCAGGCCCAGCTCAAGCGTCTCGACCTTGCCGGCATCATCCTCTACGACCCGATCAACCAGCGCTACGCGACCGGTTCCAGCAACATGCAGGTGTGGTTCACGCACAATCCCCTGCGTTATGTCTGGGTCCCCGTCGAAGGCCTGCCGGTGCTCTTCGACTACCCGAAGTCCATGCACCTCTATGCCCACCTCGAGACGATCCGGGAGATCCGTCCCGCGATCGGCTTCATCTACATGGGCTCGGACGAGAACATCGACGAGAAGGCCGTGAAATGGGCCGCCGACATCGACGCCGTCATGCGCGCCGATGCCGGAGGCAGCCGCCGCATTGCGGCCGACCGTCTCGACATGGAAGGCGTGCGCGAGCTCACCAGGCTGGGCTGGGAAATCAAAAACGGCACCCGCGTCACCGAACTCGCCCGCGTCATCAAGTCCGACGACGAGATCGCCTGCATGTGCCAGGCGATCTCGGCCTGCGAGGCGGGCATGGCCAAGATGCGCGAGGAACTGCGACCCGGCGTCACCGAGGTCGAGCTGTGGAGTCACCTGCACCAGGTCAACATCGCCCTGGGCGGCGAGTGGATCGAGACCCGCCTGCTGTCCTCGGGCGGGCGCACCAACCCCTGGTTCCGCGAGGCATCCAGCCGGGTCATCCGTGCCGGTGAACTGGTCGGCTTCGATACGGACCTCGTCGGGCCGTTCGGCTACTGCGCCGATATCTCGCGCACCTATTTCTGCGAGCCCGGCCGGCCGACCGACGAGCAGAAGCGCATCTACACCTATGCCTACGAGCAGGTGCAGTACAACATCGAGATGCTGCAGCCCGGCATGAGCTTCGTCGAGGCGGCCAGGAAGTCCTGGAAGATCCCCAACGAGTTCACCGCCCGCCGATACGGTATCACCGCGCACGGTGTCGGCATGGTCGACGAGTACCCCTCGATCACCTTCACCGACAACGCCGAAGCCTCCTCCTCGGGTACCCTGGAGGTCGGCATGACTGTCTGCGTCGAGAGCTACATCGGCTCGGAAGTCGGCGTCGAGGGGGTGAAGCTCGAGGAGCAGGTGCTCATCACCGAGAACGGTGCCGCCCGTCTCTCGACCTTCCCCTACGAGCACATTCTGCTCAACTGACCCTCCTGCCCGAGCGCTGCCGCCCGGCGGTAGCGCTCAGGCCAGGGCGTCGAGCACGAGATTGCGGAAGTGCACCACGGCGTGCTCGCTCCAGTCCCGTCCCTTGAGGTCGACCATCATGCGCCCCCGGTCGAAGCTGCGTGACGCCTGGCCGCGCTGCACGGCCTCGCACACCCCGATGTCCTCCACGTTGACCGTGTCGCAGGCGAAGAGGATCTGCTGCCACTGCTGCGCGTTGGGTTCGCTGTAAGGCAGGTAGAAGTCGTAGGTCTCGCGCGTGCGGCCTGGTCCTTCGGGCATGATGTTGAGCACGCGGAAGCCCCCTTGGGGGATCGACATGAGGCAGAGGTTCGGCCACAGCCACCAGTTCAGGTGGCGTTCGTAGCCTATGGTCGTCGCGTCGAAGCCCTCCGTCGCTTCCGGATTCACCCGGGCCTCGTGGCTGATGTAGCTGCCCCTCGGGGTGACGATGTAGTCGCTCGTCAGCACGTTCCTCAAGGCCGGATGTACCACGGGGGTGTGGTAGTTCTCGTTGTAGTTCTCGACCACCAGCTTCCAGTTGGCCTCGATCGTGACCTCCCGACGGAACACGAAGTGGAGGTCGTCGATGCCGGGCTCGTAGGCCCGCAGTTCCTCCTCCAGCCCTGGGTAGCAGGCGGCCACGGGAGGACTCTCGCTGCCGAGGCAGACGAACACCATGCCGCAGAAGATCTCGACGCGTACCGCGACCAGGCCGAAGGCTCCCGGCTCGAATCCCGCGACATCGCCGCTGTGACGGGCACTGCGCAGGCTGCCATCGGTGACGTAGCCCCAGGCGTGGTAGGGGCAGACGAAGCCCCGGACGTTGCCCGCGGCCTCCTTCATCAGGATATGCCCGCGATGCCGGCAGATGTTGTAGAACGCGCGCAACACGCCACTCTCGTCGCGCACCACCACCACCGGATCGTTCCCGGCCATGCAGGTGATGTAGTCGCCCGGTTGGCGCAACTGGTCGGAGTATCCGGCAAAGAGCCAGGATTGGGCGAAGATGCGCTCCCATTCCTGCTTCATGATTCCGTCATCGGTGTAGTGGTTCGCGCTCAGCGAGTGCGGATCCCTGTCGAGCCTGGAGATCGATTCAAGCAGTTCGGGTGTGTGCGGCATGTGGATGTCCACGGAAGGTCCGGCCTTACATGGCCGACGCCGATCATGGGACATGTCGCGCACGCGATACAATGCGCCAGAACGGCGTCCGCTCGCGGCGCAGGCTGCGTCGGCCCCGAGGGACGATCAGAGGCAATTCGCGGATGCTAGCGGCCTCAACCTGCTCGTGCGGCCCAGTCCTGCGCGGTCATGGCGTGGTTGATGTCCTCGCACCACTCGCCCTTGTAGAAGCCGTGCCGGGGCGGACCCGAGGGACGGGTAAAGCCGAGGCGGGCGAGCAGGGTGAGAGAGCGGCTGAGGCGCGTATCGGTCCAGGCCTCCACCAGGCGCTTGCCGCGTGTCTCGAAGGCATAGGCCAGCACCGCTGCAATGGCTTCACTTGCAAGGCCCTTGCCGGTGGCGCGTGCGTCCAGGGTGTAGCCGAGTTCGGCCACACCGGGATCGTCGCCGTCGATGCGCAGGGCGATGTCACCGACCAGCATGTCGTCGTCGCGCAGGGCGATGGCAAACTGGAACCACTGGCCGGGCGTGTCGGGATGGGCTGCGATCATCTCGTCCAGGAAGGCGCGTGCCTCGGCTTCCGGGAAGGGCGCCTCCCAGCTCTGGAACCGTGCGGTGTCGGGCTGGCTGCGGTAGGTCCGGAAGATATCGAGATCGTCCTCCCGGAAGCGTCGCAGCCGCAGCCGGGCCGTCTCCAGTGCGGAGAAGGCGATGTCGGGCATGGCAAGGAGGGTCAGCGCGCCGCGATGCTGTCGGGGTTGCGCTTGAGGTCGCTCGCCCAGCGCCGCGTCTCGACCGAACCTTCGTCGAACAGCCCGGCCTGGTTGCCCCAGGTGTCCCAGCCGGCATGGCTGGTGCGGGCAAACATCTCCAGGTAGGGGCCATCGACCAGCCGTTCGATGCGGTCATAGACGCATTCGGGCTTGCGGGAGTGCTCGCGCCGGGGCGAGACCACGAGGCGCCGGACATCCTTGCCCTTGCGCTTGGGGTGGCCACGGGTTGCCAGCAGGCATTGTTCGGGGTTCGCCCGCGTCCAGTAGCCCATGCCGGTGAAGAAATCGCGGTCGGTATAACCCTCTTCGCCGTCGGCCGACTGGTTGAGCTTGGCCCAGGTGAAGCCGATCGTCTTGTAGGTGAAACCCCAGGCCTCGATCAGGTCCAATGCGCGGGGCAGGTGTGTGTCTGTGGTCCACATGAGCAGCACCGCATCGGGTGCCGCCCAGTCCGCAACGGGAAGCGCCTCCAGGTCCGACTGCGTCATGCAGTCGTAATGGGCCTGGGCTCCCCGGCCCTGGCCCTTGCGCGACCAGGTCGAGAAGTTCCAGGGAGGGTCGGTATAGATGACCGGATAATTGCCCGCCAGGCGGGGCGCTCGCACGTGCATGCTCATGGTGTCTCGCCGGGTTATCCCCTGAACTATGCATTCAAGGAAGCCTGCTAAAACCATGAGATTCAAGCAAAAAATGACTTATTCACATTATGCGCAGATGTTGAGTCCCCCGAGTCGCGCGACCACCAGATGGTGTGTCGGTCAGGCCAGCTGCGGGTAACCTGCGGCGATGGCGAGGTCCTCCATGGCGTCGATCTCGTCGTAGGCCGTGCGCGGCAGGGTTTCGAAACCCGCGATCAGCAGGGTCTCGCGCGCCGCCGCCAGGGCGGGATCCGCTGCCGCCTCGACGAGCGCGGCGGCGAGGCGCGCGATCGCCTCGTCGCTGCGCCCGGCATGGGTGACATAGGGCAGGGAGGGTGCCCGCGCGGTCACCGTCAGCACCCTGGTGCCTTCCAGAAGCTCGGGCATGTGCCGGCGCCACAGGGCGAAGGAGACGCAATCGAGCGCGCAGACGTCGGCCTCGCCCGCGGCGACCATGGCCAGCGAGGCGGCATGGCGCCCGGTTTCGCTGACCCTGCCGAAGAAACGCCCCCCGTGGGCGAGCGGCGCGACCAGGGCGCGCAGGCTGTTGAAACCGGACTGGGAGTCGAAGCCGTTGACGGCGACATAGCCGCCCCGAAGCTCGTCGATCGTGACCGCCGGATGATCCTGTCCCACCACCACGACACTGCAGTAGCGTGCCCCGGAGCAGTGTTCGGCCCGGTAGACCGGCGTCGCGACCAGTCGCAGGTGCCCGGAGAAGGCATGGGTCAGGGGATAGCCGCAGGTCTGGGAGAGCAGCAGGTCGGGACTTGCCCACTGGACGAAACGGTCGGTGAAGCCGCCCTCGCGCATCAGGGTTCCGGGCGCATCGTCGAAGCCCTGGCGGCGCAGCGCCGCGGCGACCCCGGACCACCAGGCATCGGTGGCGGGGCGCAACGGCTCGAGGTCGTACATCGGCAGGCTGGCGAGCAGGGCCATCAGGAATTGCCGTACTGGCTCTGTGCCACCTGTTCCAGACCGTCGCCGATCTCGTACCAGTCGGGCTTGTCGGCGGTGAAGATGTGGCGCACCAGCCGGAGGCCGGTCGGCTGGTCGAGGGTGCCTGCGGCCACTGCCGTGTAACTGGCGAAGGAGGGGTGCCAGAAGAGGCTGGCGCCGCACTCGCGGCAGAAGCCGCGCGCGGCCTTGTCCGAGGAGGCAAACCAGGCCAGGCCTCGCTCCTCGTCGAACATGAGGTCGGCGGTTTCCACCGCGGTGTAGGCGGCGAAATTGCCGTGGGTCTTCTGGCACTGGCTGCAGTGGCAGGCCACCACGTCGCGCAGGCGCGCGCTGGTATGGTATCGCACGGCGCCGCACAGGCAGCCGCCGCTCTGGGTACGTTCCGCCATGGTCGTTTCTCCTGGATTTGGGGGCGAGCGCAGCTTTCCGCGAAGTCGCACATGCCGCAAGGGTTCCAAGCCCGCGGACGTCGTCCGGCACGCTGTGCCTTCGTGCTGGACTACAGACCGCGCAGCAGGCCTGTCGCAAAGCTAGGGATCTCGGGCGGGTGGATGACCGCCGAGCGGATCAGGGAGTCGAAATGTTCGGTCAGCAGCCGGATGTGGTCGCGGCTGTTGAAGACGAAATAGACCTCGCCGGCATAAAGCACGGCCCGCAAGGGCCCGAAGATGGTGACCGGCGGTGCGTAACGCTCCCGGGCATCGAACAGGAACCAGCGCAGGGTGGGGTAGAGTTCATCGGTGAGCTGCGCGATCCGTTCGATCTGTTCGCGCCGCTCCGCGGCCGCCAGCCCCCGCCAGATGCCTTCGCCGCGCGCAAAGCTCTCCAGGCTCTGGATCGAACTGACGATCTCGACGTCGTTTTCCGGACGACGCGAATAGGCAAGCCGGTCGAAGGCGCCGCGTTCGGCCGCCTGCAGCGACAGGCCGCGGCTGTCGCCGAACTCGTAGCGGTTGACGGCCTCGGTCTTGAGCAGGTCGGGCAGGGTGGTGGGTGCATAGCGCACCTTGTAGCCGGCGGCCTCGGCATGCCAGGCCCTGAGGCGGTCGTTGGCCGGATCGGCGGCGCCGGTCGCGATCTCCAGCGGCGGACCCACGATCGCTTCCTCGGCGGCGGTCTCCTGGGAGAGGCCCAGCAGCCAGTCGGCGCTGACCTGGCAGGTCTGGGCCACTGCCGCCACGGTGTCGGCGCGGGGCAGGCGGTCGTCATGGCCCGAGAGCAGCTGCGAGAGCGTCGAACGGTCGATGCCGATGCGGCGCGCAAAGGCGGCCTGGCTGTCGCCCAGGTCGTTGATCAGCGCCTGCAGGCGCTCGCGGAACAGGCGCACGGTGGTGCGGCGGTCGTAATCAGTCATCGGCTCGGCTCGTTGCGGTGGTTACAAATATCACCAAACGGGATGCAACGTTACAAGTCGATGCAGAATCTGCGCATTCCCACAACGACACAAGGGGCTTGGCTGTCGTTGAATCGTCACAGACTTCACGGGAACGAGCGCCCTCCATGGTGATGATGACGTACGCGCCGCTATGGCGCCGCTGGGAGCTGCCAACCTGGGGACTGGCCGCGCTCATCTACGGTAGCTGGCTGGCCCTGACCTGGTGGCATGCCGTGCTGCCATGGTTCGTCCTCTTGCCTCTGGGCGCCTGGCTCATTGCTTGGTTCGGCCACCTCCAGCACGAGGTGCTCCACGGCCATCCCACCCGCACGCCCTGGATCAACGAGGCGCTGGTCTTTCCCACCCTCGCGATGTGGTATCCCTACGGCATCTACCGCGACAGCCATCTGGCGCATCACCTCGACTGGCGTCTGACCTGCCCGGTCGACGATCCCGAGAGCTTCTATGTCACGCCCGATCGGTGGGCCCGCATGGGCACCGTTCATCGCCTGTTGCTGCGCGCCAACATGACCGTCCTCGGCCGCCTCCTGCTCGGGCCGGCCATGGCGACCTGGGGTCTCTACGTCGGCGAGGGGCGCCGCCTGCTTTCGGGCGATACCGCTCACCTGCAGGTCTGGCTGCGCCACGCCATCGGCATGGCGCTGGTCATAGCCTGGGTCGTGGGCGTGTGCGGCATGCCGCTATGGAGTTATCTCCTGCTCTTTGCCTACCCGGGGGCATCGCTCACCATGCTGCGTTCCTTTGCCGAACATCGTCCGGCGGCACGCTACGAGCACCGCATCGCGATCAACCGTGCGGAACCGCCGCTGGCGCTGCTCTACCTCAACAACAACCTCCACGCCGTGCACCATGCGGTGCCTGGCCTGGCCTGGTACGACCTGCCGGGCTACTACCGCGAGCGCCGTCAGGAATGGGAAGCCGGCAACGGCGGCTTTGTCTGGCATGGCTACCGCGAAATCGTGCGCCGTTTCCTGCTGCACCCAAAGGACCACCCGGTACATCCGCTTTACGAGGACGGCCATTGTCCCCATCCGGCGGCGGCCGAATAAAGGCCACGCGACGTTCGCCAGCACCCTGCGATCGGTTCTAGACTGGGCCTCCCGCCCGTAGCCCCGGACCGTCCGCGTCATGACCGCCCCTGCTGCCGCGCCGTCGCGGCTTGTCTCGCTGGGCATTCCGGCCCTCTTCGTCGTCCTCTGGTCGAGCGGTTTCATCGCCGCCAAGGCCGGCCTGCAGGCCGCCGATCCGCTGACCTTCCTCACCCTGCGTTTCGCGTTGGTCACCCTGCTGATGCTCGTCGTGGTGCTGGTCTCGCGCCCGCCCTGGCCGTCGACCTGGGGCGAGGTCAGGCACATCGCGGTCGCCGGCGCCCTGATGCAGGCGATCTACTTCGGCGCGGCCTGGGTCGCGATGTCGACGGGGGTCGGTGCGGGCACCGCCGCGCTGATCGTGTGCATGCAGCCGATCTTCACTGCCATCGCCGCCGGCCCGCTGCTGGGCGAGCGGGTCGGACCGCGCCAGTGGGCCGGGCTCGGCCTGGGTTTTGCCGGCGTCGCGCTGGTCGTCGAGCGCAAGCTGGAGCTGGGCCTGGGCACGCCGGCCGGCATCGCGGTCTGCTTCGTCTCGCTGGCCGGCATCACCGTGGGCACGCTCTACCAGAAGCGGTTCTGTCCGACGATGGACCCGCGCACCGGTGGACTCGTGCAGTTCGCCACGGCCACGGTCATACTGCTGCCCTGCGCCATGTTCTTCGAGGAGGCGCGTATCGTCTGGAGCCTGGAGTTCGTCGCCGCGCTCTTCTACGTCGCCATCGTGCTTTCGCTCGTCTCGGTCAGCCTGCTCTTCGTCATGATCAAGCGGGGCCAGGCCAGCCGCATGACCAGCCTGTTTTTCCTGGTGCCCCCGCTCACCGCCGTCATGGCCTGGGCGGCGCTGGGCGAGTCCATGACCTGGACCGCCATCGCCGGCATGGTGCTTGCCGTTCTGGGCGTCGCCCTGGTCGTCACCGGCCGTACGCCGGCGCCGCGCCGATGAGATTGGATCCCGCAACAGGGCGAAAGGCGCTTGTCGACCTGCGGACCGTGGTCTTGGGCACTGCGGGCGGGTTGCTCTTCATGGCGATCGGCATGCCCGCGGCCCTGCTTGCCGGCTCCATGGTCGCGGTCGCTGCCACCGCGCTCGCGGGAGTCAAGGTCGGCCTGCACCCGCGCCTGCGCGACCTTGCCTTCATCGTCCTCGGCGCGATCCTGGGCGCCACGATCGATCGCGACACGGTGGCCTCCTTTGCCTCCTGGCCGATCTCGCTTGCGGGCCTGCTGCTCTCGCTGGTCGCGGTGATGGTGGTCGTGCCGCGCTACCTTACCCGCCGCCACGGCATCGACCGGCCCACCGCCTGGCTCTGCGCCATTCCCGGTGCCCTGAGCTACGTCATCGCGCTGGCCTCCGACCTCTCCCATGTCGACCTGCGCCGTGTCGCCGTGCTCCAGACCCTGCGGGTTGCCATGCTGCTGGCGCTGATCCCCGCTGCCGTCGGCCTGGCGACCGACATCCCGCCCCATGCCAGCGATCCCGGAGAGACGATCACCTGGCCGATGGCAGCGCTGATCGTCGTCCTCTGCATCGTCAGCGTGCCCCTGGCGCGCCGCCTGCGCATGCCTGCGCCGACCTTCGTCGCACCGATGTTCCTCTCGGGCGCCCTGTCGATCGCAGGCTTCTATCACGGTCAGTTCCCCGTCGCGCTTCTCTGGCCCTCGCTGGTGATCACCGGTATCGCCGTCGGGGCGCGGTTTGCCGGCACCAGCGCGTTCTTCCTCTGGCAATGCCTGAAGGCCGGCATGGGCGGCCTGCTCATCGCGCTGGCGATCACCAGCGGCTTTGCCCTGGGGGTCAGCGCCATCACCGGCGACGATTTTCTGCAGCTTTGCCTCGCCTTCGCGCCCGGCGGCTTCGATGTCATGCCGGTGCTGGCCTTCGCCTTCGACCTCGATCCCGCCTTTGTCGCCGGCCACCAGCTCGTGCGTTTCCTGGCAATCAGCCTGACCCTGCCGTTCCTGCTGCGCCGGATCAGCGCGCCTGTGGCGAAAGAGTGAGGCGCATGATCGGGCGTCGGGGCAGGGGGCGCGCGACTTCCACGAAGCCGGCATCGCGGAACGCCGCGGCAGTGCCGAAGTAGAGATCGGCGCTGCCGGTTTTCGGCCCCGGTTCGGTGGGATAGGCTTCGAGCGCCACGGCACTCTTGCCGCGGGCATGGTCGACCGCGGCGCCGAGCAGGGTGCGCATCAGTCCGCGCCGCCGGTAACCCGTGCGCACCACGAAACAGGTTACGGACCACACCGGCGTCGCATCCAGCGCCGCGAAGGGTTTGGAGCGGTTGAGCCGGTCATGTTTCTCGCGCGGGGCGACGGCGCACCAGCCGGCCGGAACGCCATCGACCCATGCGATCACGCCGGGCTCCTCGCCGCCCTCGATGCGCGCCCGCAGGGTCGCGGCGTTGGCCGGGCCCCAGCCCTCCTTGTAGTCCTTGTTGGGCAGGTACCAGTAGGCGCACCAGCACTTGCGCCCGTAGCTGCAGCCTTCCATGACCGCGACGACATCGCCCCAACGCTCCGCGGTTGCCGGCGCGCAGACGATGCCTGCCGCGTTCACGCCCGGCCCATGGTGTAGAACTCGGTGTTGGGGCGCATGCCGGTCATGTTGGCCAGGCGGTTGCTCATGGCGAAGAAGGCCGCGATGGCCCCGATGTCCCAGATCGCCTCGTCGTCGAAGCCGTGCCCGTGCAGGAGTGCGAAATCCTGCGTGCCGACATGGCGGCTGTCGGTGGCGACCTTCATGGCGAAGTCTAGCATGGCGCGCTGGCGCTCCGAGATATCGGCCTTGGCATGGTTGATCGCCACCTGGTCGGCGACCAGAGGGTTCCTCGCGCGGATGCGCAGGATCGCGCCATGGGCTATGACGCAGTACTGGCAGCCATTCGCTGCCGAGGTCGCGACCACGATCATCTCTCGCTCGGCCTTGGAGAGGCCGATGTCCTTTTCCATCAGGGCGTCGTGGTAGGCCATGAAGGCGCGCAACTCCTCGGGCCGATGGGCCAGAACCAGTAAGACGTTGGGCACGAATCCCGCCTTCTCCTGCACCGCCGGGATGCGCGTGCGCAGGTCCTCGGGCAGGTCGGTCACGTCTGGCACGGGAAAGCGGCTGATGGCGTGATCGGTCATCGGATGCTCCTCGGCTTGCAGCACCACCGCACCTTCTGGCTGTCATGGTCTGGCTTGACCAGACCAGACCAGACCAGACCAGACCAGACCATACAAGCTGTGACCTTGCGATAGGGTGCCACGGTCCGTCGTGGCGCCCGTCGTGATGTTACAGCATGGGTCCTCCGGTCAAGCCGGAGAACGACACGCCGGGCAGGAGGACGCCCTCAGTTGTCGTGGACGCCGCCCTCTTCCTTGCGCCGGGAGATGTAGGCGTCCAGTTCCTCGACGATGGCGGGGTCGAGCTCGGGTGCCTCGTAGTTCTCCAGGATCATCTTCCACAGCCTGTTGGCACGCGTCGCGGCGTCCGGGCTGCCGGCCTCGACCCAGGTCTCGTAGTTGCGCCAGTCCGAGAGCATGGGTGCGTAGAACGCCGTCTCGTAGCGGTCCAGCGTGTGTTGCGTGCCGAAGAAATGGCCGCCGGGACCGACGTCGCGCATCGCCTCCATGCCGATGGCCGCGTCGGAAACCTCGATCGGCATCATGGTCTCGAACATGCCCTGCAGCATCTCGGCGTCCACGATCATCTTCTCGAAGCTCGCCACCAGGCCGCCCTCGAGCCAGCCCGCGCCATGGTGGATGAAGTTGGCGCCCGACATGAAGGCCGCCCACAGGCTCATGCCCGATTCATAGGCGCCCTGGGCATCGACCGCGTTGGAGGCGTTGACGTTGCTGGTGCGGAAGGGGATGGCGTACTTGCGCGCAAGCTGGCCGCCGGCAAGCGTCGCCTTGACGTATTCGGGCGTGCCGAAGGCCGGGGCGCCCGACTTCATGTCGACGTTGCTGGTAAAACCGCCATAGACGCTGGGGCAGCCCGGCCGCACCATCTGGATCAGCGCCAACCCGGCCAGCGCCTCGGCGTTCTGCTGGGCCAGCGCTCCCGCAAGTGTGGTCGGCGCCATCGCACCCAGCAGGGTGAACGGCGTGATCGCCACGGCCTGGCCGTGGCTCGCCATCTCGATCAGCCCCTGGCACATCGGCTCGTCGAGCTTGAGCGGCGAGTTGGTGTTGATCAGCGTGATCAGGCCCGGCTTCTCGATCATCTCGGTTTCACCGATGCCGCGTGCGATGCGGTTCATCACGATGCCGTCCCGGCTCCTCTCGGCACCCAGGGCATAGGTGCGCCAGACCCGGTCGGTCAGGGTGATGAAGGCCTTGTAGCAGTCCAGGTGCCGGGTCGGCACCGGCAGGTCGATGGCCTCGGTGGGGTAGCCGGCAAAGAAATGGATGCAGTTGAGGCTGGCGGCGATCTTCACCAGGTTCTCGAAATCCTTGAACGTACCGGGACGGCGCCCGCCGTCGAGGTCGGAGCAGTTGGGTGTCGAGCTCACCGGCGTCACCAGAACCCGGTTGCCGCCGAAGGTGACGTCGCGTTCTGCCACGCGGCTGTGCAGCGTGAATTCCGCCGGCGCCCTGGCGACATGTTCCATGACCATGGCACGGTCCATGCGCACCCGCTGGCTGCTTTCGTCGACGTCGGCGCCCGCGGCCTTGTAGTACGCCCGCGCCGGGCCAGAGAGCACCTCCATGCCGAGATCCTCCAGGATCGTCAGCGAGGCGCTGTGGATGTGCTCAAGCTCGTCGGCGGAGAGAACATTGAGCGGCGGGAAGGGGTTGCGCACCTCCCGCCATGGCAACTGGTTCAGGACCGGCTTGCTGTCGCGGGCGGCGGCGCTACGGCGGGACGTGGTACGGCGGGACATGGTGGCCTCCTCTGGCGCGCCGAGCCTAGGCGTCGCTCATGCCGGCAAACAAGCACCAGCCCGTCATGTTCGGTTCCGTTTTCGTCGGCGGGCACAACGTTGCCGCTACATCGCCCGAACGCCGATCTCGCTCTTCCTGCGCGCTACGAAGTCGGCAAGCTGTTCGGCGATGGCGGGGTCCAGGTCGGGTGGCTGGTAGGCCGCCAGCATCTTCTTACAGATTGTGTTGGCGCGGCGCTGGGCGTCGGGTGCGCCGGCCGCCTCCCAGGCCTCGAAGTTGCGCCAGTCCGAAACGATCGGTTCGTAGAAGGCCGTCTCGTAGCGGTCCAGCGTATGTTGCGTGCCGAAGAAGTGGCCGCCGGGTCCGACGTCGCGCATCGCCTCGATGCCGATGGCCGCGTCGGTCACCTCGATGGGCGTGAGCACTTCGGCCATCATCTGCAGGGTGTCGACGTCGATGATGAACTTCTCGAAACTCGCGACCAGGCCGCCCTCGAGCCAGCCCGCCGCGTGCAGGATCATGTTGGCATGGCCCATGGTGGCGCCCCACAGCGACATCTGGCTCTCGTAGGCTGCCTGGGCATCGGCCGAGGTCGAGGCGTTGGGGTTGCTGGAGCGGTAGGGCACGCCGTTGCGGCGCGCCAACTGGCCGCCGATCATCGCCGCGCGCGTGGCTTCCGGCGTGCCGAAGGCGGGCGCACCGGTCTTCATGTCGACGTTGCTCGTGAAGCCGCCATAGATCACCGGGCAGCCGGGATTGACGAGCTGCACCAGCGTGATGCCGGCCAGGGCCTCGGCGTTCTGCTGGGTCAGGGCGCCAGCCACGGTCGCCGGCGCCATGGCGCCCGACAGGGTGAAGGGCGTCAGGATCACCACCTGGCCGCCCTCGGCCATCTTCAGCAGGCCGTCGAGCATGGGCGTGTCGTAGCGCAGGGGCGAGTTGGCGTTGACCACGGTGACGATGCTGGCCTCGCCCTTGAGCGCCTCGCGGCTCTTGCCGCGCGCGATGGCGGCGATCTCCAGGGCGTCCTCGATGCGCTCGGCGCCAAGCGAATAGGCGTGCCAGGCGCGGTCGGTCAGCGTCACGAAGGCCGCCAGGCAATCCAGGTGGCGGCTTGCGGCCGGAAGGTCGGTGGGTTCGACGGGATAGCCACCGAAGAAGTGCAGGATGTTGAAGCTCTGCCCCAGCTTCAGGAACTTGCAGTAGTCCTCGAAGTTGCCCTCGCGCCGGCCGCCGTCGAGGTCGTGGCAGAAGGGCGGGCTGGCCACAGGACAGAAGTTGATGTGGTTGCCGCCCAGGATGCGGTTGCGCGCAGGGTTGCGGGCATGGAGCGTGAACTGCGCCGGCGCCTTGGCGACGCTTGCCGTCACCAGCTCGCGGGGCAGGCGGACATGGCGCCTGGCCCGGTCGACCTCGGCGCCGGCCTTGTCGAGCACGTCGAGGGCGGTGTCATGGAGGAACTCCATCCCGATCTCTTCGAGTACCTTGAGCGAGCGGTCCTGGATGAACTCCAGTTCGTCGGCCGAGAGCGGTTCGACGGGCGGGAAGCGGTTGACGATATCGCGCCACGGCAACTGGTGGACCGCGTCCGTCGTGCTGCGCCGTTCGCGCCGTCCTTCTCGTGCCATGCATCCCCCGTGGTTGGTCGCCTCTGAGCTATTACGGCTGGCCCGTGATCATGTAAACACGCGAGATCGGTCCGTTATGGGCGGGCAGGGGGAAGCGATGGCACAGCAGTTCACCATGAGGCCGGGGCAGCTCGTTTTCGGCGATCTCGACCGCCTCGCCGGCGGCGGCCTGGCACTGACGCTTGACTCGGCGGCTTGGCCCGCGATCGAAGCCTCAGCCGCCCTGGTGCACGACGTCGCCGAGGGCGATGCCCGCGTCTACGGCATCAACACCGGCTTTGGCAGCCTGGCCAAGACCTCGATTGCGCGGGACCGCCTGCGCGACCTGCAGCGCCGCATCGTGCTGAGCCATGCCGCGGGTGTCGGCGCGCCCTTGCCCGACCGTGTCGTGCGCCTGGTCGTGGCGCTGAAGATCTCCGCCCTGGCCCAGGGTTATTCGGGCTGCCGCCCCGTCGTCATCGAGCGTCTGATCGCCCTCTACAACGGCGATGTCCTGCCCGTGGTGCCCTCCAAGGGTTCGGTCGGCGCCTCGGGCGACCTTGCCCCGCTCGCCCACCTGGCCGCGGTGCTGATCGGCGTCGGCGAGGTCCGCATCGCCGGAGAGACCCTGGGCGCCACGGAAGGCCTCTCGCGGATCGGCCTGGAGCCGCTGGAACTGGAAGCCAAGGAGGGCCTCGCCCTGCTGAATGGTACCCAGGTCTCCACCGCGCTTGCCGCCGAGGGCCTGCAGGGCGGCATCGACTGTTTTGCCGCCGCGCTGGTCGCGGGCACCATGAGCGTCGATGCCGCCCTGGGCTCGGACACGCCCTTCGATCCGCGCATCTCGGCGATCCGCGGCCAGCCCGGCCAGATCGCCGTCGCCAAGGTCTACCGCGACCTCCTCGAAGGCAGCGAGATCCGCCACAGCCACGAGAACTGTGACCGTGTGCAGGATCCCTATTCGCTGCGCTGCCAGCCCCAGGTCATGGGCGCCTGCCTCGACCACCTGCGCTTTGCCGCCGGCGTCGTCCTGCGCGAGGCCAATGCCGTCACCGACAATCCGTTGGTCTTTGCCGCAGAGGGCGACGTGCTCTCGGGCGGCAACTTCCACGCCGAGCCGATCGCCCTCTGCAGCGACGTCATGGCCCTGGCGCTCGCCGAGACCGGCTCGCTGGCCGAACGTCGCATCGCGTTGCTTACCGATTCCCGCATGAGCGAACTGCCGCCCTTCCTGGTGACCGACAGCGGCGTCAACTCCGGCTTCATGATCGCCCAGGTCACCGCAGCAGCACTCGCCAGCGAGAACAAGCAGCGCGCTGCCCCTGCCTCCATCGACAGCCTGCCGACCTCGGCCAATCAGGAGGATCACGTCTCCATGGCGACGCATGCGGCCCGGCGCCTGGCCGACATGAACGAGAACCTCGCCGACATCGTCGCCATCGAACTGCTCGCCGCCGCCCAGGGCATCGACCTCCGCGCCCCGCTGGCGACTTCGAAGCCGCTGGGCCAGGCCCACGCCATGATCCGCCAGGTCGCCGCCTTCTGGGACCAGGACCGCCTGATGGCCCCTGACATCGCCGCCGTCTCCGCCCTGGTGCGCCAGGGCGCTTTCCGCCGTTTCGTGCCGGGGGAACTGGTGGCCCCTTAGAGCGGATCACGATCAGCCGGAACCGCTCGGCGGTTCCGGCTGATCGTGTGAATCCGC
>JAQCLG010000175.1 GCA_027592745.1 Pseudomonadota bacterium | reverse complement strand
GCGCTGCTGCGCTGGGCCAGGAACCGCTTGACGATGCGGTCCTCCAGCGAATGGAAGGCAACGACGACGAGACGGCCGCCCTCGCCCAGGACACGCTCGGCGGCGGCAAGGCCGCGTTCGAGCTCGCCCAGTTCGTCGTTCACCCACAGGCGCAGGGCCTGGAAGGTACGGGTCGCCGGGTCGATGCCGTCGGCCGAGGGACGCACCGTGGCGCGCACGATCTCGGCCAGTTCCAGGGTGCGGGTGATCGGCTGGTGCCGGCGCGCGGCGACGATGGCACGGGCCACGGCACGGGCGCGGCGCTCCTCGCCCAGGCTGCCGATGATCTCGGCCAGTTCGGCCTCGGAGAGACGGTTGACCGCCTCGCCGGCATCGGGACCGTCGTCGCCCATGCGCATGTCGAGCGGACCGTCGGCGCGGAAGGAGAAGCCGCGCTCGCCCTGGTCGATCTGGAAGGAGGAGACGCCAAGGTCGAAGACGACGCCGTCGACCGGCGCCGCGCCGGCATCGATGACGACGCGGTCGAGGCTGGAGAAACGGCCTTCGAGCACGGTCAGGCGGCCGGGGTAACGTGCGGCCATGGCCTGGCCGCGCTGCACCGCGGCGGGATCGCGGTCGAGCGCCAGGACGCAGCAGTCGGCGGCATCGAGCAGGCCGGCGCTGTAACCGCCGCCGCCGAAGGTGGCATCGACATGGGTCTGGCCGGCGCCCGGCGCCATCGCCGCGATCACCTGGTCGAGCAGGACGGGGACGTGGCCGCTCATGCGTCACCTCCGGCCGGACGGTCGGCAAAACGCAGGTTGATGCTGCCGCGGTTTTCCGTGGCGCGGCGGAAGGCGGCTTCCTGGCTCTCCTGGCCGGCGGCCGGCTCCCAGATCTGGAAGAACTTGCCCCGGCCGATGAAACAGACCTGGTCCTCGATGCCGGCGAAGCTGTGGAAGGCGTCGGGCAGCATGATGCGGCCCTCGTTGTCGAAGGAAAGCTGCACGGCAGCGCCGAAGATGGCGCTGGTGAAGTCCTCGTCCTCGCTGGCGAAGGGATTGGAGATGCTCTCGGCAAGCTGGGCAAAGGAGGTGGCGCCGAAGACGTCGAGCGCCTGCACGCCGCGGATCGAGCGCATCACGTAGATGCCCTGGCTGGCGCTTTCGCCCAACGCATTGCGGAACGAGGCAGGGACCGAGACACGGCCCTTGCGATCGATCCGATTGGTATGCGTTCCAACGAAAACCAGCACGTTCCGTCCCCACTGCCCCTGAGCCATCCCATCGATCGGTTTGGCGGCGCCAAAGCGCCAACATAATTTGGGACAGGATGGGATAGCATGGGACTAATTGGGCGTCAATGACATTTGCCTGTAAGTCCTTGGGAACAGTGGATAATTCGGCTCCACTTCAGCCCGTGCCTGAAGGCAGGGCGATTCGACCCACAACATGTTGTGGTGTGACGGCTCCATGACACAAGATCGGGGCCAAGTATTGTGTTCTTTTTTCGTTCTTTTACTGGCCGCAACGGCGCGAATACTTGCCGCGCCTGGGATCGGGTGCCCCCGGTCCGGGATGCCATGGGTGGGCCAGACGGCCTGTAAGCCGGGTTCTGTATCCGACCGCACGGGCCGGATGACGACCATTCATCTGGGACGCCCGTTGCCGGACGCCTCGCGCGACCAACCCGGGCGACGGGGTCGGAAAGGACCCTGCAACAACCGGAGCCGTTGCGTGTCGCCCCTACTCGGTCTTGCTCCCGGTGGGGTTTGCCGTGCCGCCGCCGTTGCCGGAAGCGCGGTGCGCTCTTACCGCACCCTTTCACCCTTGCCCGCCGGGCCGAAGCCGGGCGGGCGGTTTGCTTTCTGTGGCACTTTCCCTGGGGTCGCCCCCGCCGGGTATTACCCGGCACCGTGTTTCCGTGGAGCCCGGACTTTCCTCCAGCCGGCGCTCACGCGCCGACCAGCGGCCGTCCAGCCATCTGGCCCGCGCCCTAGGTAGGCTCTCGTCCCCGCCGGGTCAACGCGCCCGGTGCTGGGCAGCCGCCAGCAGGCCGGCGAGCATGGCACGGGTCTCATGGTCGGCACGGCCGTCGCAGCGGGCCTGGCGGAAGTGGCGCTGCAGCGCGGTGACGACCGCAGCGGTGACCGGTCCGTAGTGGCCGTCGGCGACAAGATCGTAACCCCAGGTCGCCAGGGCTGCCTGGAAACGCTCGACATCCTCGCCGCTGTCGCCGGGACCGAGGTCGCGCCCCGGCGCGGTCATGGCCACAGGCACCAGGCCGATGCCGGCCGCGGCCAGGCGGGTCCAGTCGAAACATTCGCCGGGGTCCTGCTTGCGCAGCGGCGCGACATCGCTGTGGCCCACGACATCGCGCGGCACGATGGCATGGCGCGAAAGGATGGCGCGGCAGAGCGTCTCCAGCGCCGCCATCTGCGCCTCGGGAAAGGCGCGGTAGCCCAGGTCGTGGCCGGGATTGACCAGTTCGATGCCGATCGAGGCGCTGTTGACGTCGCGGCAGCCGCGCCAGGCCCCCGCCCCGGCATGCCAGGCGCGGCGGTCCTCGCCGACCAGGGCGTAGGCCGTGCCGTCCTCGTCGATCAGATAGTGGGCCGAGACCTCGGCGGCCGGATCGCACAGCCGCGCCAGGGCGGCCGCGGCGCTTTCCATGCCGGTGTAGTGCAGCACCAGCATGGCAACGGGCAGCCGCCTCGGCCCGTGGTTGGGCGAGGAATGGGCGATCGTTTCGAGTTCTGCCGTCATGGCCCTGCCCCGGACTCGCGTTGCGCAGGGGTTTCCATCACACTACCGTTGCAGAGACAAGAGGCGCCTCCCCGGCGTTCTCGTCCGGGAGCGCCGGTCAACGAGCGGGGAGGTTGCTATGTCGAAAATCAGAAACGTCGCTATCGTGGGCCCGTCGCTGAGCGGCAAGACGACGCTGCTCGAAGCCATCCTGTTCGCGACGGGTGCGATCGGGCGCAAGGGTTCGGTCAAGGACGGCAACACGGTGGGCGACAGTGCGCCCGAGGCGCGCGAACGCCAGACCAGCACGGAAGTCTCGGCGGCGCGCTGCCAGTTCGGCGATCTCACCTTCAACCTGATCGACTGCCCGGGTTCGGTGGAGTTCCTGGCCGAGGCGCGCAACGCCCTGATCGGCGTCGATGCCGCCATCGTCGTCTTCGAGCCGGTCATCGAACGGGCCACCACGGTGGCGCCGATCCTGCGCTTCCTAGACGAACACGCGATCCCGCACATGGTCTTCGTCAACAAGATGGACCGCACCGCGACCCTGATGCGCGACCTGCTGCCGGCCATGCAGGAGGTTTCCGAGACGCCGCTGCTGGTGACCCAGGTGCCGATCCGCGACGGCGAACCCGTCACCGGCTACGTCGACCTGATCACCGAGGAGGCCTACGAGTGGGAGGACGGCAAGGCCTCCCACACCATCGCCATGCCCGATTCGGTCAAGGGCCGCGAGGCCGAGGCGCGCACGATCCTGCTCGAGGCGCTGGCCGATTTCGACGACGCCCTGCTCGAGAAACTGCTGGAGGACCAGCAGCCCTCGACCGACGAGGTCGTCGCCGACCTGCGCCTGGGCTTCAGCCAGGCGCGCATCGCGCCGGTGCTGATCGGCTCGGCCGAACACGAGAACGGCGTGCGCCGCCTGCTCCAGGAAATCGCCGACTGGGTGCCCGAACCCGAGACCACCGCCGCCGCCCGCATCGGCGACGGCCCGGCGGCCGCCCAGGTGCTCAAGACCTACAACACGCCGCACGGCGGCAAGCTGTCGCTGGCACGCGTCTGGCGCGGCACGATCAGGGACGGCGAGACGGTCAACGGCGAGCGCATCGGCGGCATCTATCACCTGATGGGCGCCCAGCAGAACAAGACCGATAGCGCCGAGGCCGGCGACATCGTCGCCTTCGGCCGCCTGGAACATGCCCGCACCGGCGACACGCTGCAGGTCGGCGACCACGCCCCCGAGGCGGCCGGGGCGCTGCCGCGGGCATCGCCCCTGCCCCGGCTCTACGGCCTGGCGATCCATGCCGCCAAGCGCGACGACGAGGTCAAGCTGTCGACCGCGCTGGCGCGCATCCACGACGAGGACCCGGCCATCGAGGCCGAGCAGGACAGCGACCTGCACCAGCTCGTCCTGTGGGGCCAGGGCGACATGCACCTCAACGTGACGATGGCCAAGATGGCGAGCCGCTACGGCGTCTCGGTGGTGCCGGGCAAGCCGCGGGTGCCCTACCGCGAGGCGATCCGCAAGGGCGTCACACAGCATGGCCGCTTCAAGCGCCAGACCGGCGGTTCGGGCATGTTCGGCGACGTGCACATCACCATCAAGCCGCTGCCGCGCGGCACCGGCTTCGAGTTCCGCAACGCCGTGACCGGCGGCGCGATCCCCAAGCAGTACATCCCCGCGGTCGAGGCCGGCGTGAAGGAGTACCTGGCGCAGGGGCCGCTGGGCTTTCCCGTGGTCGACCTTGCCGTCGAGGTCTTCGACGGCAAGTACCATGACGTCGATTCCAACGATATGGCCTTCAAGCTGGCCGCACGGGTGGCGATGAGCGAGGGCATGCCCCAGTGCAGCCCGGTGCTGCTGGAGCCGGTGCTGCTGGTGCACATCCATGTGCCCAGCGGCGCGACCTCGCGCGCCCAGCAGGTGGTGACCGCACGGCGCGGCCAGATCCTGGGCTTCGAGGCACGGGAAGGCTGGAAGGGCTGGGACACGGTCGCGGCCCACATGCCCCAGGCCGAGATCCTCGACCTGGTCAGCGAGCTGCGCTCGCTGTCGCAGGGCGTGGCGAGCTTCGACGCGGTCTTCGACCATCTCCAGGAACTCTCGGGCCGGCCGGCCGAGCAGGTGATCGAGGAACGCAAGGGCCAGCTCGAAGCGGCCTGAACCCCGTAACGGCAAATCCCGGAGCGTCGGTGAAGCGACACTCCGGGATGCAGGCCGGCTCCGTGCGGAGGGGGGTGCTGGGAAGGCAACGAGGGCGGGACCTGCGTCCCGCCCCCGCGCCGGCTACCATTGCCTCCCGGAGCCGTATTCCCGGGGTTCTTGGCGCCCCGGTTGGGTATCGGATCGCCGCTGCTGCTAGATCAGCACGTAGAAGGCGGCATCGCCGCGGCGGACGTGGAGCAGGACGCGGCCATCGGCATCGTCGATCGCATCGACGAACTGGTCGGGGTCGCTGATGGCGTCGCGGTTGACCTCGGTCACGACGTCGCCGGGACGCAGGCCGGCGGCCCATGCCTTACTCTCGGGCTGGACATCGACGACCTCGACGCCGTCGATCTTGCCGGACAGTTCCGACATCGGATCGATCGGGCCGAAGGCCGCACCGGCAAACTCGGTGCCGCCGCCGGGAACCGTCGCCGAAGGTTCGGCCAAAGCCATCTTGGGCTCTTCGGGGCGCGCCTTGATGATGGCCTCCAGGGAAAGTTCCTGGCTGCCGCGCAGGATGCTCAGTTCCGCCGTCTCGCCGACCCGCATCAGGCCGACGACATTGCGCAGGTCGCTGGCGCCGTCGATGTGGACGCCGTTGACCGCGGTGATGATGTCGCCGTCCTCAACGCCGGCCTCACGGGCGGCCGAATCGGGGAAGACGCGTGCCACCAGGGCACCCTCGTTGTCGTTCACGCCCAAGGCGAGCGCGAGATCGGGGGTGAGATCCTGGATGTTGACGCCGAGCAGTCCGCGCTCCACCGAGCCGTGCTCGACGATCTGGTCCATGATCGAACGGGCCATGTTGATCGGGATGGCAAAGCCGATGCCGATGTTGCCCTGGCTGCCCAGGATGGCGGTGTTGATGCCGATCACCTTGCCCGACATCGAGACCAGCGCGCCGCCCGAATTGCCGGGGTTGATCGAGGCGTCGGTCTGGATGAAGTCCTCGTAACCCTCGATGCCCAGGCCGCTGCGGCCGACGGCCGAGACGATGCCGAGCGTGACGGTCTGGCCCAGGCCGAACGGGTTGCCGACGGCCAGCACGAAATCGCCGACGTCGAGCCGGTCGGAATCGCCGAAGTCGATGCCCGTCAGGTTGTCGGGATCGACCTTCAGCACGGCGATGTCGGTCTCGGGATCGGTGCCGACCAGGGTCGCGGGAAGCTGGCGACGGTCGGTCAGCGTGATCATGATCTCGTCGGCGTTGTCGATGACGTGGTTGTTGGTGATGATGTAGCCGTTTTCCGCATCGACGATGACACCCGAGCCGACGGCATGCACCGGCTGTTCATGCTGGGGCATGTTGGGGAACATCTGGCCGAAGAACGGATCGAGCGGGACACCTTCGTTGGTGACGGTGCCGCTGGTTGCGATGTTGACGATCGCCGGGCCGATTTCCTTGATGACCGGGGCCAGCGTCGGCTCCCCGTCCTCGTTGGTGAACAGCGCCCCGGTGGCCGCCTGCGCCATCGGCGCGATCGCCGTACCGAGGCAGATGACGATCGCCGCGGCAAGGGATGATCTCGTACGCATAGGACCTCCTCGTGTGTGTCGGGCCGTGGACCGGTCTCATCGGTATGATGAACACACTGCGTGTGCCCGTCAGTGCCCTGATGCATCCCGATCTAGGGTCGCTTCGTGGCCAAAGCTGGGCATCGGCCTTCACAAGGCCGTGTCAGGCGCGTGACCGGGCGTGCGGAGTCAACGCACCACGCCGCAGTCGTGCTGCAGGGGCGCCACAAATCGCTCGCGCCGACGGGCCTGGAACCCGACGATCCAGCAAGGGCCAGCGGGTGGTTCCGGGGCATCGTGTTCCGCTCTAGGGTGGCGCCGTGAACGAGACGCCATCCACCCTCGACCGCTGGCTTGCCGCCGGTTCCGTCTATACCCAGCCGCGCGTGATCGCGGTGCTGCTGCTGGGCTTTTCCAGCGGCCTGCCGCTGGCCCTGACCGGGGCGACGCTGCAGGCCTGGATGACCGACAGCGGCGTCGACCTGACCCTGATCGGCATCTTCGCCCTGGTCGGCCTGCCCTACAGCATCAAGTTCGTCTGGGCGCCGCTGGTCGACCGGGTGCGCCTGCCCGTGCTCGCGCGCCGCCTGGGCCACCGCCGCGCCTGGCTGCTGGCAACCCAGGGCCTGCTGGCGCTGGCCGTGGTCG
>JAQCLG010000174.1 GCA_027592745.1 Pseudomonadota bacterium | reverse complement strand
AGAGCGGATTCACACGATCACCCGGAACCGTGGAACGGTTCCGGGTGATCGTGATCCGCTCTAGACTGCGCTGCTCGTGGGATGGACGGCGCGGAAGCCAATGGCGATGCGGTTCCAGGCGTTGATCGTCGTGACCAGCAGGGTCAGGTCGACCATCTCGGCCTCGCTGAACTGGTTGCGTGCCTCCTCCCAGACGGTGTCGGGCACATGGCTCTCGGCAACCAGCGTCAGGGATTCGGTCCAGGCCAGCGCGGCGCGCTCGCGGGCAGTGTAGAGCGGCGACTCCCGCCAGGCATCGAGCAGGTACAGGCGCTCCTCGCTTTCACCGGCGTCGCGCGCTTCGCGGGTGTGCATGTGGGTGCAGTAGGCGCAGCCGTTGATCTGCGAGGCCCGCGTCTTGACCAGCTCGATGAGCGAGGCTTCCAGGCCGCAGCCCTGGATGTAGGCATCGAGCGCGAGCATCGGCTTCAGCGCCCTGGGTTGTACCTTTTCAAGATCGAGGCGGGGCTTCATCCGGGAACTCCTTGCGGACCATGGCCCCGCGTTGCGCGGGGCAGAGACGCGCCATCAGCCGATGCGCACGTTGTCGAGATAGGCCGGAGCGGCGATGCCGGCCTTGTTGCGCGGGTCGGGCTCGGGCGTGCCGATCACCGTCGTCACCGGCACGATGCCGGCCCAGATGTCGAGGGCGTAGTCCTCCTCGTCGTCGGCGCAGTGGCCGGTGCGGATTTTGGCGGATGCCTCCTCGATGGTCATGGAGACGACCATGGTGGCCTTGAGCTCCTGCTTGTTGATAGGGTGCAGGTTATCCCAGCGGCCGGGCACGAAGCGATCGAGGAAGGCCCTGAGCGAGGCCTCCTTGGCCTGCTCGCCCTCGACCGGTGCGGCGCTGCCGAACAGGGTGACCGAGCGGTAGTTGACGCTGGAATGCATGCCCGAACGGGCGAGCACCAGGCCATCGAGATGAAAGACGTTGACGCAGACCGGCACGCCGCCGCGCACCGTCTTTAGCATGCGGCTGGCCGAGGAACCGTGCCAGTAGACCTTGTCGCCCTCGCGCCAGACCAGGGTCGGGGTGACATGGGGCTCTCCCTCGATGACGTATCCGACCGAGCCGGTGCCGATCTCGTCGATCAGCCGGTGCACGGTTTCCACATCGTAATGCGCGCGCTGGTTGAGGCGCTTGACGCGCGAGCGTGGCGTGGGTGTGAAGTCGGGCATGGCGGTTTCCCCTGAGCGGGCGGTGGGTGGTTTTCCCCCTCAACCTCCCGCGCCTGTCGGCGCGGCCCCCTCCTTCTCCCCGTCGGGGAGAAGGGCTTGGCTGTACCAACCATGCCCCTCTCCCGTTTGCGGGAGAGGGAGGGACCCGGCCCGAAGGGACGGGAGGGTGAGGGGCGGCCTCAGCCCGACTTGCGCGCGCTGAAGATGGCGTGGCCCGCCCGCAGCCAGTGGACATCGACCTGCTCCAGCCCGGCCTCGGCCAGCCAGCGCAGTTGGTCGAACAGGGAGGAGGGCATATCGACGGGATCGGCATCGGGCGCGGTGTAGTAGTTCCAGCCGTCCTCGCGGAAGAAGTCGCGCATCTTGTCGTTGCCGTCGAGCGCCATGCTGCGCTCGGCCACGCCCTCGTCCCAGTGGCGCTCCCACAACTTGCGCCCTTCCTCGTTGCGGGCCTCGACGAGGTCGCAGATGACGACGGCGCCGCCGGGCGCTAGGGCCGCGGCGAGGTCCTTGAAGAGCTGCGCCTTGCCTGGACCGTCGAGATGATGGACCGCGAGCGAGGAGACGAAGGCATGGACCGGCTCGTCGAAACGGCGCCAGCCCTTCGAGGCGATCTCCATCTTGGCGGTGACATGGCGCACGCCCAGGGCGGAGAGCTTGGCCCCCGTGGACGCCAGCATGGTATCGGAGCCGTCCAGCGCATGGATCGTGGCGTCGGGAAAGCGGCGCGCCAGCGCCTCGGCGAGCAGGCCCTCGCCGCAACAGATCTCGACGATGTGGGCGGGGCCGTCCGGCACCGGGATGACGCTGCACACGGTGTCGATCTGGACCTCGCGCTCGGGCACGAAATAGGCGCCGTAATCGATGAAATGCCGGGAGCTGTCCTCGTCCCAGGCGGCGACCGGCTGCGTTTCGCTCATCGTTCCTCTCCTTCGTTCCGTCTCGCCTTCCACGGCGTCAGCAGGGCAACCAGCCAGGCACCGGCCAGAGCGGCAGCCGGGCACGGTGCCTGCAGGTGGGTTCAGTCTCGTCGCGGTCTTCGTGTCATGCTCGTTCTCCTTGTGACGCGGTGGACGATGCCACGACGAATGGACCCATCTATAGGTCCATTCGTTTCATTTTCTGCAATCCACTTGCATGGCTCCGGCTTTGTCTTGGCCCCCGGGCCATGGCAGGGTGGTTGCGGTCCAGGTGCCCGGCCCAGCCGGGAGAATCGGGAAGGCGGTGCCAATCCGTCGCGTGCCCAACGCCGTGAAGGGGACCGTTGCCACAGCATGCCACTGGCTCGCGCCGGGAAGGCGTGGCGGCGGGATGAACCTCAGCCGGAAGACCGGCCTGGAAGCCAATGGAGCACCGCCATGGACAGGCGGCAGGCTCGCTGCCAGCCATGAGGGGGACCATCATGGACGCCGCTGCTTGTGCCTTTGCCGAAGCCTTTTCCGATTCCGAACGCGATGCCGTCTATCGCGCCATCTTCGAGCGGCGCGACATCCGCGCCCAGTTCCTGCCCATGCCCGTGCCCGATGTGGTGCTCGCCCGCCTGCTGCGCGCCGCGCATCACGCACCCTCGGTGGGTTTCATGCAGCCCTGGGACTTCATCGTCGTGCGCGACCGCGCCGTGCGGGCCGATATCCATGAGGCGTTCACCCGCGCGACGCGGGAGGCCGCCGCGATGTTCGACGAGAAGCGCGCCGCCGCCTACCGCAAGCTCAAGCTTGAAGGCATCCTGGAGGCTCCGCTCGGCATCTGCGTCACCTGCGATCACTCCCGCAACGGCCCGGTGGTGCTGGGGCGCACCCATCAGGGCGAGATGGATCTCTACAGTGCGGTCTGCGCCGTCCAGAACCTGTGGCTGGCCGCCCGCGCCGAGGGTATCGGCATCGGCTGGGTCTCGATCGTCTCGAAGGCGGACCTGCGCGTCACGCTCGGCATTCCCGAAGAGATCGAGATCATCGCCTATCTCTGCGCCGGTTACGTCGACGATTTCCCCGCGCGCCCGGACCTCGAACGCAAGGGCTGGCTGCCGCGTTTGGCCCTGAAGGACGTCGTGCGGGTGGACGGCTGGCAGGGCACCGGTGACGACTCGCTCTATGAAGCCCTGTAGGGCGTGCGACGCGACAGATGGCACCGGGCCCTCGTGGACCTCAAAGCGGCGGGTGCCGGTCGAACAGCGGCACGGCCCTCTCGAAGGCGCGGGCGGCGCGCAGGACCAGCGCGTCCTCGCGGCGGCGGCCGGCGATCTGCAGGCCGTAGGGCAGGCCCTGCGCGGTGAAGCCGCAGGGCACGCTGATCGCGGGTTCGCCCGTGGCGTTGAACGGGGCGGGGAAGGTCTCGTAGTTGTCGGTGCCCATGGACCAGCCCGGCGGCGACTCGGTGCCGGTGGGAAAGGCAGCCACGGCTGCGGCCGGCGTGACGACGAGGTCGAAGCGGCGGTGGAACTCCTGCATCACCTGGATCATCTGCGTGCGCGAGCGGCGCGCGCGCATGTAGGCCTCCAGCGACAGGGTGGCGCCGCTGGCCGAGGTCTCGCGCATCTTGTCGCCGAGCTTGTCGCGGCGCCCGGCCTCCATGTCGAGGGAACCTTCCGCTGAAAGCCCGCGCCACAGGTCGGTGAACCAGCCGTAGGGATCGGGGAAGCCGGGGTCGGTTTCCTCAACGCTTGCCCCGGCGTCGCGGAAGACGTCGATCGCCCTGCGGCAGCCCGCCGCGATCTCGGGATCGACGTGGGAGAAACCAAGATCGCCTGAATAGGCGATGCGCAGGTGCTTCACGCCGTCCTCGAGTCCGGCGGTGTGGTCGACGCCGTCCTCGGGCAGGCTGTGCCAGTCCATCGGCGCGTGGTGCGCCATGGCGTTCATCATCATCGCGGCGTCCCTCACCGTGTGGGTGATCGGACCTGACGCCGAGAGGCGGCCGAAGTGTTCGCCCGGCGCCTGGGGCACGCGTCCGAAGGTCGGCTTGTGGCCGACGAGGTTGGTGAAGGAGGCCGGCGTGCGGATCGAGCCGCCGCCGTCCGAACCCAGCGCCAGCGGACCGCAGCCGGCGGCGACCGCGGCGACCGCGCCGCCCGAACTGCCGCCGGGCGTGCGGCCGAGGTCCCAGGGGTTCCTGGTCAGGCCGGTCAGCGGCGAATCGGTGACGCCGGAATTGCCGTACTCCGGCGTTGTCGTCTTGCCCAGCAGCACGACCCCCGCGCCGCGCAGGAAGGCGACCGCGGGATCGTCGTCGGGCACCGGCTTGTCGCTTTCGGCGAGACTGCCATAGCGGCAGGGCCAGCCCTTGACCCACATCAGGTCCTTGATCGAGGTGGGCACGCCGTCGATCGGCGAGCGCGCTGCGCCCTTCGCCCAGCGCGCCTCGGATTCGGCGGCCTGTGCCAGGGTCGTTTCGGGATCCAGGTGGCAGAAGGCATTCATCGCCGGGTCCGCCGCCTCGATGCGTGCGAGGATCGCGCGTGCAGCCTCGACGGGCGACAGCGTTCCCCTGGCAAAGGCCGCGGAAAGCTCGGCCGCATTCATCCAGACGATGTCGTTCACGATGGGGCTCCCGCGATCAGGTCGGAAAGGCGCGCCTTCTGGCGACCGTCGTCACCGAAGTTGCCATCGTCGAGCCAGTCGGCAAAGCCCGCCTTCACCTGCGCCCAGTCGTCGATCACCAGGCCATACCAGGCGGTGTCGCGGTTTCTGCCCTTGGTGATCATGTGGCGCAGGAAGAGACCTTCGTAGCGAAAGCCGAAACGCAGCGCCGCCGCGCGCGAGGGGGCGTTGAGCGCATTGCACTTCCACTCGACGCGGCGGTAACCCAGGTCGTCGAAGGCATGGGCGATCATCATGTGGATCGCCTGCGTCGCCGCCCGCGTCTTCTGCAGGGCCGGTCCGAACCAGATGTGGCCGACCTCGATCGAGCGGTTGGCCGGCACGATGTTGAGAAAACTCGTCATGCCCGCGGCCCTGCCCGTGGCGGTATCGCGCAGGGCGTAGAAGACCGGGTCGGCACTGGAGGCGTTGGCGCTCAGCCAGGTATCGAAGCCCTTGCGCTCGTGGAAGGGCCCGTAGGGAAGGTAGTCCCACAGGCTGTCGGGCGCACCATCGGCCACGGCGAACAGATCGTCGCCATGGCGGCGCGGGTCGAGGGGTTCCAGGACGATGGCTGATCCGGCCAGGATCTCCCGTCCGGGTCGCAGCACCACGGCGGGCGCAACAGGGGCGTCCGAAAGCGCCAGCGGCGCGCGGCAGTCGTGATCGGTCATGGTCGCTTCTCCGAACATGCACCAGGGCCCGGAGAATGGTCAGGCGGCAAGGTCCATTGCGGCGGCAATCATGGTACCAATGTTCGCCATGACCAAGACCCCCGCCGCGCCCCTGCCGCTCGACCTCGACCGCGCCTCATCCGAACCGTTGGCGCGCCAGCTCTACGACCAGCTGCGCGAACTGATCCTCTCGGGCCGCCTGGCAGGCGGCACGCGGCTGCCCTCGACGCGGGCGCTGGCAGCCGAACTGGGCATCTCGCGCAACACCTCGGTCGCCGCCTTCGACCAGCTCTTTGCCGAGGGGTATGTCGAGGGCACGGTTGGTGCGGGAACCTTCGTCAGCACCGAACTGCCCGACCAGTTGCCCGCAAGCGGGCGCCCGCCCCAGCCGCTGGTCGAGGCCGGTGCCCTCTCGGGTCCCTCCCGGCGCGGCCGCATGCTCGCCGGTCTGGCGCCGCCGAGGGCGCGGCGTCACCGGGCCTTTGCCGTGGGCGTGCCCGAACTGGGAGAGTTCCCCTTCGAACTGTGGTCGCGGCTGCTTGGCCAGAGCTGGCGGCGCCCCGACATGACCGCCCAGGTGCCGGGCGACGCCGCCGGTCTGCCCGGCCTGCGTGCGGCGATCGCGCGTTATCTCGCCACGGCGCGTGCGGTGGTCTGCGATCCCGAGCAGGTCATCGTCACGTCGGGCGTGCAGCAGGGCATCGGCCTTGCCTGTCAGGTCCTGCTCGATCCCGGCGACAAGGTCTGGGTCGAGGATCCGGGTTACCCCGGGGTCCACGGCGCGCTCGCCGGTGCCGGCATGAAACTCGCCCCCGTGCCGGTCGATGCCGAGGGGCTGGATGTCGCCGCGGGCGAGGCCGGCGCGCCCGATGCACGCCTGGCCTGCGTGACGCCCTCGCACCACTATCCGCTGGGCACCGTCATGAGCCTGCCGCGGCGCCTCGCGCTGATCGAATGGGCCGCCCGGCGCGACGGCTGGATCCTGGAGGACGACTACGACAGCGAGTTCCGCTACCGCGGCCGCCCGCTCGCCTCGCTCCAGGGGCTCGATCGCTGCGGCCGGGTGATCTATGCCGGCAGCTTCTCCAAGGTGATGTTCCCTTCCCTGCGCCTGGGTTATCTGGTGGTGCCGCCGCATCTGGTCGACGTCTTTCGTGCGGTCAGGAGCGCAATCGACGACCACGCCAGCCTGATCGCCCAGCCCGCGCTCGCCCGTTTCATCGACGACGGCCATTTCGCCGCCCACATCCGGCGCATGCGCCGGCTTTACGCCGGGCGCCAGGAAGCCCTGCTGGAAGCCGGACGGCGCCATCTCGGCGGCCTGCTCGATCTCGCGCCCGATGATGCCGGCCTCCATCTGGTCGGCCGCCTGACGCCTGCAATGGGTGCGCGCATGGACGACCGCGAGGCCGCATGGCGCGGCGGCGACGCGGGGGTGGCGACCGTGGCGCTCTCGACGTACCGCATCCGTGCGCCCCAGCCGCCGGCCCTGGTGCTGGGTTACGCCGCCGTCGCCGAAGCCGAGATCGACGCCGCCGCCGCCGCCCTGGCGCGTGCGCTGGCGCCGTGAACGCCTGCCGCCGCTTCTAGAGCGTTTCCTGTTTGTGGGGAATCGAATGGGGATTCCCGAGG
>JAQCLG010000173.1 GCA_027592745.1 Pseudomonadota bacterium | reverse complement strand
CGCGCGTAACACCCCTCACCCCGACCCTCTCCCACAGGGGGAGAGGGGAGAATTCTGTATCCGCAGAGGCACGACGCACCGTTCAGTGTCCTGCCGGGCAGCCCGGCTTGCGGTGGCCGGCGATGTATTCGTCGGCGAGTGTGATCATGCGGTCGCGCCCGACGCTGGCGTAGTGGCCGCCGTGGCAGACGCTGACCGGCAGTTCCTTCAGGCGCTCCATGCTCTCGATGTAGTCGGCGTCCGCATTGGGCGAGGCGTCGGCAAACAGCTTGCCGTCGTAGATCGTGTCGCCCGAGAAGAAGATGCCCGTGGCGTCCTCGAAGAGGCCGATGCCGCCCGGCGAGTGGCCGGGATAGTGCAGCACGCGGAAGACCCGGTCGCCCAGGTCGATGACGTCGCCCTCCTCGACCAGGCGGGTCGCCGGTGCCGGGCGCACGTTGTAGTCGGCCGGGTCGAACCCCGCGAAGGGCAGCGCCTCGAAGATGTCGTAGCTGAGGTAGCCGGAGGCCAGCGTGTTCTCGCGCGTCGGCGCGGCCATGATGGCGGCCTCGGCGACGTGCATCACGCGGTGCTCGAACTCGTCGTGGCCGCCGACATGGTCGAAATGGCTGTGGCTGGCCACGCACAGCACATCGCGTTCGGCCAGCAGGCTGACATGGCGGCGCAGCGGCACGACGCCGAAACCCGAATCGAACAGCAGGTCGCGCTCGCGGCCGCGCACGTGCCACATGTTGCAGCGCACGCCGGGGTCGATGAAGGGTTCCCAGATGAGCGTGACGCCGTCGGCAAGGCTCTCGCGGCGGTACCAGTCCTCGGGATGGCAGACGGGCAGGTTCATGGGGCGATCCTCCTGGCAACCGGGCAGCCGCGCTCGCGCCGCCCGGCGATGTAGTCGTTGGCGATCTCGACCATGCGCGCGCCATCGACGCTCCTGCCGTGGCCGCCGTGCAGGGCGGTCACGGGCAGTTCGCGGATGCGCGCCATGGTCAGCACGAAATCCTCGGGCACGGAATGGTAGACGTCGTCGTGCAGGTGGCCCTCGAAGATGGCATCGCCCGGGAAGAAACGTCCCGTGGCATCCTCCAGGACGCCGATGCTGCCCGGCGAATGACCCGGCAGGTGCAGCACGCGCAAGACCCGGTCGCCCAGGTCGATGACATCGCCTTCCTCGACCGGATCGGTCACCGGCGCGGCCTTGACCATGTAGGACTCCGGCTCGAAACCCTCGTTGGGCAGGGCCGTGAAGGTATCGGCGCGCACCCAGCCCTCGATCGCCATGTTGTCGCGGCTCGGGGCGGCCATGATGGCGGCCTCGGCGGTGTGCATCAGGCGCCTGGGAAACTCGTGGTGGCAGCCGACATGGTCGAAATGGCTGTGGGTGCCCAGGGCCAGGATCGGCCGGTCGGTGATGCCGGCGAGATAGGTGCGCAGGGAGGTCACGCCCATGCCGGAATCGACCAGCAGGTCGCGGTCGCGCCCGGCGATGTGCCAGATGTTGCAGGCGGTGGTGGGATGGGCGTGGGGCTCCCAGATCAGGGTCACCCCATCGCCCATCTCCGCCTTGCGGAACCAGGTCTGCGCGACCTCCACGGTTCCGCTCCCGTTCAGTGCTGCTTGGACAGGCCCAGGTGCTCGCGCGTCTCGCCCGGCGACATGACGCGCGCGCCCAGGCGCTCGACGATGCCCACGGCGCGCTCGACCAGCTGGCCGTTGGTCGCCAGCACGCCGCGGTCGAGGTAGAGGTTGTCCTCCAGGCCGACGCGCACGTTGCCGCCGGCGATCACCGACTGCGCCGCCATGGGCATCTGCAGCCGGCTGATGCCGAAGGCCGACCAGCGGGCGTTGGCGGGCAGCAGGTTGCGCATCGCGATCAGCGATTCGGGATCGGCCGGCGCGCCCCAGGGCACGCCCAGGCAGATCTGGAAGAGTGGTGGCTCGTCGATGTGGCCCTCCGCGATCAGCTGGTTGGCCAGGCGCACGTGGCCGAGGTCGAAACACTCCAGCTCCGGGGTCACGCCGGCCGCCTTGATGCGGTCGGCCATGATGCGCAGGTGCTTGGGCACGTTCATGAAGGCGCCACCGGGGAAGTTCATGGTGGCGACATCGAGCGTGCAGATCTCGGGCAGCAGTTCCTCGATGTGGAGCACGCGGTCCTCGGGGCTGGCCATGTCGCAGCCCTCGGCGGCCCGGCCGGGATCGTTCTCGTCGGGGACGAAGTCGCCGCCGATGCCGGTCGTCAGGTTGATGATGACGTCGACGTCGCTGGAGCGGATGCGCGAGACGACCTCGCGGAAGGCGTCGCGGTCGCGGTTGCCCTGGCCGGTCGCGATGTCGCGGACATGGATGTGGGCAATGGCCGCACCGGCGCGCGCCGCCTCGATCGCCGAATCGGCGATCTGCTGGGGCGTCACCGGCACCTTGTCGCTCTTGCCCACGGTATCGCCCGCACCGGTGATGGCGCAGGTGATGAAAACCTCGTTTTTCATGGCATCCCCTCTCTTGAGACTGTCCTTTTACGCCGCCATGCGTTCGGCGACGAGCTTCTGGAAGTGGTGGACGGCACCTTCCCAGATGCCGTTGAAGCGCGCGCCCTTCATGGCGGGCGAGTGATGACCGGCGTGGACCGCCTCGACCGCACCGAAATCCTCGACATTGGTCTTGTCGTAGAAATCGATGATCGCCTCGCGCGCGCTGCGGAAACACTCGTCGGTGGCGCCCTGGCCGGCGAAGTAGAAGTCCCAGCGCTGGTGCGAGGTCGCCGCGCCGTCCGGGAACTCGACCATGCTGGCGCAATGGTCGGGGCCGATCACCAGCTTGAAGTTGGGGAACAGCGCCATGTTCTTGGCCGTGCGGTTGTCGGCATCGACGCCGCGCCAGCGCGGCAGGGCATCGTTGCGCACCCAGTTCTCGGGCAGGCCGACATCGATGATCGTGCCCAGGCAGTTGCCCTCGGCGATCACGGCGTGCTGCTCGAAGGGCGCGACCTCGGCCAGCAGCGTGTGGATGAAGTTGAGATGGAGCGTCTCGAGGTAGTTCTCGGCGACCAGCTTCCAGTTGGCCGAGATCTCGTAGGGCAGGGTGCGGGTCCACACCGCCTCGTCCAGGCCATAGGCCGCGAAATGGGCCTGGAACGGCGCGGCGTAGGCCTCGAACGGACCGGCATTGCCGTCGATGTTGACGAACAGCCAGTCGTGCCAGGCCGCCATGGCGACCGGGGCGAGTCCGGCGCAGGCCTTGTCGAGGTCGCCCGAGGGCTGGTTGTGGCCGCCCCAGTGGGGCGTCACCCGCAAGTTGCCTTCCAGGTCGAAGGTCCAGCCGTGGTAGCGGCAGCGCATCATCTGGACCGAGGAGGCCTGCTCGGAGACCAGCTTGGCGCCGCGGTGGCTGCAGACGTTGTGGAAGCAGCGCAGTTCGCCCGAGCGCGTGCGCACGAAGAGCAGCGGCACGCCGGCCACGGTGCGCGGCAGCACGTCGCCCGGCGCGGGCAGCTCGTGGCCGTAGCCTGCGCACATCCAGGTGCGGGCAAACAGGCTGGTGCATTCCTCCCGCGCGAATTCCTCGCTGGTATAGGCCAGCGCCGGCAGCCCGCGCGCCTGGGCGGTGGGGCGGAACAGCGGTTCGACGTCGCTCTTTGCCAGCATGGGAGAATTCCTTGTTTCCGGCTATCCTAGAGGTCACGCGCGGCTTCGGGAAACCGGCGCGGGGGGTGATACTAAACACAGTTCCAGCCGCGGCGGCTTCTTGGTGTCGGCGGTCTGTGACATAACCATGCGCAAGACAGCCGCGGCGGCGCAACCCCCGCCGCGGACCGGGGATGTCGATGCTGAAAACGCTTTCGATCAGCACCAAGCTCTACCTCATGGTGATCTGTGCGGTGACCATCTCGGTCGCCTCGGGCGTCAATGCCTACCTGCAGTTGATCCAGGTGGAGCAGCGGGTCGGCGTGCTCACCGGCGAACTCGACGAGGACATGATCGCCGTGCAGGACCTGCGCGGCGACCTGCTGGAACTTTCCCTGCGCCAGCAGTTCATGGCCGGCGGCGTGGGCGACAGCAGCGTCACCGGCAGGGCCGAGATCGCCGACCTCACCCAGCGGATCGACGAGGCGCTGGAGACGCTGTCGACGCGGCCCTGGATCCGCGACGGCGAAAGCGCCCTGCGCAACGGCGTCTTCCAGCTGCGCGAATACGTGCGCGACATCAACGACAACGGCCTGGACGCCGATTCCGCCGAGGAACTCGACGCCGCCATCGACCTGATGCGCGACATGACCCAGGAAATCTCGAGCCGGGTGATTGCCGAGCGCGATGCCGTCGGCAAGCTGCTCGACGATGCCGGCATCCAGATCATTGCCGGTTCGATCGCCGGCATCCTGTTCCTTGCCCTGCTCGGCACCTACCTGATCCGCAGCCTGGTCGTGCGCCCGGTGGGCGAACTCTCGGGCCTGCTCGAGGAGGTCGCGCGCGATCTCGATTTCACGCGCCGCCACAGCTACGAACTCGAGGACGAGATCGGCCGCGCCTCGGTCGCCTTCAACCGCCTGATGGAACAGACCCAGGGCGCCCTGCGCGAGCTCTCCCAGAACACCACCCAGGTCGCCGGCGGCGCCTCCCAGGCCTCCAGTGCCATCGGCCAGGTTGCCGAGGGCGCCCAGCTCCAGATCGACGATCTCAACCAGATCGTCGAGGCCATGCAGCAGACCAGCATCTCCATCGCCGATGCCGCCCAGACGACGCGCGAGGCTAGCCAGCAGGCCACGGCCGCGGCCCGCCTGGTCGAGGGCGGGCGGGCGCGCATGGGTTCGATGGTCCATTCGGCGCGCGGCATCGAGGAGGACAGCAAGCGCATCAACCGCATTTCCGATGCCATCACCCGCATCGCCAACGAGACCCACATGCTCTCGCTCAACGCCTCGATCGAGGCGGCCCGCGCCGGCGACAACGGCAAGGGGTTCGCCGTCGTGGCCGAGCAGATCGGTCAGCTCGCCGAGGATTCGGCGCAGTCCTCCCAGGAGGTCCAGGCCCTGGCCAAGCAGGTCCAGGCCGATGCCACCCGCAGCCTGGATGCCGCCGAGGTGCTGGAGCGCGCGATGGACGAGATCTCCCGGCACGTCTCGGAGTCCGACGCCATGGTGCGTTCGGTCGCCGCCGCGGTCGAGGAACAGCGCGCCTCGGTCGCTCGCATCGAGGTCAATGTCGGATCGCTGCGCGAGATCGGCCAGGGCAACGCCACCGCTGCCGAGGAGATCACCGCCACGATGATCGAGCTCAGCAAGCTCGCCCAGCGTTCGCGCGAGCAGGTCGACCGCTTCAAGACGTCCTGATGGCGGCCGGGGGGCGGGCCGCATGGCAGTGACCGGAGACGATGTGGCGCAGGACGCTCCCGAGGTGGCCTGTCTGATGGAGGATCTGCGGCGCAAGTGCGGCCTGAAGCCCGACGACCTTCTGGGGCGCAAGATCGCCGGGGTCCTGCGCCAGCATCCCGCCGGCAAACGGCGCGCCTGGGCCGACGATCTGGTCGCCCGACCTCCCGACGATCCGGCCTGGCTTGCCTTCGTCGAGACCGTCACGGTCCACGAGACCTATTTCTTCCGCGACCCCGCCCAGCTTGCCGTGCTGTCGGATCGTTTCCTCCCGGCGCTTCTGGAATCCAGGGCTGCGGCGGGCAAGCGATTCCTGCGGCTGTGGTCGGCCGGCTGCGCCTCGGGCGAGGAAGCCTATTCGGCGGCGATCCTGGTGCTGGATGCAATCGCCGCGCGGGGCGAGAACGCGCGGGACTGGTCGATCACGGTCCTGGGCAGCGACATCAGTCGCACCATCCTGGCCCGCGCGTGGGAAGGCATCTACGGCGGCCCGGGCCTCAATGCCTTCCGCCGCCTGCCGGATCGCCACGCCCGCCACTTCACCCCCTGCATGGGGGAGCGGGCGGGCCTGCGCCGGATCAGCGATGAACTCGCGGGCCTTGCCGCCTTCTGCCAGCACAACCTGATGGACGCGCAGCCGCCCGGGACCGGGTTCGACATCGCCCTGTGCCGCAACGTCTTCATCTATTTCGACGAGGCGGCCCAGCAACGCGCCGTCGGCGCCCTGCACCGCGGTCTCGTCGACGGCGGGCTTCTCCTGCTCGGGGTGACCGACCGGCTGCCGCCCGGCAGTGGTTTCGTGCGCGAGCCCTGCGGCACGGCCGTGATCTACCGGCGCGGGGCCCTGCCATGACCCTCTGGCTCCTGCTCCGGGGCGGCGCCCGGCGTTGCGCCCTGCCGGTCGGCAAGGTGCTGCGCGTCGCACCGGCCGCCGCCACGGTGCCGTTGCCGCGTTCGCCCGCCTGGGTCGACGGCATCGCCTCCTACGGCCGTGATCTCGTGCCCCAGGTCGCCCTGGGCGCCCTGATCGGCGATGAGGCCGGGGGCAGGCAGTTGGTGGTGGCGCAAAGCGGCGCCGGCCCCGTGGCCCTGCGGGTCGAAGCGGTCGAGCGTGTGATCGATCTTGCCGAGCCGGTTGCCGGGGCGGCGCTGGTCGCGGGCCGGGCATGGCGCGGCGGCGAGGAAATCCTTCTGCTCGACCTGGCGCACCTTGTCCTGCCGGTTGCCGAGCGTCCTCCCGGTCCGTCGCGGGCTGCCTCTGCCGCGGACCCGGCGCGAGACGTCGACAAGGCCAGGGATGCCGGCCCGCTCGAACTGGTCTGTGCCCTGGACGACGGCTTCGTCGCCCTGCCCCTGGCCCGCGTCGCCTCGGTCGAGCGCGCTGCCGCCGGCATGGAGCTCATCGATCCCCTGGGCCGCTCTGCGCCCTCTGCCGGTGCCGTCACGGCCGTCACCGTCGCGCTCCCCGGCGGCAGTCTCGTGCTCGGCCTGGGCAGTGTCGTCGGGCTGCGCCGGCCGGGCACGCCGGGTTACCGCGACGCCCGTGCCATCGATTGCGATGCCCTGGCCGGTAGGGTCGCGCAGAGCGCGGGGGAGGGCGGCGGCATCGACCGCCCGGCATTGCCGCCCGACCGGGTGATGTACCTGCTCGGCGCCGGCGATCGCCTCGCCCTGATCCCGGGGTCCAAGGCGGTGCGGGTCGGGCCGCTGGCGCACTGGCGCCCGCTTCCGGGCGGCAAGGGCCCCGACGG
>JAQCLG010000172.1 GCA_027592745.1 Pseudomonadota bacterium | reverse complement strand
CTGTTCTGCGCCCGCATCTTCGGCCCGATCAAGGACTACGAGTGCCTGTGCGGCAAGTACAAGCGCATGAAGTTCAAGGGCATCGTGTGCGAGAAGTGCGGCGTCGAGGTGATCAAGTCCTCGGTGCGGCGCGAGCGCATGGGCCACATCGAGCTGGCCGCCCCGGTCGCCCACATCTGGTTCCTGAAGTCGCTGCCGAGCCGCATCGGCCTGCTGATGGACATGACGCTGAAGGAGCTTGAGCGCGTCCTCTACTTCGAGCAGTACATCGTCATCGATCCGGGCCTGACCCCGCTCGAGGAGCGCCAGCTCCTGACCGAGGAGCAGTACTACGAGGCGCGTGACGAATACGGCGACGACGCCTTCCGTGCCGGCATCGGCGCCGAGGCGGTACGCGACCTGATGAAGAACATCGACCTGGAAGCCGAGCGCGACATGATGCGCGAGGACCTGGCCGAGACGACCTCGGAAGCCAAGCGCAAGAAGATCGTCAAGCGCCTGAAGCTGGTCGAGACCTTCGTCGAATCCGGCAACCGTCCCGAGTGGATGATCCTCGAGGTCGTCCCCGTGATCCCGCCCGAGCTGCGCCCGCTGGTGCCGTTGGACGGTGGCCGTTTCGCGACCTCCGATCTCAACGATCTCTACCGTCGCGTGATCAACCGCAACAACCGCCTCAAGCGCCTGATCGAATTGCGCGCGCCCGACATCATCGTGCGCAACGAGAAGCGCATGCTCCAGGAGTCGGTCGACGCCCTGTTCGACAACGGCCGCCGCGGCCGCGTCATCACCGGCGCCAACAAGCGTCCGCTGCGTTCGCTTTCGGACATGCTCAAGGGCAAGCAGGGCCGCTTCCGCCAGAACCTTCTGGGCAAGCGCGTCGACTACTCGGGCCGTTCGGTCATCGTGGTCGGGCCCGAGCTGAAGCTGCACCAGTGCGGCCTGCCGAAGAAGATGGCGCTCGAGCTGTTCAAGCCGTTCATCTATTCGAAGCTCGAGATGTACGGCAAGGCGCCGACCATCAAGGCGGCCAAGCGCCTGGTCGAGAAGGAGCGTCCGGAGGTCTGGGATATCCTCGAGGAGGTCATCCGCGAACATCCGGTGCTGCTCAACCGCGCGCCGACGCTGCATCGCCTGGGCATCCAGGCGTTCGAGCCCATCCTGGTCGAAGGCAAGGCGATCCAGCTCCATCCGCTGGTCTGCGCCGCCTTCAACGCGGACTTCGACGGCGACCAGATGGCCGTGCACGTGCCGCTCTCGATCGAGAGCCAGCTCGAGGCGCGCGTCCTGATGATGTCGACCAACAACATCCTCTCGCCCGCCAACGGCAAGCCGATCATCGTGCCGTCCCAGGACATCGTCCTGGGCCTCTACGACATTTCGCTGGAGATCGATGGCGAGCCGGGCGAAGGCATGGTGTTCGGCACGGTCGGTGAAATCGAGCACGCCCTGGCGGCCGGTTTCGTCACCATGCAGACCAAGATCCGCTGCCGCTACAACGGCGTGAATGCGCAGGGCGAACCCGAGACGACGATCAAGCAGACGACGCCGGGCCGCATGCTGCTCTCGCAGCTCCTGCCGCACCATCCCGAGCTGCCGTTCGACATCATCAACCGGACGCTGACCAAGCGCGAGATCTCGGAAGTGATCGATGCCGTCTACCGCCATTGCGGTCAGAAGGAGACGGTCATCTTCTGCGATCGCGTCATGGCGCTGGGTTTCCACCATGCCTGCGATTCCGGCATCTCCTTCGGCAAGGACGACATGGTCATCCCCGCCGAGAAGATCCAGCTCGTCAAGGACACGCAGGAGCGCGTGAAGGAATACGAGCAGCAGTACATGGACGGCGTCATCACGCAGGGCGAGAAGTACAACAAGGTCATCGACGCCTGGTCGCACTGCACCGACAAGGTCGCCGACGCCCTGATGGCGGGCCTCTCCAGCATGGACACGATCGACGTCCAGACCGGCGAGAAGCGCCGCCGCCTGAACCCGATCTACATGATGGCCCATTCGGGCGCGCGCGGTTCGGCGGCCCAGATCAAGCAGCTTGCCGGCATGCGCGGCCTGATGGCCAAGCCGTCGGGCGAGATCATCGAGACGCCGATCATCTCGAACTTCAAGGAAGGCCTGACCGTGCTGGAGTACTTCAACTCCACCCACGGCGCGCGCAAGGGCCTGGCCGACACCGCGCTCAAGACGGCGAACTCGGGCTACCTGACCCGCCGTCTGGTCGACGTCGCCCAGGATTGCGTGATCATCGAGGACGACTGCGGCACCGAGGACGGCCTGACGGTCGGCGCGGTCATGCAGGGTTCCGAGGAGATCGTCTCCCTGGCCGAGCGTGTGCTGGGCCGCTTCACCCTGGAGGACGTGGTCCATCCCGTGACCGACGAGGTCATCCTGCCCGAGCGCACGATGATCGAGGAACGTCACATGGAGGCGATCCGGGAATCCGGCGTGGAGTACATCCGCATCCGCTCGGTGCTGACCTGCCAGAGCGAGATCGGCGTCTGCGCCCAGTGCTACGGGCGCGACCTGGCGCGCGGCACCTCGGTCAACATGGGCGAGGCGGTGGGCGTCATCGCGGCCCAGTCGATCGGCGAGCCGGGCACCCAGCTGACGATGCGCACCTTCCACATCGGCGGCACGGCCCAGCGCGGTGCGGAATCCTCCTCGATCGAATCCACGGTCGAGGGTACCGCGCGCTTCACCAACCAGCGCCTGGTCAAGGACAGCGACGGCAACACCATCGTGCTTGCCCGCAACTGCGAACTGCTGATCGAGGATGCCAAGGGCAACGAGCGCTCGCGCTACCGCATGCCCTACGGCGCCCGCCTCATGGTCGAGGACGGGGCCAGGGTCGGCCGTGGCGACACGCTGGCCCGCTGGGACCCCTACAACCTGCCGATAATCGCCGATCGCGCCGGTACGGTGGCCATGCTCGACCTGGTCGAGGGTCTCTCGCTGCGCGAGATCACCGACGAGACCAGCGGCATCGCCAACCAGGTGGTGACCGACTGGCGCCAGCAGCCCCGCGGTGCGGGCCTGCGTCCGCGCCTGGCGATCTTCGAGGCCGACATCAAGGCCGGCGAGAAGGATGCCGAGCCCGGCTCGGTGTTCGAGCTGTCGGTCGATGCCGTGCTGTCGATCGACAACGGCCAGCAGGTCAACCCCGGCGACATCCTGGCCCGCGTGCCCAGGGACTCGATCCGCACCAGCGACATCACCGGCGGTCTGCCGCGTGTCGCCGAGCTGTTCGAGGCCCGCAAGCCCAAGGACCACGCGGTGATCAGCGAGGGCGACGGCTGGGTCGAGTTCGGCAAGGACTACAAGAACAAGCGCCGGGTCATCGTCAAGCCGGAGAGCGGCGACGGCGAGCCCCAGGAGTACCTGCTGCCCAAGGGCAAGCATATCGCGGTCAACGACGGCGACTATGTGCGCAAGGGCGATCCGCTGATCGACGGAAGCCCCGTGCCCCACGACATCCTGCGTGTCATGGGTGTGGAGGCACTGGCCAACTACCTGATCGACGAGATCCAGAGCGTCTATCGTCTCCAGGGTGTGCGCATCAACGACAAGCACATCGAGGTCATCTGCCGCCAGATGCTGCAGAAGGTGGAGATCTACGCTCCGGGCGACACGACCTTCCTGGTCGGCGAGCAGGTCGACCGGCGCGAGTTCGATGCCATCAACCGCCGCACCGAGGAGGACGGCCGTGCGCCGGCCCTGGCGACCCCGGTGCTGCAGGGCATCACCAAGGCGAGCCTGCAGACCCAGTCGTTCATCTCGGCGGCCTCCTTCCAGGAGACCACGCGCGTGCTCACCGAGGCTTCGGTGGCCGGCAAGCGCGACGAGCTGATGGGCCTGAAGGAGAACGTCATCGTCGGCCGCCTGATCCCGGCGGGCACGGGCCGCGTGGTCCATCGCCTGCGCAAGATCGAGGGCCTGGATGCGCCGATGCAGATCGAGGGCGACGACGAGGATGGCAAGGCCGCTCCGGCCCGCCTGACGTCCTCGACCCCGATCGACGAGGCACAGATCGCCTGAAACCGTCCGGCCGGACGGCCGGGCAGGGATGACGGGGCGCCCGGCCACGCGGGCAGGGCGCTCCGGGCTTGAAAACCCGCCGAATCCGCGCCCCTGGGCCGGGTTCGGCGGGTGTTTTTCCGCTTCCGCCGGGACGATCCGGTGCAGCCGGCGGCCGCGGCGGAAAAACCTTGGATTTCGGGCATTGCGGGTGTTGACCCACAGGGATGCCGTGCATATAGTCCGCGCCTCCCGAGACGGCGTGATTCGCAGAATCACAAGGCCTTCGGGGGCATGAACGCTTCCAGCGCGACGGTACAATGGCCTCGGGACCTCCCCGGGAGGGCAGAGGCCGGATTGTCGCGCCCACTTTTTTTGTCTAACGAGGACCGGTGGATGCCCACGGTACAACAGCTCATTCGCAAGCCGCGCAAGCCGCGCCGCGCTCGCAACAAGGTTCCGGCCCTCGAGGCCTGCCCGCAGAAGCGTGGCGTGTGCACGCGCGTCTACACGACGACCCCGAAGAAGCCGAACTCGGCGCTTCGTAAGGTCGCCCGCGTGCGCCTGACCAACGGCTTCGAGGTGACCAGCTACATTCCCGGCGAGGGTCACAACCTCCAGGAGCACTCGGTCGTGCTGATCCGCGGCGGCCGCGTGAAGGATCTTCCCGGCGTGCGTTATCACATCGTGCGCGGCACCCTCGACACCCAGGGCGTTTCCGCCCGCCGCCAGAGCCGTTCCAAGTACGGCGCCAAGCGGCCGAAGTAAGCAGGGGGAAACACCATGTCGCGTCGTCGCGCTGCAGAAAAAAGAGAAGTCCTTCCGGACGCCGTCTACGGCGACACGGTCCTCACGAAGTTCATCAACAGCCTGATGTACGATGGCAAGAAGGCCGTTGCCGAAGCCATCGTCTACGGCGCCCTCGATCGCATCCGCGACAAGACCGGCCAGGAGCCGGTCGCCGTGTTCCTCCAGGCCATGGGCAATGTTCGCCCCTCGGTCGAGGTTCGCTCGCGCCGCGTCGGCGGCGCGACCTACCAGGTGCCTGTGGAGGTCCGCAACGACCGCCAGCAGGCGCTTGCCATCCGGTGGATCATCACGGCGGCACGCGGCCGTTCCGAGACCACCATGGTGGACCGCCTTTCAACAGAGCTTCTCGATGCCGCCAACCAGCGTGGTTCGGCTGTGAAGAAGCGCGAAGATACGCACCGTATGGCTGACGCGAACAAGGCGTTTTCCCACTACCGCTGGTAGCGAATATTCGCGCTGGTAACCCGGGGTCAACCGGCCCCAAGGACGAGCGATACAATGGCACGCACGCAACCTCTCGAGCGTTATCGTAACATCGGCATCATGGCCCACATCGATGCGGGCAAGACGACGACTACGGAACGCGTCCTGTTCTACACCGGCCGGTCGCACAAGATCGGCGAGGTCCATGAGGGCACGGCCACCATGGACTGGATGGAGCAGGAGCAGGAGCGCGGCATCACGATCACGTCGGCCGCGACCACGGCCTACTGGCGCGACCACCGCATCAACATCATCGACACCCCGGGCCACGTCGACTTCACCATCGAGGTTGAGCGCAGCCTGCGTGTGCTCGACGGTGCGATCGCCGTGTTCGACGCCGTGTCGGGCGTCGAGCCGC
The DNA here is from genome assembly GCA_027592745.1 of Pseudomonadota bacterium. Lineage (GTDB taxonomy): Bacteria > Pseudomonadota > Alphaproteobacteria > SP197 > SP197 > CALGGB01. The sequence goes on along the minus strand of JAQCLG010000172.1, from coordinate 1,606 downwards.
AGTCCGAGACCGTCTGGCGCCAGGCCGACAAGTACAAGGTTCCGCGCGTCTGCTTCGTCAACAAGATGGACCGCATCGGCGCCAACTTCTTCCGCTGCGTCGACATGATCGAGGACCGCTTCGGCGTCACCACCGCGGTGCTGCAGCTGCCGGTCGGCGAAGAGTCCGACTTCCGCGGCCTGGTCGACCTGGTCACGATGAAGGCCCTGATCTGGCACGACGACAGCCTAGGCGCCAAGTACGACATTCTCGACATCCCCGCCGAACTCGCCGACCAGGCCGCCGAATGGCGCGCCAAGCTGGTCGAGGCCGTGATCGACATGGATGACGCGGCCATGGAAGCCTACCTGGAGGGCACCGAGCCCGACGAGGCGACCCTGCGCAAGTGCATCCGCAAGGGCACCCTGATCCACAAGTTCGTGCCCGTGCTGCTGGGTTCGGCCTTCAAGAACAAGGGCGTGCAGCCGATGCTGGACGCCGTGGTCGAATACCTGCCTTCGCCGCTCGACGTGCCCCCGATCCACGGCCTGCTGCCCGACAGCGACGAGCAGGTCCTGCGCAAGAGCTCCGACAGCGAGCCGTTCGCCGCCCTGGCCTTCAAGGTGATGGCCGACAAATATGTCGGTACCCTGACCTTCGTGCGTGTCTATTCCGGCGTCGTGAAGGCCGGCGACCAGGTGCTCAACACGGTCAAGGACTCGCGCCAGCGCGTCGGCCGCATGCTCCTGATGCATGCCAACAGCCGCGAGGACGTGCAGGAGGCCCATGCCGGCGACATCATCGCCATGTGCGGCCTGAAGCAGACCACGACCGGCGACACCGTCTGCGATCCGGCCAAGCCCGTGATCCTGGAGCGCATGGAATTCCCCGAGCCCGTGATCGAGGTCGCGGTCGAGCCCAAGACCAAGGCCGACCACGACAAGATGGGCGTGGCGCTCAACCGCCTGGCCGACGAGGATCCCTCGTTCCGCGTGGGCACCGACCACGAGAGCGGCCAGACCATCATCCGCGGCATGGGCGAACTCCACCTGGAGATCATCGTCGACCGCATGAAGCGCGAGTTCGGCGTCGAGGCCAATGTCGGCGCCCCGCAGGTCGCCTACCGCGAGACGATCACCAAGGCCTACGACATCGACTACACCCACAAGAAGCAGACCGGCGGTTCGGGCCAGTTCGCCCGCGTCAAGATCACCTTCGAGCCGGGCGAGACCGGTACGGGTTACGTCTTCGAGAACAAGGTGACCGGCGGCAACGTGCCCAAGGAATTCATTCCCGCGGTGCAGCAGGGCATCGGCTCGGCCTGCCACACGGGCGTAATCGCCGGTTTCCCGGTGATCGACTTCAAGGCCACGCTGTTCGACGGCGCCTACCATGACGTCGACTCCAGCGCGATGGCCTTCGAGATCGCGGCCCGCGCCGCCTTCCGCGAGGGTATCGCCAAGGCCGGCCCGCAGCTTCTCGAACCGATGATGAAGGTCGAGGTCGTGACGCCCGACGAGCACATGGGTGACGTGATCGGCGACCTCAACAGCCGTCGCGGCCAGATCCGGGGCATGGAGCCGCGCGGCAACGCGCATGTCCTCCGCGCCAAGGTGCCGCTGGCCTC
>JAQCLG010000171.1 GCA_027592745.1 Pseudomonadota bacterium | reverse complement strand
TGCCGCCAGCGAACGCGACACCCGCCTCATCATGCGCCCGTTGCGGAACACGGAGCGGGTGCTCAACAACGCCGCCGTCGAGCGCATCCTGGAGAAGGAGAAGGCGCTGGGCGGTGCGATCGCGTTTGAGGACATCGTCGAGGAGGTCGGCGGCGTCTATCCCCGCATCCTGCAGCGGGGCGAGATGGACGCCGGCGCCTGGTCCTGCGGCATGGTCGCGGGGCTGGTCTACGACATCCCGACCGTCAGGGAGCTGATCGACCGCATCATGGTCGAGGCAGAGGCCATCATCCGCGAACGGCTGGAAGGCTTCCTTGCCGCCTGATCACCGCGCGGCCGTCTCCTCCATGAAGGCGTAGCGCGCCTGGAAGGGCGCAAGCTGCGGCTTGCCCAGGATGTAGTCGGCGGCACGTGCCGCCATCATCTGCGTCGTGGCGTTGAGGTTGGCGCTGATGATCGTCGGCATGGCCGAGGCATCGACGACGCGCAGACCCTCGATGCCATGGACCCGGAACTGGCCGTCGACCACGGCCTGCGGTCCCTGCCCCATGCTGCAGGTGCCGCAGGGATGGTAGTCCGTCGCGGCGGTCTGGCGCACCGCCTGCGCGATCTCGGCCGGCGTGCGCACGTCCGGGCCGGGCTTGAGTTCGACGCCGCGCAGGCCGTCGAAGGCGCGCTGGGCGACCAGGTCGCGCGCCTTCATGATGCCTTCGACCAGCTCCTGCAGGTCGGAGGGTTCGGAGAAGTAGTTGAAATGCTGTGCCGGCTTGACCGAGGGATCGGCCGACTTCAGCGCAATATGGCCGCGGCTGGCCGGGCGCAGCTGGTCGATCTGCAGGGTGAAGGCCTGCTTCAGCCGGATCGTCGTGCCGTCGTAGTCGTAGCCCATCGGCGCGTAGTGGTACTGCAGGTTGGCCTGCTTGACCGCCTCGTTGCCGCGGATCATGCCGCCGGCTTCCCAGACGTTGGAGGCGGCGATGCCGCCGCGGTCGAGCAGCCAGCGGGCGCCGGCCATCATCTTGTTGAGCGGACGGTCGACGCGATGCATCGGCAGGGACTTGGTGCAGGCAAACTGCGTCGCCACGGTGGCGTGATCCATCAGGTTGCGTCCTACGCCGGGCAGGTCGAGCGCGACGTCGATGCCGTGTTCGCGCAGGTGGTCGGCCGGTCCGATGCCCGAGAGCATCAGCGCCTGGGGCGAGTTGATCGCCCCGCCCGACAGGATGATCTCGCGTTCGGCCTCGACCCGGTGGGCCTTGCCGCCCTTCTCGTACTCCACGGCCGTCGCCCGGTTGCCGGCAACGACGATGCGGCGGACCATGGCGCCGGTGTGCAGCGTGAGGTTGGGGCGCGCCAGCGCCGGGCGCAGGTGGGCGACCGCCGCGCTGCAGCGCCTGCCGCCCCGCTTGGTCGCATCGAAGCGCGCCACACCCTCGGGCTGGTAGCCGTTGAGATCGTCGGAATAACCCTGGCCGGCCTGCCGCCCGGCCTCCAGGAAGGCATCGAACAGGGGATCCTCGAAGGCGCCCCTGGTGACGCCGAGCGGGCCCGAACCGCCGCGCCAGTCGCTGGCGCCGCGATCGCTGGTCTCGCCCGCCTTGAAGTAGGGCAGGCAGTCCGCCGAACCCCAGGCCTCCAGCCCCGGCTGGCGGGCCCAGTTGTCGTAGTCCCAGGGATGGCCGCGCATGTAGACCATGGAGTTGATCGACGAGGAGCCACCGACCACCTTGCCGCGCGGCATCGAGACCTGGCGGCCGTCGAGTTCGGGTTCCTCCTCCGTCATGTAGTTCCAGTTGATCCGGGGATCGCGGTGCGCCCAGTAGACGCCGGCCGGGACATGGATCAGCAGGTCCCGGTCGGGCGGTCCGGCCTCGAGCACCAGGACGGAAAAACGCCCGTCGGCGCTGAGCTTGTTGGCCAGCACGCAGCCGGCCGAACCGGCGCCGATGATAACGTAGTCGTAAGCGGCCATGGCCCGTGGCTTTCGTCTGGGGGAGAAGTCGCTGCGGCATTTGAACCACCGGGCACCCCGGACGCAAGCCGGAGCAACGGAGCGAGACCGTCATGGCGCTCCACTCGGGCTGCCGCTCCTCTATCGAGAACGGCCCGTTCGCGGGAACCGGCGGTCGCAGTTCAGGCGAGAGCCAGCGTCTTCCGGGGATCGAAGAAGGGACGTTCCACGACCGTGGCGCGCAGCGGACCGGACACGGCATCGACCTCGAGCACGGTGCGGAGCTCTGCACATTCGGCATCGACCATCGCCAGGGCGATGTTCTGCTCGAGCCTCGGCGAATGGATGGCCGAGGTGACCTTGCCGACAGCGTTGCCGCGCTTGCGGACCGGCCAGAAGGTCGTGTTGGGGCCATCCAGGGGGGCGCCCTCGATGACGAGGCCGACCTGCCGGCGCGTGACGCCCTCGTCCCTGATCCGGGCAAGTGCCGCCTTGCCGATGAACTCGGCCTCCATGTCGAGGTTCACCAGCCGGTCGAGCCCGAGTTCGTATGGGTTGGTGTGGATGTCGGCGTCCGCGTGATAGGACAGCATGGCGCCTTCGATGCGGCGAATCGCGGAGGTATGTCCCGGCTTCAGGCCCAGGGGGGCGCCGGCCGCCATGATCCGCTCCCACAGTTCGTCGCCCCGCGCGCCGTCCCGCAGGTAGAACTCGTAGCCCAGTTCGCTGGACCACCCCGTGCGCGACACGACGAGCGGAATGCCGTCGAGTTCCACCTCGCGCAGCCAGTAGTAGCGCAGGTCCATGATGCTCTCGCCGAAGAGCGCCTTCATGACCTCGCCCGACTTCGGGCCCTGGAGCTGCAGCGGCGAGACATCGGGCTCGTGGATGGAAACATCCATGCCCGCGAACACCGCGACACCCTGCGCCCAGAGCAGCATGTCGCTGTCGGCCAGCGAGAGCCAGAACCGGTTCTCCTCGAGGCGCAGCAGGATCGGATCGTTGAGGATGCCGCCGGCCGCGTTGGTGATCACCACGTACTTGCACTGCCCCACGGCCATGCCGGAGAGATCGCGGGGGATCAGCATCTGGACGAAACGCGCGGCATCGGGTCCGGCGATCTCGACCTGGCGCTCGACCGCCACGTCGCAGAGGATGGCGTCGTTCACGAGGTTCCAGAAGTTCTGCTCGGGATCGCCGAAGTCGCGTGGGATGTACATATGGTTGTAGACGGAGAACGCCCTGGCTCCCCAGCGAACCGTCGCCTCGAAGAAGGGCGACTTGCGAATCTGCGTGCCGAAGCCGAAGTCAGCCGATCCCGTCATGGCTCTTCCCCTCCCGTGCAGGCGACCCGGCCCTGTGCGGGCGCTCTGCGAGGGCACAGTCTGGCCCCGAACCGCGCTGCATCGCGGACTGAAGATCGTGCCGGCGAAAGGCCGAACGGACTGTTGTGAGGGCCCGGTCGGACCGTCCGGACGCCTGTGTCAATCCTGCGCGCCGGCGAGCAGTGCCGCGAGGTTGGGCCGCGTGTTCTTGATCTGGCGTGTCACGATGTAGGTCATGTAGCGATCGATCCCCAGTTCGGCCTCGAGCAGGCTTTCCATGAGATCCTGAAAGGCGGCCAGGCTCGGGGTGCAGACCTTCAGGACGTAATCCATGCCCCCGCCCGTCGCGATGCATTCGACGACCTCGTCGAGGCCGGCGATCCGGGCTTCGAAACGCTCGAAGTCCGACTTGCGGTGCTGGGTCAGCGCAACGGTCACAATGACCTGCGTGACGTCACGGATGCGGTCCAGCGCAATGTCGGCATGGTAGCCGCGGATGTAGCCGGCGGCCTTCAGCCGATTCAGCCGGGCAAGGCACGGCGACGGCGACAGGTTGACGATCTCGGCAAGCCTGGTCTTGCTCAGGGGACCATGCTTCTGGACCGCACTGAGAATGCGGATGTCGGTCGCATCGAGGCCGAGCTTTGCCACGCGTTCTGAACCTGCCATGGAGACGCTCACAAGATCGGCCAAGCTTGCCCGGAACGCAACACCGCACGCCGGCTGCCAATGCAGTATCGCGGCCGCCGCCCGGCGGCTTGCGCGTCGCCCTCCAGGGCAAGGGGCCGCAAAGGGGGAACGCTCTTGCAAGCGAAGCCGACGGAGGAGCGGGAACCGGGTTCCGACGGTCTCCGTCCCTTCGAGGGGACGGGCGGCAGCTTGACGCTCGTGTCACGCTGGGCGGCGCACCCAGATTCCGCGATGGCGGCATGAAGGCGCGATGCCGGCTTGACCCGTCCGTTGCCGTGCCGCGCCCGGCGTGTGATGCGGCAATCTGATCCGCATGACGGGTCGGGGCGTATCCCTCACCAACCACTCAAGAGGATACCGCGATGATCGCATCACTGCAGAAGCTGGTCGTCCACGCCTGGCAGTTCGTGTTCGACCACGAAGTCAGCCCGCTCCGCAATATTCCGGACGTCGCCATACGTCACTATGTCCTTCAGGCTCTTGGCATGATGTGGGCCCTGGCCTTCGCGGTGGCGACCGGAAGTTACGCCTTCATGGCCGCCAGCCTCGTCGGCCATACCGTTCTCATCGCGGCGGCCGCGATCACCGTCGCGACCTGGACGACGGCGGCGGCACGGCCCGGGCTGTTCCTGTCCGATGCCACCCGTCCGCACCATGCACGCGGCGGCGATCGGCAGGGCGACTGATCGTGCCCGGACGGCTTTCGCAGCATGAGTGCGGTACGCGATTGCGGATGGCGGAGCGGCGAGTCCGTAAACCCTGAAGGGACGAGCTGCGAGCCGCGGGAATACGAAGGCGGGGCGGCACGCGGCGCGCAGACTGCCGTCTTCTTCGACGGCTCCTGTCCCCTGTGCCGGTCGGAGATCGGACTGTATCGGGGGCGGGATCGCGCGGCAAAACTGCGGTTTGTCGACATTTCCTCTCCGGGAGTCGAGATGCCCGACGTCCTGACGCGTGGCGCAGCGATGGCACGGCTCCATGTTCTGTCTCGGGACGACCGGCTGCTCTCGGGCGCCGCCGCGTTCGCCGAGCTGTGGTCGCAGGTTCCCGGCTGGCGATGGGCCGGCCGTCTGGCGTCGCTGCCGGGAGTAACACCTCTGCTCGAAGCCAGCTACCGGTTGTTTCTCCTGCTTCGCCCGGCGCTGGTGCGCCTGTTCCTCGCCGCGAGAGGGATCAGGGCGGGCACCCGACCCCTGGCTCCATGAGCTCCCCGGCTGCCCCCGGATCAGCTGCCCATAGGGAGCGACGTGCTCCTGCTTCGCAGTCGTCGGAGCCAAGCGCCGGAGATGTCGCGGTGGTGATCGGCGGCGGCGGCGGGATCGGGAGCGCGCTCTGCGACGAGCTCGAGCGGGCGGCAGCTTACGTGCGTGTAATTCGGCTCGGCCGGCCGGACCTCGACCTCCGTGACGAGGCGACCATCGCACGTGCAGCGGCCAGGCTCACCGACTGCCGGATACGACTGGTCGTCAATGCGGCCGGCTTCCTCCACGATGGCGAACGACAGCCCGAGAAGAGCCTGCGCCACCTCGATCCGGAATTCCTCGAGCGCTGCTTCGCCGTCAACGCCATCGGCCCGGCCCTGCTGATGAAGCACATCCTCCCGCTGCTGCCGCGCCGGGGCCGCGCCGTGTTCACCTGCCTGTCGGCACGTGTCGGCAGCATCGGCGACAACCGGCTGGGCGGCTGGTACGGCTACCGGGCCTCGAAGGCCGCGTTGAACCAGCTCGTGCATACGGCGGCGATCGAGCTGGCACGCACGCATCCCGACGCCGTCTGCGTGGCGCTGCATCCCGGCACCGTGGAGACCCGTCTGTCGGCGCCCTATCTGCGGGACGGTGTGCCTTGCCTCACCCCTGCCCAGTCGGCAGGCCATCTGCTGGCGGCAATCGACCGGCTTGGCCCGGCCGACAGCGGTGGCTTCTTCGACTGGCGCGGCAAGCCGATTCCCTGGTGACTCAGACCGGCCTGCGGTCCGCCGCGGTGCTGCCGCGCCCGCTCCGGACGACCGCCACGAACGCCAGCGCCGTCATGAACATCAGGAGACTGTAGATCGCCGCCGGCACCGTGGTGGCCGGATCGAGCCCGAGCGCGGCGACGATGGCGAGCGCGAGCGTGCCGTTCTGCAGGCCGCATTCGAGCGACAGCGCGATGCGCTGCGGTCGCCGGCAGCCGAGCAGGACCGTGCCCCAGAAGGCGATTGCCATCATGGCGAGGTTGAGCGCCAGGGTGGCAAGGCCGGCGGAGGCGAAATAGGTCGCGATGTTCGCCCGTTCGACCCAGATCGCTGCGGCCAGGACCACCGCGAACAGCACCGCCGAGACGATCCCCGCCGCCGGCTCCCAGCGTGCGGCGAGCGCGGGCCTTGCGGCGCGAAGCGTCATGCCGAGGGCCACCGGCACGGCGACGATCGCGAACATGCGCAGCGCGATCCCCATCACCGAGAGCTCGGCCGTGGCGGAAGCGCCCACGAAACGGTCGAGCGCGAGGAACACGACCACGGGCACCGTGACGATGGCGGCCAGGCTGGTGACCGCCGTCATCGTCACCGACAGCGCGGTGTCGCCGCCGGCGAAGCGGGTGAGCAGGTTCGAGGTCACGCCGCCGGGTGCGGCCGCGATGATCATCAGCCCGACGGCGAAGGCGGGTGCCGGCGCCCAGACCAGGGCGATGGCGAAGGCCACGACCGGTAGCAGCACCAACTGCGAGACCATGCCGACCAGGAAGTCGCGCGGCTGCATGGCGATCCGCCGGAAATCGGCCGGGCCGAGCCCGAGGCCGAGCGAGAACATGATCACGAACAGCGCGAGCGGCAGGAAGATCTCGGTCGTCACACCCATGGCGGAGCCCCCAAGCCGTGCAAGTGATGCTCATTGTACACCGAACGCCGCGCTCCGCCATGTCCCGGTCGCGTCTGCGGCAGCGACGCCGCGACGCCGGTCGTGTTCCGAAGGCCCGTCGGGATCGATGTCCCCAAACCGGTGCGGTCCCCCGCGCTTCCCCGGCCTCGCCCGGGGATCGTGACGCGGCCGCAGGCACCACCTGCGCTCAAGGCTGCGAAGTGGCACCGGCAGTTTGCCGTCCGGCGAAGGATCAGGTTCTATGTGTCGAGAACTGGCGGAGCGAAGGGAATCGGATCCAACGGTCTCCGGCCTTTCGGGGGATCGGCGGCGGCCTGACGGTGATGTCATGCTGGCCGGCGCGCGCAGAATCAGCGAGGACGGCGAAAAAAGTACACGGTCGCCGCAACCCCTCAACTTGCGGCGTTCAGTCGTAAAGCACCATGCAACGCACCTCGATGCTCCAACGGTCCGGCGCGTCAGCCGGCGCG
>JAQCLG010000016.1 GCA_027592745.1 Pseudomonadota bacterium | reverse complement strand
TCGTCGACTCGCTCGAGCAGACCGATCCCCAGACCATCACCTTTGCTCTCAAGCCCGGTCTGATGTGGCGCGATTCCGCCACGGGCGATGCCCTGGGCGAAGTGACCGCAGAGGACGTCAAGTTCTCGCTGGAGCGCATCCGCGATTCCGAGTGGAAGGACAAGGCCGCCTCCCTCGAAAGCATCGAGGTCACCGATACCCTTTCGGGCGTCATCAAGCTCAACGCGCCGTTTGCCGCGATCTTCTACACCTGGCTGGCCGACGGCACGGGCATCATCGTCAGCAAGGCGGCGATCGAGGCCACAGGCAAGACGATGTTCGAAGGCCTGCCGACCTTCTATTGCGGGCCCTACAAGCCTGGCGAATGGGTGCAGAGCCAGTACTGGACGATCGGGGCCGACCCGAACTGGACCGGTGCCGAACCGTACATCCGCGACATCAAGGTCCTGATCATCCCCGACGACAAGACCGGAGAGATCGCTCTGGAGGCCGGTGAGGCCGACATCGGCTTCGTCGCCATCGATTCGATCCCGCGTTACGAGGAGTCGGTGCCCGAGGGCATGGTGCTCGACGTCTACAACAGCACCCAGTGGTACTGGATGGGCATGAACACCGAGCACCCGAACCTGCAGGACATCCGGGTGCGCCAGGCGATCCAGAACGCCATCGACGTGCAGACGGTGATCGACGGTGCCTGGGGCGGCGTGCCGACCCGGGCGCGCGGCGTCGTGCCGCCGGGTCTGATCGGCTACCGCGAGACCACGGCCTACGAGACGGCCAATCCCGACAAGGCGCGCGAGCTGCTCGCCGAGGCGGGGGTTGATGGCCTCAAGGTCACGCTCAAGACGATCAACATCGCCGACCGCATGGCCGCAGCGCAGATCATCCAGGCCCAGCTTGCCGATGTCGGCATCGAGGCCGACATCGTTCCGCTCGATCCCGGGCCGTTCTGGAACCTCGGCCTCGAGAGCGAGGGTGAGGACTGGAAGGACCTCGAACTCTGGATCATGCAGTACGGCGATTCGCCCGATCCCAGCCAGATGGTGCAGTGGTACGTCTCCGGCCAGAAGGGTATCTGGAACTGGGAGCGCTGGACCGATCAGGAGTTCGACGACCTGTTCGCGGCCGGTCTTGCCGAAACCGAAGAGACCAAGCGTCATGAGATGTACGTGCGCATGCAGGACATCATGGAAGAGACCGGTGCCTACGTCTGGCTGATGTTCCCGCCGCTCGCCATCCTGCGCCGTGCCGATATCGACATCTCGGTGCGTCCCAACGCCTATCTCTGGTACCTCGCTGACTTTGCCTGGCAGGGCTGATCGCTGCCGGCATCCGACGCCTGCAACGCCTCCGGGTTCACCCCCGGAGGCGTTGTGCGTTTCAGCCCCCGGTGACGCCGGTTGCCGCAGTGGCGTAGGTGCCCCGCCCGACGGCGCAGAGGCGGCCGCGGGTATCGGTGACCTCGACATCGGCCACGCCGATGGTGCGCCCGGCCTTGAGCGAGCGTGCGGTGACGGAAAGGTCGCCGTCTCCTGCCATGCGCAGGTAGTCGATGCGCAGGTCGATGGTGGGAAAGCCCGTCTTGTTGGCGGCCACGGCCAGGACGAAGGCCGCGGAAATGTCGATGACGCTGGCAATGACGCCGCCGTGGATGCCCTCGGCGACCGGCGTGCGCTTGTAGTCCGCCTTGAACGGCACGCGGAAGCGCACCTCGCCGGCGGCCCGGTCGTGGCCTTCCAGGTCCATCTCCAGGAACTGGTGGAAGGGCGAGCGGCGCCAGCCGCGCCACAGCCGTTCGATGTCGATCGGCTCGTTCATCGTCGTGTCCTTGTTGCGGCGTGGCTCAGTAGGGGCCGGGCACGATCGGGCTGCCGTCGAAGAAGCGGGCGTGGCGGAAGCGGGTCATGGCGTGGCCGGGATCGCGCCCGCGCGCCAGGTCGGCGGCGATGCGCCCGATCGCCGGGCCGATGCCGAAGCCGTGGCCCGAGAGGCCGGTGGCCACGATCAGCCCAGGCATGCCGGCCACGTCGCCCAGCACCGGCACGGCATCGGGTGTGACGTCGATCATGCCGGCCCAGGCTTCGGCAAGGCCGACCCCGGCCATTGCGGGGAACCGCTTGGGGAGGCGGTCGCGGATGCGCTGCACGGCCTCGGGCGAAGGCGCAGGGTTGAGTACGCGCGCCCGCTCGAAGGGACTCTCCTCGTCACCGTTCCAGCGGCGGGCGGTGCGCCAGCTGTTGGGGTAACCCTCGGGCGCGCCCAGGCGGACCCGAATGTCGCGTGCCGACAGCGCGATCAGCTTGCGGAACTTCAGGGCGTGGCGGAACGAGGCCGGTCCCAGGTAGTGTTCGGCGATGTCGCCGCTGGCGACCGTGTAGCCGCCGTCGGCACGCCGGCGCATGGCCAGGCCCGGGGTCGAGATGTTGCGCGCGTAGTGTTCGGGCACCGCCTCGGTGCGGGCCGCAGTTGAACGCACGGCAAGCTGGGGCAGGTCGAAGCCCGTGTTGGCGGCGAACTGGCTGGACCAGGCGCCGCCGGCCAGCACGACGCGGTCGGCACGCACGCGGCCCTTCTCCGTGACCACGCCGGTTATCCGTCCGCCGGCCATGTCGAGGGTTCGCACGGCACAGTTCTCGATCACGATCGCGCCGCCGGCGCGCGCCGCGCGGGCCAGGGCCGGTACCGCAACGAAGGGTTCGCCGCGCCCGTCGCTGGGCGTCATCATGCCGCCCAGCCAGGCGCCGCCTGCGCCGGGAATCAGCTCCTCCAGTTCGGCCCTCGTGAGCATGCGCGTGTCGAGCTGGAACTCCCGCGCCGTCTCGTACCACCTGGCATACTTCTCCATGCCCGCCGCCGTGTCGGTCAGATAGACGCAGCCGGAGGGAACGAAGGCGAGATCAGCCTCGCCGGTTTCCTGCGCCAGGCCGCGCCAGATGCGGTTGGATTCCATCATGATCGGCAGTTCGGCGGGATCGCGGCCCTGCTGGCGCACCCAGCCCCAGTTGCGGCTGGACTGCTCCCCGGCGATGCGGCCCTTTTCGCAGAGCAGCACCTTCACCCCGGCCCTGGCGAGAAACCAAGCGGTGGCGGTACCGGCAATGCCGCCGCCGATGACGACGACATCGACCGCCTCGGGCAGGGCGTCGGCAAAGGCGATGGGCGAGGTCTCGGAGATCATGGGCATCGGGTGGTCCGATCCTTGGGGGGCGTACCGTCGATGGCGGTCAGCGCAGTCTTGCCAATTCCCGGCACGGTGCCAAGACTGCCGATGCAGGGAAAGGACATCTCCATGATGAACGCGGGTCTCGACATCGTCGATCTGGGGCGCTGGCCGATCCATGCGCTCGATACGCCGGCCGGCACGGCCATGGTCGCCGGCCTGCGTGCGGCGATCGCGGATCGGGGCTATGCCACGCTGGAAGGCTTCGTGCTGCAGGCGACGGCGGCGCAACTGGCGGCGGAGGTCGAGGGTTTCGTCGACCGTGCGTGGCCGGGCATCGACCGGGCGACTCCCTACTACGGCCGCATGGACCCGCCGCTGCCCGATCCGCCGCCCGGCCATCCCCGTCTGCGCACCAGTCCCCGGCGCATGGCACAGATCGCCTATGACCAGGTGCCGGCCGGCAACGGCATCCGCGCGCTCTATGCATCGGCGGCCATGCCGGCCTTCCTCGAGGCCGTACTCGACGCGCCCCCGCTCCATCCCATGGCCTGCCGCTACCAGTCGGTGAACATCTCGGTGATGGGCGCGGGCGGCTGCCAGAACTGGCACTTCGACGGCTCGGAGTTCTCCACCACGCTGATGCTGCAGAAGCCCGAATCGGGAGGCGATTTCGAATGCGTCCCGCGCCTGCGCGGACCCGGGAACGAAAACTACGAGGGTGTCGGCCGGGTCATGGATGGCGACCGCAGCGGCGTGGTGACGATTCCGGTGCCGGCCGGTACGCTGATGATCTTTCGCGGCGAACGCTCGCTGCACCGCGTCAGCGAGGTCGCGGGAGCGCGTCGGCGGCTGCTGACGATCTTCCACTACGACACGCGTCCCGGACTGGTCGGCAGCCTAGCCATCAACCGGACGCTCTACGGCCCCCGGGTCGAGCCCCAGGACGAAACAAGGGGCCCGGCGCTGGTGTAGCGACGTGCGCTCAGGCCGGCAAGGTGCGCTTCAGCTGCCGCGCCCGGCGCAGCGGATGCAGGTGGCGACGGCAGGATCGAACTCCAGGCGCTTGAGGCCGATCTCCTCCCCGCATTCGCTGCAGTAGCCGTACTCGCCCGTCTCGAGGCGCTCCAGGGCGGCCTCGATGCGGCCGCGCTCGCCACGGCGGCGCCGTTCCTGGGCCTGGGCCATGGCCTGCATCTGCAGGGCGTCGACACGGGAGACACGGCCGACGCTCTGCTGGTCGAGCGTCACCGGCGCGCGGTAATCCCCGCTCGATGCGTGGGCCTCGTCCAGTTCGGCGAGGCGAACCTTCAGCCGGGCGGTGATGGCGTCCTTCTCCCCACTGCTCATGGAGAAAGGCTAACGCGAACCGCTCCGTCGCGATAGCACGCTCTGGTGGTGTCCCGCTCCGATTGCGGTCGCCATCGGGTTATTGTACTGTCGTTCAATAACGAGGGGTTCAGAGGAGGCAGGTCCATGTCCAACGTGACGCCGTTGCGGGTTTCCGGCTTTCAGGAGGACCCGATGCGCTCCCAGACCATGGACGCATCGTATTATTACGATCCGGAGATCTTCGCACGCGAGCGCACCGCGATCTTCCATCGCACCTGGCAGTATGTCGGGCACGTCTCGATGCTGCCCCAGCCAGGCAGCTACATGGTGCGCGAGATTGCCGACCAGTCGGTCGCCCTGGTGCGCGACCAGTCCGGCGAGATCCGTGCGTTCTTCAACGTCTGCCAGCACCGCGCCCACCGCCTGCTCGAAGGCGAGGGCCGCATCGGCCCGGTCATCACCTGCCCCTACCACAACTGGGCCTACGGCACGGACGGCGCCCTGCGCAGCGCACGGGGCAGCGAACACCTGCCGTCCTTCGACAGGGACCAGTTCTGCCTGGAGCCGGTGCGTCTTGGCACCATGCTGGGCTTCCTCTTTGTCAACCTGGATGGCCAGGCGCTTGATTTCGCGCAGGCTACCGGCGCGCTCGAAGCCGAGATCGCGGCCTTCTCTCCCCACGCCGCCGAGCTCAAGTGCGCCCACCGCGACAGCTATCCGCTGCAGGCCAACTGGAAGAACTCGGTCGAGAACTACGACGAGTGTTTCCACTGCCCCAACCAGCACCGGACCCTGATCGAGGAGGCGCTCGACTGGTCATCCTACCGCATCACGACCCACGAGTTTCACCACAGCCACCACAGCCGCGACAAGAACGTCGGCTACGGCACGGTGACCCAGGGGGCGGCCAAGCCCCAGGAGTTCGGCAGCTGGCTACTCTGGCCCAACTGGTGCATCGAGGCCTATCCCGGCGGCAACCTGACGATCTTCCATCACGTCCCGACCGGTCCGGAGACGACCGACCAGCGGATCGAGTGGTACTTCCCCCAGGAGACGCCGAGCGATGCCGAGCGCGAGATCATCGAGTTCGTCGATGTCGTGCGCAAGGAGGACATCCCGATCTGCGAGAGCGTGCAGCGAGGTCTTCACAGCCTGGGCTACCGGCAGGGCCGTTTCGTCGTCGACCAGGCCCGCAGCGAGATCAGCGAACACGCCGTCCACGACTTCCAGATGAAGGTGCTCAAGGCGCTGGGCGAACGTTAGGTTACGGTTTGGAATGCAGACGGGCCCGCCGGAAACGCTCCGGCGGGCCCGCTGTGTTTCAGGTCGAGGCCTCAGAAGCCGGCCTTGATCTCCTCGAAGAGCGCGGTGTAGCGCTCCTCGACATGGGGATCGTAGGGTTCGAACAGGATGCCCTCGTCGAACAGCGAGGCCGGGCTCGACCAGCCCAGTTCGGCGAGCAGGGTGGGGTCGGCCAGCTCGAAGGCCTTCTCGTTGGAATGGCCGTAGTAGTAGTTCTCGATCAGCCACTTGCCGGTTTCGGCATCGAGCCAGGCATCGATCAGCTCGTGCTGCAGGTCGACCTTCTCGTTGCCGCCCTCGATACGGCAGATGCCGCAGATCCAGGTCCAGATGCCCTCCTTCGGATTGGCATAGGCAACCGGCGCGCCTGCGTCGGTCAGGTTCTTGAGCGCGGCGTTCCAGGCATAGGCGGTGATGATCTCGCCCGAGGCCATGGCCTGCTCGACCTCCGACTGGTCGTCCCAGTAGAAGCGCACCAGTTCGCGCTGCTGGCGCATCAGGTCGGCGATCGGCCCGGCAACCTGTTCCTCGGTCGGGTTGAACATGTCGAAGCCCAGCACCGCGGCGGCGGCCCAGGCGTTCGAGGAGGTGTTGGAGGCGCCGATGCGGCCCTTGTACTGGGGATCGAAGAGCATGTACCAGCTCTCCTCGGTGCCCTCGGGCACCAGGTCGGTGCGGTAGATGACCGAGCTGTTGCCCCAGTCCATCGGCGCGATGAAGACCTCGCCGTCGTACTTCACGCCGCGGGTGTCGCGCATGCGCGGGAAGACGTTCTCCCAGTTGGTGATCTTGGAGGTGTCGATCGGGCGCATGATGCCCGCTTCCATCCAGCGGTCCATGTCCTCGATGCAGGGATGCGCGACGTCCGGGGTGAAGCCGGCGCGCATCTTCTGGAAGCCTTCCTCGGCACTGGCAAAGACCGAGTAGCTCGGCTCGCCATGGGCATCGACGAAGCTGGCAAACAGCTCGGGGATGTCGTAGCCCGACCAGGTGAAATAGGTGATGTCCTGACCGGTACCGTCATCGGCCCGGGCGCTGTTGCCCATCGGCAGGGAAAGCGTGCCCAGGCCGGCGGCGGCAAAACTCGCGGTTGCCTCGCGGCGGGTCATCTCGCCGGCCTTGATGCGCCTGAAGAACCGGTCGACATCGAACTGTCGCTTGACGTGCATGGTGTTCTCCCAATGTCTGGTTGTGTGGATCGTGAACCGATACCGCGACCGATGCTTGCCCCAGCGGCCGTTACCCTAACGAACCAATAGTAGTCCAAACGGCAGCCCTGGGCACCCACTGCGCACATGGGCTTGCGTCGTCCGCCGCGCTTGGCCAATCTCGGTGCTCATCGGCAGGAGAGGGGCAGCCATGAGCGAGAACGGCAGACAGGTCGTGCAGGCGGAGCCTTCGGGCTATCCCATGGCCATCTACATTCTTTACCTTGCGTCGTTCGTCACCGGCATCACCTGGCTGATCGGTGGTGTCATGGCGATCCTGGGGCGCAACGAGGCGCCCGCCTGGCAGGCCAGCCACCTGCGGTTCCAGGTCCGCACCTTCTGGATCGGCCTCCTGTTCGGGATCATCTCCGGGGTGACGGTGCCTCTGCTGGGGCTCGGCATCCTGCTCGGCGCACTCACGACCATCTGGATCATCGTGCGCTGCATCAAGGGCATCCTCTGGCTGCAGCAGGGCGCGTCGGTGCCCGATCCGGCCTCCTGGGCGTTCGGCGGGAAGAGCCGTTGAGCCTGGGGCAGGAAGCTGCCGTAGCGCAGGTCCTTGGCCTGCTCGAGGCCAAGGGAATCCGGGCCGTCCACATCGGCATCTTCGACATCGACGCGCGGTTCCGGGTCAAGCGCGTGGAAACCGAGAAATTCGTCAAGCTGCTCAAGGGCGGCTACGAGTTCTGCGAGGTGCTCTATCACTGGGATGTCGCCGAAGTGCCCTATCGCCAGGGCGCCTGGGCCGATGCCCCGGCACCCATCGACCCGACGAGCGGGCGCCTCTACCCCTTTGCCGACGGTGAGGCGCTGTTCATCGCCGAGTTTGCCGGCGAGACCGGTCGCCTGGCACCGCGCAACCTGCTGAAGGACCAGCTTGCCCGCGCCGGCGCCATGGGGTTCCAGGTCACCGCAGGTTTCGAGTACGAGTTCTTCCTGTTGCGCGAGACGCCCGCCAGCGTGCGCGTCAAGGACTACACCGGCCTGGAATCCTGGCAGCCGGGCAACCACACCTATTCGATGGTGCCCTCGATCGAGCACGACTTTTTCGACGGCCTTGAAACGGTGCTGGAACTGCTCGGCATCGGCATCGATTCGATCCATACCGAACAGGGGCCAGGCTGCGTCGAGATGCCGCTGAAACCCGCCCCGGGGCTGATCGCTGCCGACAATGCCGCACTCTTCAAGACCTTCACCAAGGCCCATTGCGAGCGCCAGGGGCTGATGGCGACCTTCATGGCCAAGTGGTCGAACCAGACCAACGGCCAGTCGGGCCATCTCCACGTCTCGCTTCAGGACGACGACGGCAACGCGCTGTTCCACGATCCCGCCGACCCGCAGGGTATCTCGGCGACCATGCGCCATTTCGTCGGTGGCCTGGTCACCCTGCTCCCCGAGACGCTGGCGATGTGCTCGCACACCGTCAACGCCTACCGGCGCATGGTGCCGGGCATCTGGGCGCCCGTCGTCTCGGCCTGGGGCGTACAGAACCGGACCTGCGCCGTGCGGGTGATCACCGGGGCGCCCGGCGCGACCCGCGTCGAGTTCCGCGTGCCTGCTGCCGATTCCAATCCGCACCTGACGCTCGCCCAGTGCCTGGGTGCCGGCCTATGGGGCATCGAGAACCGGATTGACCCGGGCTTGGCCTTCGAGGGCGAGGCCGCCCCCGACTCGCTGCCGCCCGAGCGCCGCCTGCCGCGCACCCTGGGGAGCGCGGCCGATCGCCTGGACGCCTCGCCGGTGGCTCGCGGCCTGTTCGGCGATGCCTTCGTCGACTGGTTCGTTGCGACCCGGCGCCACGAGGACGACGTCTTCCGTCGCCATGTCAGCGATCTGGACCGGCGGCGCTATCTCGACGTCTATTGAAGCCGGTTGTCACCAATCTCCCGCGGCGCTAGAACCGTCGCCATGAACCTCACCGGCCACCAGAACCGCTTTTGGTACGTATTCTATCCGACGCCTTTGGCGCCGGTTGGAACCCGTTCGGCCTAGAGGCTACCCGCACCGAACCTTTCCAATCCGCCGCCAGGGGACCCTGGCGGCTTTTTTGTTGGCGCCTCCGGTCCCCCCTCAGACCCCATGGAGACCCGACATGCTGCAACCCGTCGACGACCTGCGCATCGCGCGCATGGAGACCCTGTCGCCCCCTTCCCAGGTGATCGGCGAGGCGCCGGCGAGTTTCGCCATCAGCGACACGGTGAACGGCGCCCGCTTGGCGGTCCGTCGCATCCTCGACGAGCGCGACGACCGCCTCGTCGTCATCATCGGCCCCTGTTCGATCCACGATCCCGTCGCCGCGCTCGACTACGCCCGGCGCCTGGCCGAGCAGCGCGTCCGCCATGGCGAGGACCTCGAGATCCTGATGCGGGTCTACTTCGAGAAACCCCGCACCACGGTGGGCTGGAAGGGCCTGATCAACGATCCCGGTCTCGACGACAGCTTCTGCATCGACGAGGGGCTGCGCCTGGCGCGTCGGCTGCTGCTGGAGATCAACGCACTGGGCCTGCCCGCGGCCTGCGAGTTCCTCGACGTCATGACGCCCCAGTACATCGTCGACCTCGTCGCCTGGGGCGCGATCGGTGCGCGCACCACCGAGAGCCAGGTCCACCGCCAGCTCGCCTCGGGGCTGTCCTGCCCGGTAGGGTTCAAGAACGGCACGAACGGGGATGTCCGCATCGCCGTCGATGCCGTGCTGGCCGCGACCGACACCCATCACTTCCTGGCCATCGACAAAAACGGGCGCGCGGCGATTGCCACGACCACGGGCAATGCCGAGGCCCATGTCGTGCTGCGCGGAGGCGCCGTGCCCAACCATGACGCAGCCGGAATCGCCGCGGCATCGGCCGAACTGGAACGGGCGGGACTGGCGCCGCGCCTGATGGTCGACGCCAGCCACGGCAACAGCCGCAAGGACCACGAACGCCAGCCCGGCGTCGTTGCGGAAATCGCGGAACAACTTGCCGCCGGGGAACAGCGCATCATGGGCGTGATGGTCGAAAGCCATCTGGTGGCGGGCCGCCAGAGCCTAGTGGCGGGAGAGGCGCCGGTCTATGGCCAGTCGATCACCGATGCCTGCATCGGCTGGGAGACCTCGCTCGACGTCCTCGAGACGCTCGCCGAAGGCGTGCGCGCACGGCGCCGGGCCTCTCGCCCGGCCCCGGCATTTGCGGTCACGCGTTGAGGCGGAAGCCCAGCTTCATCACGGCCTGGAAATGGGCGACCGTGCCGCCTTCGATGTGGCCGCGCGTCTCGACAACCTCGAACCACTCCAGGTTCTCCAGGGTCTGCGAGGCGCGCGCGATGCCGTTGCGGATCGCGTCGTCGCTGCTGGAACGCGACGAGCCGACGATCTCGACGACCTTGTAGACGTTGTCGGACATGGCTTCTCTCCGTGTTGTGTCAGGAGAGGCAACGCATGGCGGCGGGCGCCGTTGCGCCAGGGGTTCAGGCCTCTTCGAGTGCGCCCTGTCGCAGCGTGAACAGCTCGACAGGCTCGGCCAGGCCGCGCAGGACGTGGCGTCCTGCCGGCGCGATATGGGGGCTGCAGTGGCGGGCAGCCCGGGCGAAGGAGTGCGAGATCAGAGGGTTGGTATCGAGTTCGCCGCACAGGGCCTCGATACGGGCGGCCTCGTTGACTGCCGGCCCGAGCACGGTGAAGTCCAGGCGATCGGCGGCACCGACGTTGCCGTAATAGACCTCGCCAAGGTGCAGGGCGACGTCGAGCTCCATGGTCGTGCCGGCTTCGCCGGGCACCGGCACCAGGGCGACACCCTCGCAGGCCGCGACCGCGGCATGCAGTGCGCCAAAGCAGATGTCGGCATCCTCGTGGCCCTCGCGGTCGAAGACCGCAAGCAGGCCGTCGCCGAGGAACTTCAGCACCTCGCCGCCGTGGCGCCGGATCGGCGTCACCATGGCATCGAAACAGGCGTTGAGCAGGTCGGCCATGGCCTCGCGGTCGAGCCGGTCCGACAGGCCGCTGAAACCGCGCAGGTCGGCAAACAGGATCGCGGCGGGAATGATGCGGAAGGTGCCGCGCCGGTAGGACCCGCCCAGGATCGCCGCACCGGCCTGGTGGCCCAGGTAGGTATCGAGCAGGTTGACGGCGATCTCGTGGTCCACGGTCGACTTCACCGACAGTGCCAGGCGCGGCATCATGCGTTCGAGCACGGCGATGTCGCGGTCGGAAAAGCCGCCGGGCCGATCGGTCAGCCAGGTCATCATGACGCCGGTCCGGTTGGTCAGCTTGCCGTCGACGCCGAAGCCGACCAGACGGATGACGTGTTCGGTGGCGCCTTCGTTGCGGAACTCCTGGAAGACCTTCCAGCTTGCAGTCTGCGCGGGATCGGTGAGGTCGGTGCGGTGCAGCCTCGTATCCATCGTCTCGACGATGACGCGCAGCGGGCTGCCCTGCCAGCGCTCGTGGTTCTGTTCCTCGAAGGTGTTGGCGCGCGCCTCCATCGTCCGGTCGCGGCGCCAGACATTGGAGATAGAGTCGATCAGGGGGTGCATGGTGCGGGCGGAGACGTTGACGCGCAGCAGCGGTACGCCGGCCGCGACCAGGCGTTCGCAGAACCCCGCGACCATGGCGGGCACCGGTGTCTGGCGAAGGCCCTTCTCGATCAGCCAGTCGCTGATGGCCTGGATGTTCTGGGCATCGGGATCGTTCATGGCGTTCCGCGAAGGCTTTCCGCAGTCGGGAAGCGGCGTTTCAGACGCCGCGGCCAGCCTTGCGCCGACCCGGGGAGCGCATCGACCGACTGTGACAAGGCGGTCCGGGCAGGGCGCGATCTAGACGGTTTCGACCCAGGTCGCCAGCGGCCCCTTGTCGCCTTCCTGGTAACGCAGGCGGACACGCTGGTTGGGCTCGAGGCGGCTGAGGCCGGTCTTGGGCAGCACGCGGCCGGGAACGAAGACATCCCGTTCGCCGCCATCGGGCACGACAAAGCCGTAGCCCTTGTTGTTGTCGTAGAACTTCACCGTGCCGACCAGCTCCTGCTCGGGCCCGCCGCTGTCATGGCGGTCATGACGGTCATGACGGTCGTGGCGCTCGGGCCGGCGGGGCGGGCCATCGCGGAAACCGCCGCGCGGACGCTCGGAGAATCCTTCGGGTTCGGCAGTCGAAAGGTCGAGGCTGGCGATCGCAGTGACCTGCAGGCCCCGTTCGCCCTCGGCGATATCGCAGACCATGGTGGCGCCGTTGGGCAGATTGGTGAGGCCCGCCCGGGTCATCACCGAGGCATGGACGAAGACGTCCGGTCCGTCGGGGCCGGCCTGGACGAATCCAAATCCCTTGGCCGGATTGAACCACTTGACGGTGGCGGTCACACCGCTGCGTCCACCGCCGCTACCGCGAGAAGAATGGTCGGCCATAACGTCCTCGAATGCCCCCGAACCAGCCATGGAAGAGGCCGTTCGGGCCGGCATCTCTGCAAAGAACAGACTCGCACGTCTCTTTCAAGGTTCGCGCAAGTCCATTTTGGGGTCAACTGAGGGCGTCCTGACAAGAAGAATCTCGTCCTGTTCTCAACCTGCGCCGATCTCTTCCTTGCGCCGGGCGACAAAGGAATCGATCGCCTCGGCGGTCGCGGGGTCCATGGCGGGCTGGCGGTATTCGGCCAAGAGCTGCTTCCAGATGCGGTTGGCATTCTGCGCCGCGGTCGGGCTGCCGGCCTCCTCCCAGGTCTCGAAGTTGCGCCAGTCCGAAAGGAGCGGGCTGTAGAAGGCGTCCGCGTAACGCGCCAGGGTGTGGGCGGTACCGAAGAAATGGCCGCCGGGTCTGACATCGGCGATCGCCTCGACGCCGAAGGCGTCGGCATCGAGCGCCGGCGGCTTGAGGAAGGCCGCCATCATCTGCAGCATCTCGGCGTCCAGGATGAACTTCTCGAAGCTGGCGGTGAGCCCGCCCTCGAGCCAGCCCAGTCCCTGCTTGATCAGGTTGGCCTGGCCCAGGAAGGCCGGCCACAGCCCCATCATCGACTCGTAGGCGGCCTGGGCGTCCGGGCTGTTGGCGCTGGTGACGTTGCTGGTGCGATAGGGTACGCCGTAGCGGCGCGAAAGCTGGCAGCCGATCAGCACCGCCTGGGCATATTCCGGCGTGCCGAAGGCCGGCGAGCCGGTCTTCATGTCGACGTTGCTGGTGAAGCCTCCGTAGATCACCGGTGTGCCTGGGCGCACGCACTGGGCCAGGGCGATCATCGCCAGGGCCTCGGCATTCTGCTGCACGCTGGCGCCGCCCACGGTCGCCGGCGCCATGGCGCCGGCCAGGGTGAAGGGCGTGGCGGCAAAGGGCTGGCCGGCGCGGGCGAAGGCGGTCAGGCCCTCCGACATCGGCCCGTCCAGGCGCAGCGGCGAGTTGGAGTTGATCACCGTCAGCATGGCCGGCCGGGCGACCATGTCGTCGCGCGTGACGCCGCCGGCGATGGCCGCCATGTCGATGGCGTCGTCGGCGCGGAAGGCGCCCAGGCCGTAGCCAGTCCAGGGTTTGTCGGTCAGCGTGGCGAAGGCACGGTACATGTCGAGATGGCGCGTCTCGGCAGGAAGGTCGGTCGGCTCGATGGCGCCGCCGCCCTCGATGTGGATGACGTCGAGGCACTGCACGAGGCGCGTGAAATTCTCCATGTCGGAGAAGTTGGCATTGCGCCGCCCGCGGTCGAGATCGGTGGCAAAGGCCGGGCCGCCCACCGCGCAAGTGACGATGTTGCCCTGTTTGAGCGTCACGCTGTTGGCCGGGTTGCGCGCGTGCAGGGTCACCTCGGCCGGGGCGAGCGCGACCTTCTCCTCGACCATCGCCGGATCGAGGTAGACCTTTTCGCCCTCGACCCGGCAGCCTTCGGCCGCCAGCAGTGCGCGCGAAGGTTCGTGCAGGATCTCCATGCCGATGGTCGCGAGCACGTCGAGCGAGGCGCTGTGGATCGCCTCGATCTGCTCGGCCGAGACGATCTGGAACGGCGGCCAGGGATTGTGCGGTACGCC
This sequence comes from Pseudomonadota bacterium, assembly GCA_027592745.1. GTDB lineage: Bacteria > Pseudomonadota > Alphaproteobacteria > SP197 > SP197 > CALGGB01. Next base: position 25,745 of record JAQCLG010000016.1, on the reverse strand, counting down.
GCGGGGCGCCTGGACGAGGCCGCCCTTCTGGCGGGCGCTGCCGCCGGCGCCGCCGCGCCGCCGAACGGAGCGGGCGGGTGCGTCGCTGCTCATCGGTCGGTCTCCTCGGTGACGGTGTCAGGAAGGGAAGGGGTGTCGGCCCGGGCGCTCATGCCACGACCCGCTCGCGGCGGAAGGGCATGTCGGGATCGATGATCTCGTCGAGTTCGCGGGCGAAGCGGTGGCCGGCGTGGACGGCATGGGCGATGGCACCGGGCACTTCGCAATCGCCGATGCGGTGGAGGTTGGCGGTGCCGCGTGCGGCAAGCTCGCGGTAGAGGCTGTCCTGGCTTTCGCGCGCGGTGACCAGGACCAGGGTGTCGCAGGCGAATTCGCGGCTGGCCTCGCCGTAGACGCCGTCGAGGCGCACGCCGCCGTCCATGGCCGCACCTAGGCGGTGGCCGGTGACGATGGCGATACCCAGGTCGACCAGGCGCGACTGGATGAAGTACTGCTCGTTGGTCATGGCCGTCCACGAGGAGACCACCGGGGCAGGGGTCGCATAGGTCACCGCATGGCCGCGCCCGGCCAGCAGTTCGGCCAGCGCCGAGCCCATGTAGTAGTGATCGTCGTCGTAGATCAGCACGGTACCCGCGGGCGCGATGTCGCCCTTGAGAAGGTCGTCGGGTGTCAGGGCGTGCGCCAGGCCGGCGACGCCGAAGGGCGTGGCGGCGCCGACGCCGTCGCGCCGCCAGGTCGCTCCGGTGGCGCAGACGACATGATCGGCGGCGAATTCGGCCGCGTCGTCGGGCCCCAGCCTGCTGCCCGGATAGAGCTCGACCCTGGGCAGGGCATGCAGGCGACCCAGGCGCCAGTCGCGCACCCGTGCCCAGGTCGAAAGGCCGGGCAGGCGGCTGTCCTGGTTGATGCGGCCGCCGAGTTCGCCATCGGCCTCGGCCAGCGTCACCCGGTAGCCGCGCTGGCCTGCCGCGCGTGCGGCCTCCAGCCCTGCGGGGCCGCCGCCGATCACAAGGACGTGGGCGTCGCTTCCCCGGGCCGGGATGATCTCGGGGTGCCAGCCGCGGCGCCACTCCTCGCCCATGGTCGGGTTCTGGGTGCAGCGGATCGGCGCACCCTCGTTGTTGCCGCTGCGGCAGATGTTGCAGCCGATACATTCGCGGATCTCTTCCGCGCGGCCCTCCTCGATCTTCCTGGGCAGGAAGGGATCGGCGATCGAGGGCCGGGCGGCGCCGATCAGGTCCAGCGTGCCGCGCCGGATGAGCGCTGCCATGCGGTCCGGGCTGGTGTAACGCCCGACCCCGACCACCGGCTTGGTCGTGAGCGACTTCACGAAGCCGATGTGGTCTTCCTGGAAACCCTCGTCGGAGAAGCGGGCGCTGCGCGAATCGTTGTCGACGTCGCTGACGTTGACGTCCCACAGGTCGGGCAGCTCGGCGAGCATCTCGATCACAGCACGGCCTTCGCCCTCTGCCGTGATGCCGGCCGGGCCCATCAGTTCGTCGACGGCAAAACGCACGGCCACGGCCATGGTGTCGCCCACGGCCTCCCGGGTCTCCTCGATCATCTCGCGCAGCAGGCGCACGCGGTTCTCGAGGCTGCCGCCATAGGCGTCGGTGCGCCGGTTGTGGCGGTGGCTGAGGAACTGGAAGGGAAGATAGGCGTGACCGGCATAGACATAGACGAGATCGAATCCGGCATCGCGTGCGCGCAGCGCAGCATCGACCTGCCAGCGGCGAAGGTCACGGATGTCGGCCAGGTCCATGGCGCGTGCCTGGATCGGGGCCGCCAGGTTCAGCGGTTCGCCCGACACCGAAAGCGGCGCCATCCGCGTGAAGCGGTTGGCGCTGTGCATGCCGCCATGCCAGAGCTCGACGCCGGCCAGCGCGCCGTGTTCGTGCACCGCGTCGGTCATCAGCCGCATGTTGGCGATGTCGTCCCTGTCCCACAGCGTGCAGAAGGCGTAGGGGCCGTCGTCGGCACTGGGATGGATCGAGCAGTATTCCGTGTTGACCACGCCCCAGCCACCCTGCGCCTTGACCGCACGCATCGCCGCCACGGTCTTCGGCAGGGCGTGGCCCATGCCGGTGCAGTGGGGCACCTGGTAGAAGCGGTTCCTGGCCGTGACCGGCCCGATGCGCACCGGCTCGAAGAGGATGTCGTGGTTGGGATCGCGGCTCATGGCCCTGCCTTGCGACTCTGGAACAGCCTTGATCCTGACATGGAAACTTTAGTGACTAAAGAATTTTGATGCCCTAGGATTCTGCCTATGGCTGGTGTGCGGGAACAGCAGAAGCAGAAGCGACGGGATGCGATCTTCCGCGCCGCCGCCGGGCTGTTCGCTCAGCGCGGCTACAGTGCGACGACGGTCGAGGACATCGCGCGCGCCGCCGGCATCAGCGTGCCCACCCTCTATGCCTACGTGCCGAGCAAGGCCGGCCTTGTGGTTGCGCTCTACGAATCCGACCGGGCGCTGATCGATGCCTGCAAGCAGGCGCTCGTCGCCCGTCCCTCGCGCGACCCCGCGCGTGCCATTGCTGCATTGCTGCTGCTGGAAATGAAGGACGGTCAGGACTGGCTCGGCCACGATGTCTGGCGCGAGGTGGTGTCTTCGGCGATCCGCGGTGCGGGCGATTTCCAGGCCGATCTCGAACGGCTCAACCAACGGGTCTTCGATGTCCCGCTCGCCCGCCTGCTGGAACGGCTTGTCGCGCGCGGGGACCTGCGCCCCGGTCTCGACATCGGTGCTGCCGTCGCGCTCTTCTCCGATCTCGTGATGGCCGTGTTCCACCAGGAACTGGTCCACGACCACCCCTGGCCCTGGGTCGAGCAACGCATCCGCCGGCACGTCAAGGTCGCGCTCGCCGGAATGATGGCCTAGCGCGGCTTGTGCTGGGTCCCCCGCCCGTAGGTGGCAAACAGGATCTCGCCGGCCTTCTCGACCTCGAAGCGGTGCCAGGTGCCGCGCGGCATGACGAAGGCCGGCGTTTTGCGGTCCAGCCGCATGCGGCGCTCGCCCTCGAGCGTTTCCATGACCACGATGAAAGTGCCGGACTGGGCGTAGAGCAGTTCCTCGCCTTCGGGATGCATCTCCCAGTGCGGCATGTCGCCGCTCATCGGCAGGACCATGGTCAGCCAGCCGTTGTCGACCGCGATGGCGCCCTGGGTGAGATCGCGCCAGAAGTTCTCGTCGAGCGGCAGGGTCTGCGCCCGGCCGCCGTCCTCCAGGTAAAGCGCATTGGCGGTGGGATCGAAGCTGTTGTTCTCGCCCGCCATCACACCGCCGGTGCCGGAACGTCGTGCCTGGCGAGCAGGGCGGCCATCGCCGGGCGCGCATGAATGCGTCTGACCAGCGCCGTGACGCGAGGCGAGCGCGCGAACATGGCGGGCGAGTCCCAGTGGAACATCGCCTGGACCAGGAACAGGATGTCGGCGCTGGTGAACTCGGGCCCGGTGAGCCAGGCATCCTCGACGAGCTGGCCCTCGATCTGGCGCCACAGTTCGTCGCAGCTCCGCCGGGCACGGGCCTGGATTGCCGGAATCGCTGCCGGATCGTCGGTGAACCAGTCGGGATGGAACTCCAGCGCCACGGCGGGGTGGACCATCGAACCCAGGTAGAGCATCCACTGCAGCCACCGCGCCCGCTCCGGCGTGCCGATGGCGGGTGCCAGGGCGCCGTGTTTCTCGGTCAGGTGCATGGCGATGGCCGACCCTTCGTAGATCACCAGGTCGCCGTCGGTCAGGGTCGGCACTAGGCCGTCGGGGCGAAGCGCCAGATAGGCGGGATCCGTGGTCGGTCCCGGTGGCAGCATGATCGACTGATGGGCAATGCCCAGTTCGTCCATCACGCCTTCGGGCACCATCGACATGGTGAAGGGCTTTCCATAGAGGCGGTACATGGCGGCTCCCTGCTTTGGCATGTCATCCTGCGCGGAGGCGGCCGGCTCCGCCAGCCCTGCGCGAGGGTGAAGGAAGGCAACGGCATCTTGGCACGGCCTCTGCTTGGCCATAAGCATGGACCATGCATTTACCCTCGCACAGCAACACCCCTGCCGGATCGCCCTGCGGCTCGAACCGCCGACCTTCCATCCTGCCCAGCTGCGCATGATCGACGCCATGCAACGTGCCTGGCTGCACGGCGGCTGAGCCGGTCGTGGAAGACCTTTTTCCGCTGCTCGGGCTGTTCGCCGTCGCCTTTGCGGCGGCCACCGTCTTTCCGGCCCAGTCGGAAGCCGCGCTGGTCGTGCTTCTTGTGCTGGAGGAGCAATCACCTGTCGTGCTCGTGGCTGTCGCCACGCTCGGCAATGTGCTGGGTTCGGTGACCAACTGGCTCCTGGGGCGCTGGGTCGAACACTACCGGGACCGATCCTGGTTTCCCGTCTCCGCGCGCTCCCTGGACCGGGCCACGGGATGGTACCGACGGTGGGGCCGCTGGAGCCTGCTGCTGAGCTGGGCGCCGATCGGCGGCGATGCGCTGACCGTGGCGGCGGGAATCCTGCGCGAACCACTCTGGAGTTTCCTGCTGCTGGTGACGGTCGCCAAGGCCGCCCGCTACATCGTCCTTGCCGCGGTCACGCTGGGGTTCCTCTGAGCCGGTCGACCCGAACCGGCGTGGTGCGACGACCAGAAATGGGCTGCCCCCGCCAGTGACGCTGCCCTACCCTTACAGGCCGGACCGCAGAGAGTGAACCCATGCCCCTGATCCAGGCCAACGGCATCGACATCCATGTCGAAACCCATGGCGATACCGCCGCGACCCCCATGGTGCTGGTACGCGGGCTGGGCAGCCAGATCATCCACTGGCCCGCGGCCATGATCGACCGTTTCGTTACCGGCGGCTTTTTCGTCGTCACCGCCGACAACAGGGATGCCGGCCTGTCGCAGAAGTTCGATGCCTGGGGCACAATCGATGCGCAGGACATGCAGCGGCGCCTCGAAGCCGGCGAGCCGCTCGACGTGCCCTACGGTGTCGATGACTTTGCCGCCGACCAGTTCGCCGTGATGGACCACTTCGGCATCGAACGCGCGCATGTCATGGGAATCTCCATGGGCGGCATGATCGTGCAGGTGATGGCCGCGCGGCGGCCCGAACGGCTGCGTTCCATGACCACGGTGATGTCCTCCTCGGGCAACCCGGAGATTCCGCTCGGCAGCAGCCCGCAAGTGCGCGCCCTGCTGCTCGCCCAGCCCGACGACCCGGACGATCGCGACAGCGTCATCGCCTTTACCCTGCAGTGCGATCGGGTCTGGGGCAGCCCCGGCTATCCCTTCGACGAGGCCGACCGCGCCGATCTCATCGGACGCGCCTTCGACCGCTGCTGGACGCCCGAGGGCGTCAAGCGGCAGTTCGCGGCGGTACGTTCCTCGGGCTCGCGCGTTGATCTCCTGAAGACCATCACGGTGCCGGGCCTGGTGATTCACGGACTCGACGATTGCCTCGTCCAGCCCGAACACGGCCGCGACACCGCCCGCCACATTCCTGGCGCCACCCTGGTCGAGATACCGGGCATGGGCCATGACCTTGAAGGAGAGCTCGGCCCGATGATCGCCAACCACGTCATGCGTCATGCACGCCATGCCGAGGCCTCCACTGGCTGAGGCCCGCGACGGCACCATCGGGGAGGCCCACGTCGCCGAGGACATCCTGCTGGGTGTCGTCGACGCCACGCTGCCGTCTGCGGGCGTGCGCCCGCCGCGCCGGTTTCCGGCAACCCTCTACCGTTACGTCTGGCGCGTCAGCAGGCCCCAGCAGATACGCCTGATCCTGCTCACCCTTTTGGTCCTCCCGCTTTCCATGGCCCCGCTCGAACTGCAGCGGCGCATCGTCGACGACGCCGTCATGAACGAACACCTGGGCCTCCTGGTCCAGCTCTGTGGCGTCTATCTGGCGGTCGCCCTGGGCACGGTGGCCCTGAAGTTCGCCCGCAGCGTCTATGAGGGGCGGATTTCCGAAAGCGTCATCCGCTCCCTCCGCCAGGCCCTTTCGCACCACGACTTCAAGGCCGACGGCAACGGCCATGGCGGCAGCGCGGTCTCCATGGTGGCCTCGGAGGCAGAACAGATCGGCGCCTTCGTCGGCGAAAGCCTGAGCTTCCCCCTGCTCCAGGCCGGAACCCTGGTCGCCGTCATGGGCTACATGCTGGTCGTCGAACCGCTGATCGCGCTGTTTGCCTTTGCCCTGTTCCTGCCCTCGCTGCTCATCACGCCCTGGATCCAGCGCCGGCTCAACGACCTGGTCGGGCGCCGCACGGTGGTGCTGCGCGAACTGGGCGACCTGATCGCGGCAGAAGGCGAGACCCATGGCGAAAGCCGCATCCGCGAGATCTACCGCGTGCGCATGCGCATCCTGGTGCTGAAGTACCTGGTGAAGCTGGTCAACAACCTCGTCGGGCACCTTGGACCGATCGGCGTGCTGCTGTTCGGCGGCTGGATGGTGATCGAGGGCCGCACGGAGCTGGGCGTCGTCGTCGCCTTCATCTCGGGCTTCGAAAAGATCATGGACCCGGCGCGCGAGCTGCTGAACTTCTACCGCCGCATGGCCCAGATGCGCGTGCAATACCGCCTGATCGTCGCGGCCATGCGAGGCGAGGCCGCCTGACTCAGGCCCGGGCGCGGCGCGAACCCGCCGCGACTTCGGCCAGCACCCAGTCGCGGAAGGCCGCGACCGCCGGCCGCTCGAGCGACTCGGGCAGGCAGACGAAGAAGATACCGACATCGAGGGCCGGGTCGAGGCTGGGATCGAAGGGTCGGATCAGGCGGCCGGACGCGAGGTCGTCGCCGGCGATGCCGGTGTTGGCCAGCGCCACGCCCCGGCCCATGGCTGCGGCCTCCAGGGTCAGCGCGGCACCGTCCAGGCGCATGCCGCGGCGCGCGTCGACCCCGCTCTCGCCGATCGCCTTCAGCCACATCTCCCAGCCCGGCACGGGTCCCTGGTTCCAGTTCCAGCTCTCGTCGTGCAGCAGGGTGTGATGGGCAAGGTCGGCGGGGCAGGCAAGGGGCCTGGCCGGTGTGATCAGGTCGGGGCTGCAGACCGGGAACAGGTCGACGTCCATCAGCCGGTCGATGTGCATGCCGGGATAATGCCCCTGGCCGAAGCGCAGGCCGACATCGACACCCTCGCGGCCCAGATCGACCAGGCGGTTGGAGGCCGAGATGCGGATGTCGAGCGCGGGGTGGGCGGTCTGGAAACCGTCCAGGCGGGGCAGCAGCCAGCGCGCCGCCACCGAGGGCGAGGCGGTCACGGTCAGCACCGACTCGCCGCCGCTCTCTTCCAGTTCCGCGACCGCGCGCACCAGGGTGGTGAAGCCCTGGGCGACGCCGGGCAGCAGGCGCAGGCCCGCCTCGGTCAGCTCCACGGCCCGGGTGCGCCGCACGAAGAGGCGGTGCCCCAGCTTGTCCTCCAGGCCGCGGATCTGGTGGCTGACCGCCGCCGGCGTCACGCCCAGTTCCTCGGCGGCGTGGCTGAAGGAGAGGTGGCGCGCGGCGGCCTCGAAGGCGCGCAGGCCGTTGAGCGGCATCAGCGACAGACGGGGGTCCATGGCTCCTACAGGATAGTTTATCTAACACGTTGCAAGAGATCATATCGTTGGTCAGCGCCTCAGGAAATAGCCAAATTCTTCTCCATCACCGCAGCAAAAAACACCCGACGATCAAGGATAATTCACATGAGCTACGGTCAATCGATCAACCCCAAGGAACTGGTTTCCGACCTGCGCAGCCTGCCGGTGGCCTCGCCGCTGCCGCGTACGCTGCGCACGCGCCTGGCCGAACTGGCCCGCGATGCGGTCCTGGCCTGGAAGCACGGGCGCAGCGCACGGGCCTCGGCCCGCGCCCTGGCTGCGCTCAACGACAGGCAGTTGCGCGACATCGGCGTCAACCGGGGATCGATCCCGGAAATCGCGCGTGCCGCCGCCTGGGCGCACCTGACGATGTCCGGCCTCGACCATGGCGCTCCCTGGGAGCGCGACCGGTTCTAGAGGATGGTTGCCCTGCAGCGGGACCGGGAAGGCGGCGTGCCCTGTCGCCTCCCGGTTTCGTGCGTGTGATAATAAACGCTCGACAGCCACCGGGTCTCGTGTGCCACCAACGGACGACGTCATTCCCGATCCCGCCGCGGTGACGGCGATCGTCCTTGCCGGAGGCACGGGCGAGCGCATCGGCGGTCTGCCCAAGGCCTTTCTCGACCATGGCGGTCGCAGCCTGCTCGACCATGCCGTCACCCTGCTGGCACCCTTTGCCGCAAGCCTCGTGGTCTGCCTGCCCGGCGACCTGCTCGACCGTGCTCCCGCCGGAACGATCGCGGTGGCCGGCGGGGCGAGCCGCCAGGCATCGCTGCTGGCGGGCCTTGCCCGGGCTCAGACCTCCTTTGTCGTGATCCACGAAGTCGCCCGCCCCTTCGCCACGTCCGGCCTGGTGCGCGCCGTGCTGGCGGCGGTGGCCGCCGGCGCCGATGCCGCGGTTCCCGTGACGCCCATGGCCGTGCGCGACAGTGTCGTGGGCCTGCAGGAGGGGCGCATCGTCGCCGTGACCCCGCGCGAGAACCTTGGTTACTCGTAGACGCCCCAGGCCTACCGGCGCGAGCGCCTGGACGCCGCGCTCCGGGCCGCGCGCGCCCTGGGCATGGACGAGGCGACCGCCTATGCCCCGCTGCTGCGTGCGGGCGCGCGTATCGAGGCGGTCGCCGCAGCGCCGGGCAACGTCAAGATCACCTATCCCGAAGACCTGGCGCTGCTCGATCGCGGCGGTGCGTCATGACCGCCGTGTCGTGGTCGGGGGGCCTGCGCGATCTCCTGGCGGGCCACGACGGCGTGCTGCTCGACCTCTGGGGCACGCTGCATGACGGCGCAAGCCTCTACCCCGGTGCACGCGACGTGCTCGACGGTCTGGCCGCCGAAGGCATCGCCGTCCTGCTGTTCTCCAATGCGCCGCGCCCGGCAGCCTTCGAGGAAAACCGCCTTGCCGCCATGGGCATCGCTCCCGCTCCCGGACGTGCCATGCTGACCGCCGGGGAAGTCTGGCGCGCCTGGTGGCGCCGCCAGGGCAACGGCCGGGCCGTGTTCCATTGCGGTCCCGCGGGCAACCTGGGTCTCTTCGACGGCCTCGATCTTGTCCATGCCGACGTCATCGAGCAGGCCGGGATCCTGGTCGTCAGCGATCTTGATCCCCGCTGCGGCGGCATGGCCGGCCATCGCCCGATGCTGGCGGCGGCCCTGGCGCGCGGCCTGGTGCTCCATTGCATCAACCCCGACACGGACGCCGTCTCGCCGGCAGGCCTGGTACCGCGCGCCGGGGCGGTGGCCGAGTGTTACGCCGCCATGGGCGGCTCCGTGCTGCGCTTCGGCAAGCCCGACCGTCGCGCCTATGGCGCCGCGCTCGAGATCCTGGGCGATCCTCCGGCCGGCCGGGTGCTGGCCGTGGGCGACGCGATCACGACCGACATCGCAGGTGCCCATGCCGTGGGCATGTCCTGCGTGCTGGTGGCGTCGGGGCGCGAGCGCGACCGTCTGGGCCTGCGCGGCGACGACAGCGACCTTGCGCGCCTGGCGCCGCTGCTGCCGCCGGGTTGCCGGCTGCTGCCTAACCTGCGCTGGTAGTGCCCCGGCTCGCCTTCATGGCGACGGTGGCGGCGGCGGCTTCCTCGAGCAGCCAGGCGCGGAAGGCCGCGACCTTGGGTTTCTTCTGGCTGCCGCGGGGATAGACCAGCCAGTGGGAGAGGTTCTCGTCGGTCAGGTCGCCGAAGGGCATCACCAGGCGGCCGTCGTCGAGATCGTCCTGCATGACGATGCGGCTGGCCAGGGCGACGCCCAGGCCGGCGGCCGCGGCCTCGATGACAAGTTCGTGGTTGTCGAAGGTCAGGCCCTTGCTGGTGTCGACGCCCTTGACGTGGAGCGCGGTCAGCCAGAAACGCCAGTCCTCGTCCTCCTGGTCGTGGATCAGGGTATGGCGCTTGAGGTCCTCGGGCTTCCGCAGCGGGATCGGGCCGTTGAGCAGCTCGGGCGAGCAGACCGCGACGTAGCGGTCCTCGAACAGCTTGACCGCCTCCAGCCCGGGCCATTCGCCCTTGCCGTAGCGGATGCCGCAGTCGACGTCCTCGCGCGCGAAGTCGACGTTGCGTTCGCTAGTGGCGATGCGCACCTCGATGTCGGGATGGCGCTTCTGGAAGCTCGAGAGGCGCGGGATGAACCAGCGCACCGCGAAGGTCGGCAGCATGGTCACGCTGAGCGGGCCATGGGCATCGTGGCTGCGGATCAGGTCGGTGCCGTCGGCGATCAGGTCGAAGGCCTGGCGCAGGAAGGGCAGGTAGATCTCGCCCTCCTCGGTCAGCCACAGGCCCCGGCCATGGCGTTCGAACAGGCGCACCTCCAGGCGTTCCTCCAGGGCCTTGACCTGGTGGCTGACGGCGGCCTGGGTGACGCCGAGCTCGTCGGCGGCGCGCGTGAACGACAGGTGCCGTGCGGCCGCTTCGAAGGCGCGCAGGGCGTTCAGGGGGGGTAGACGACGGCTGCTCATGCCGCATTAGAATTGCTAATGAGACCCGTGACAAGATGTCGTTTGTGGAAAACGGCCCTGAAACCTATCTTTCCCTCAACGAGACGAGATCAGAAAGGCGCCGAGGGCGCCGGATCGTCACGAAATCGATAAGGAGAAGTATCATGAAGTCCGTCATCCAGTTCAAGAACCGCGAAGAGGCTCGTGCTGAGGCTCACCGCCGGTTGAACGAGCGGCGGGAGAACCAGACGTCCTTCGGCGGCGTCTTCAACGCTCTCCGGCCGCTGATCAACTAAGCGCCGAGCGCAACAACGCAACCCCAAAGGGCCGGCACCCAGGTTACCCATTGCGGCGGCGGTAACCCGGAAGCAGACCCCGGAAAGGGCGGGATCATCGCAAGATGGTTCCGCCCTTTGGTCTTTGGGCACCGTCTTGGCCGGCGCCTTGCCCTTCGCGGAGGCTTTGCTCTACCTCGTCGAGCGCGATCCGCTCTAAGGTCGTGGCCCACCGCGAACGGGTTTCCCCGATGCCATCGCCCGATACCAGGTCAGGGCCTGCGCCCCACCGGGACAAAGGCCGCATCTGGCCCGCCATGGCGCTCGCCCTGGCGCTGGGCGCGGCAGGCGGCGCCCTGTTCTGGCGGCTCGACCTGCCGCTGGCCTGGATGCTGGGTGCGATGTGCCTGACCACCCTTGCCGCGGTTGGCCGTGTGCCGCTGGGCATGTCCCAGGGCTTGCGTTCGGTCATGGTCGCGGTGCTGGGCGTCATGCTGGGCAGCGCCTTCACGCCCGATCTGCTCTCCCAGGCCGGGGCATGGGCGGTCAGCCTCGCTGCCCTGGTGCCCTATCTGCTGGTCGCCACCCTGCTGTCGCTGCTCTACTTCCGCCGTGTCGCGCGCTACGACATGGCGACGGCCTTCTACGCCGGTGTGCCCGGCGGCCTGGCGCAGATGATCGTGCTGGGCACCGAACAGGGCGGCGACACCCGCGCCATCTCGCTGGCCCATGCCGCGCGGATTCTGCTGGTCGTCTCGACCATCCCGTTCTGGTTCCGCCTGACGGGCGATGCCGGCGCCTCGAGTGCCGCCGCGACCCTGGCCGGGCGGCCCCATCTGCTCGACGTCGGCCTGGCCGATCTCGGCCTGCTGGCCGCCGCCGCGGTGGTCGGCAGCCTCGTCGCCGTGCGCCTGCGCCTGCCGGCTGCGACCCTGATCGGGCCGATGATCGTCAGCGCCGCGATCCATTTGACGGGCCTGACCGCCTCGACCCCGCCGCTCGAGGCCGTGGCCGTCGCCCAGGTCGTGCTCGGCACGGCGATCGGCTGCCGTTTTGCCGGCACGCGGGCGGTGACCCTGCTCCACGCCCTGCTGCTGGCGGTCGGCGCGCTGGTCCTGCTGCTCGCCGTCGCGGTGTTTTTTGCCCTGGTCGTGGGCTGGGCGACCGGCCTCGACTTCGACGCCCTGCTGCTGGCCTACGCGCCCGGCGGCCTGGCCGAGATGTCGCTGATCGCGCTCGCCCAGGACATCGACCCGGCCTTCGTGGCGGCCCACCACACCCTGCGCATCGCCCTGGTCGTGCTGCTGGCGCCCCTGCTCTTTCGTGTGATGGCGCGCACAGGACGCACGCAGGGCGATTAACCGCCGCTTTACCCTTTCGCGTTAGCTTTGCCTGTGTGGCGCCCGCCGGGCTGCTGCACTATCGTTGCACAGGCGTGCACGGAGGATTGCCCATGGGCATCGGAGGAAGGCGTGTTCCAGGGGGCCGGCCCCGGGGCCTGCGCCGGTTCGCCGCCGACACGGGCGCCGTCACGGCGATGGAATACGCGCTGATCGCGGCCTGTGTCGCGCTTGCCTTCGTCTCCATCGCCATCCTGCTGGGCGAGGATGTCGGCGCCACGTTCGACAACCTGGGCGAATCCGTCCAGGACATCTCGGGCGGCGGCGACTGAACCGCTTCCCTTGATGGCCCGCCGGGCGCATGGCACAAGGGCGCCACTCCCGCCGCCTTGACGCCACCTGCGCAAGGGCTTTTGCCGTGTCCTTTTCCGAACTTCCCCACGCCGCCCGCATTGGCTTCCTGCTGGGGCAGCGCGACTACCTGATCGCCGACGGCGCCACCGGGACGAACCTCTTCTCCCGCGGCCTGGAGACTGGCGATGCGCCGGAGCTGTGGAACACCGACCACCCCGACCGCATCCGCGACCATCACCGCTGCATGGTCGAGGCCGGCGCCGACATCATCCTGACCAACAGCTTCGGCGGCACCCGCCACCGCATGAAGCTGCACAAGAGCCAGCACCGCGTCGCCGAGCTCAACACCAACGCCGCGCGCCTGGCGCGCGAGATCGCCGACGCCGCCGGCCGGCCGGTGCTGGTCGCCGGCTCCATGGGCCCCACGGGCGAGATCATGGCCCCGGTCGGCGAACTCGATCCCGACGATGCCGTCGCCGCCTTGCGCGAACAGGCCGATGCCCTGGCCGCGGGCGGCGCCGACCTGCTCTGGATCGAGACCATGTCGTCGTCCGAGGAGGCGCAGGCCGCGATCGAGGGCGGGCGGGCCTGCGGCCTGCCGATCGTCTGCACCATGACCTTCGACACCAACGGGCGCACCATGATGGGGCTGACGCCGGAGGCCGCCGCGGCGTTCTACGATGCCTGCCAGCCGCCGCTCGCCGGCTGCGGCGCCAACTGCGGCAACGGCCTGGGCGAGCTGATCGCCGCCGTCGCCGGCATCGCGGGCGCCGCCGATCCCTCCCGCGTTCTGGTCGCCAAGGGCAACTGCGGCGTGCCCGAATACGTCGAGGGCGAGATCCGCTACACCGGCACGCCCGAGCTGATGAAGACCTACGCCCGCCTGGCGCGCGACGCCGGCGCCCGCATCGTCGGCGGCTGCTGCGGCTCGACCCCCGAACACATCGCCGCCCTGGTCGAGGCCCTGGCCGGTTACACCCCCGGCCCCTGTCCCGACCTGCCCGCGATCGAGGAGGCGCTGGGCCTCCAGCGCGTCGCCCCCAAACCCGGCGGCCCCCGCAAGCGCAACTCCCGGCGGGGAAACTAGGCGGCCCCACGCGGAGACGCGGAGTGCGCGGAGCGGTGCCGCCCGTACTCGTCCTCATTTCTGCGAAGCTTGCCCCCGCGAAGGCGGGGGGCAGGAATCCAGACGCACCACCGTCGCGGCAAGAGCACGGCCACTCGGGATTCCTCAACCTGGGAACGCTAACCATGTCGTACGCGCAAGGATCGCACCGCCGGTGCGTCTGGATGCCCGCCTGCGCGGGCATGAGGAGTTTTTCAAAAGGGCGGCACCGCTCCGCGCACTCCGCGTCTCCGCGTGCCTAAGCCTGCCTGCCGCACCCGTGACGCCCGACTTCCGCCACCCGCGGCGCAGGCCGCTTGAAGCGCTCCGCCCGCCTGCCTATGGTGCGGCGCACAAAATCCAGCGCCGGAGCGCCCCCATGGAAGCCGCCCACGACCGCCTTGCCGACCTGAAGGTCGGCTCCACCGACTCCTATGCCCGCACCGTCACCGAAGCCGACATCGTGCTTTTCGCCGGCGTCTCGGGCGACGACAATCCCGTCCACCTCAACGAGGAGTTCGCGCAGGGCACCATGTTCAAGGGCCGCATCGCCCACGGCATGCTCGGCGCCAGCTACATCTCCACGGTGATCGGCACGCGCCTGCCCGGTCCGGGCACCATCTACATGGGCCAGAGCCTGAAGTTCCGCGCCCCGGTGCGCGTCGGCGACACGGTGACCGCGCGTGTCACCGTCACCGCGATCGATCCCGAGAAGCGCCGCCTGACCCTGGAGACCCTGTGCCTGGTGGCAGGCAAGGTGGTGATCGAGGGTGAGGCCCAGGTCATGCTGCCCCGGCCCGCAGGGGCCTGAACGCGCCGGGGGCGGTGGACCGCGCCATGCGCATCCTGCGCCATCCCGAAACGACCCCGGCCGCCCTGCGGGGCGCTGCCGTGGCGCTGGGCAATTTCGACGGCGTGCACCTGGGCCACCAGGGCATCATCGCCCGGGCGGGCGAGCTGGCCCGCGCGGAGGGGCGCCCCTCGGGTGTCGTCACCTTCGAGCCGCATCCGCGCGCCTTCTTCCAGGGCGACGGCGTGCCCTTCCGCCTGACGCCGTTCCGCCAGAAGGCACGCCTGCTCGCCGACCTCGGCCTCGACCTGATGGTCAACCTGCGCTTCGACACCGCCATGGCCGGGCGCTCCGCCCAGGATTTCGTCGCCGACCTGCTGGTCGGCGGTCTCGGCGTTTCCCATGTCGTCACCGGGCCGGGGTTCGTCTTCGGCAAGGGCCGGCGCGGCAACGCCTATGTCCTCTCCCAGATGGCCGGGCCGGAGGGTTTTGCCTACCACGAGCTTCCCGCCATCGCCCACGGCGGCCAGAAGATCTCCTCGACCGAGATCCGCGTCCTGCTGCGCCGCGGCCTGGTCGACCAGGCCGGCGCGATGCTCGGCCATCCCTGGGAATACGAGGGCCGCGTCCAGGGCGGCGACCGGCGCGGCCGCACCATGGGGTTCCCCACCGCGAACCTTTCGCTCGACGGCCGCCTGCACCCCGGCGAGGGCATCTACGCCGTGCGCGCCGGCATCGTCGGGCCGCACGGCACGGACTGGCACGACGCGGCCGCCTACATCGGCACCCGCCCGACCTTCGCCGGCACCACCCAGGTGCTCGAAACCTTCCTCTTCGACTTTGCCGGCGACCTCTACGGCCGCCACCTGCGCGTCGCCTTCGTCGAGCGCGTGAGGAAGGACATGACCTTCCACGGCATGGAAGCCCTCATCGAACAGATGACCGCCGACTGCGCCCGCGCCCGCGTGGTGCTCGGCGGCCTCGTGGGGCGCTCCAGCCAAGTCTGCGGCAACTGGCCGGCGACGTCCGTCTAGCCTCTCTCCCTCTCCCCTCGTGGGAGAGGGTTGCGCAGCCTTGGCGCGGCCGTTGGCCGTGCCTAGGCGAAGCTGGGTGAGGGGGCGCAACGCCAAGCAAGGCCCACCCGTTTTTTTCCGCGCTACCGCGCGTATGACCCCTCACCCTGCCCTCTCCCACAAGGGGAGAGGGGAAGAGCAATGGGAAGTCGCCCAGGCCGCTGGCCCATTCCACGGTGCCTCGCACCCGGATGCGGAACCCCGCCGCGAGGGGGACTGACGCGCCGCCCCCAACGGTCCTACACTGGCCTCCCCCACAGACGACAAGGACTCCGCCCATGGCCCCCAGTCTGCGCACCATCGATGCCTCCGCCTCCGCCGAGGACATCTCCGCCATCCTCACGCAGGACGGCGCGGTCATCGTCACCGACGCGCTTTCGCCCGCCCAGCTCGCCGCGCTCAACGGCGAGCTCGACACCGCGCTGGAGGGCATCGCGCCCGGCCTGCGCCATCCCACCGATGACTTCCACGTCGACTTCTACGGCAAGAAGACCATTCGGCTCGACGGCCTGCCCGCCCGCTCGCGCACCTTCTGGTCGATCATGGAGTCCTCCTTCATGACCCGCGTCGCCGACCACCTGCTGCTGGAGAACTGCGACGACTACCTGCTCAACACCGGCCAGCTCATCCAGATCGGCCCGGGCGAGAAGGCCCAGATGCTCCACCGCGACGAGGACGCCTGGCCCCACATCAAGGCGCCCCGCCCCCTGCTCCAGGTGGAGGCGATGTTCGCGCTGACCGATTTCACGAAAGAGAACGGCTGCACCCAGGTGGTGCCCGGCAGCCACCGCTGGGACCTGGAGCGCGAAGCCAGACCGGAGGAGATCGGCCGCGCCGAGATGGCCGCCGGCTGCGCCCTGCTCTACCTCGGCAGCACGGTCCACGGCGGCGGCGCCAACACCACCACCGACCAGTGGCGCCGCGGCATGTTCTTTGGCTTCGTCGTCGGCTGGCTGCGCACGGAGGAAAACACCTTCCTCACCGTCCCCATAGAGACCGCCCGCCAGATGCCCCGCCGCGCCCAGGAACTGCTCGGCTACAAGGCCCACCGCGGCATCGGCGTGGTGGACGTGGGGAGCCCGATGGTGCTGTTGGGGTGAAGAGCCTTGAAGGGATGAACAAAAGTGATGAAAGGGAGATGCGCAATAAGATTGTTAGTGCTACGTGGCAGTTTATCGCAAGAAACATCTTATATTGGCAGAGCGTAAATATCGTCGATCTAGAAAGATGAAAGACTCTTATCAAAACATTGGTTATATTATCTTGATACGCATCCGATAGATCAAAAGCAATTTCGACTCTGGTAAGCAATGAATTTGACTGGGACGCCGAGATTATTCTTAGGGCAGTATACGAAGCTAATGCAAATATGTTGCTATTGACATTAAGTGAAGAAAGCGAGCAAGAAAGTTTGATAGAAGAGTTTTGGGAAATAATCCCAATAGCCTTGGATAAACGTAGAGCTCGTAAGGCAAAGATAGCGGAAGGTGGGTTTCCAGAAGGCCATCCTTCGCGAGATGTGTTTCGCTTACTTTATGATGAAAGAATGCAACATTCTCCAAGAAAAATGTCTAGAAAGGAACGTCAATTAATAGATCAGAGTTGGTCGTTTTCGGAGATTCTTAACAGGCTACAAAAAATATCCAACAAAAACAAGAAAGATGGAGATTTTCTGACATTCTTGCATATGTATGGAATGGCAAGTCATCTTGCGCATGCAGATCATGCCGCCATGGACCTGCTTTTGGATCGCGCGTTACGATCAGAAGACGAACTTATGATTCTTCAGTCTGCGTATATCTCCCGCATCACTTCAGACATAATATCTCTTGCACTTTTTAGTTCTATTGAAGCGCACCCCTTAGTGGGCGGCGATGTCTCTTATATTAATGATATGAATATTTGTTTCTCCAGACACATGGCTTTATGTGATCCAATTAATGACCTATTCAACAAAAGCCAGGAGGCTTTCTATCGAGAGATGGATACTCAAGTGTAATCGCTCAGTTTCGTGTCTTTTGATAGCGGCCTGCTCGTGATTGAGTTCGAAGCTTTGGAGCGCCCCCCTCGACTCCCCCACCCCCCGGTGCTAATCAGCGCCACCATGTCGTGCGGACCTTGCAAAGCGGCGGTTGGGCTGCGAATTACAGGCCCGGTCCTCCTCTGAGGGCCGGGAACGTCGCGTTCGCCCGCATCCGCCCACGACATCGGAATCGTCTTCCATGACCGCCGACTACAAGTCGACCCTGTTCCTGCCCGAGACCGACTTCCCCATGCGCGCCGGCCTGCCCCAGCGGGAGCCCGAGTTGCTCGCGCGCTGGGAGGCGATGGACCTCTATGCCGTGCTCCGCGAGGATTCGAAGGGCCGCGAGAAGTTCATCCTGCACGATGGGCCGCCGTATGCGAACGGCCACCTGCACATCGGCCACGCGCTCAACAAGATCCTCAAGGACGTCATCAACCGCTCGCAGCAGATGCTGGGCAAGGACGCCAACTACGTGCCGGGCTGGGACTGCCACGGCCTGCCCATCGAGTGGAAGATCGAGGAGAAGTACCGCGCCGCCGGCCGCAACAAGGACGAGGTCGACATCGTCGCCTTCCGCCGCGAATGCCGGGAGTTCGCCGACCACTGGATCGGCGTGCAGCGCGAGGAGTTCCAGCGCCTGGGCGTCACCGGCGACTGGAAGAACCCCTACACCACCATGGCCTATCCCGCCGAGGCGCAGATCGTGCGCGAGCTCGGCAAGTTCGTCATGAACGGCATGCTCTACCGCGGCTCCAAGCCGGTGATGTGGTCCTGCGTCGAGAAGACCGCGCTGGCCGAGGCCGAGGTCGAGTACCACGAGCACAAGTCGACGACGATCGATCTGGCCTTCCCCGTGGTGACGGCCTCGCGGCCGGAGTTCGAAGGCGCCTTCGTCGTCATCTGGACGACGACGCCCTGGACCATCCCCGGCAACCGCGCCATCGCCTATGGCGCCGGGTTCGACTACCGCCTCATCGAGGTGACGGAGCTTGCCGAGAAGTCCGGCGCCAGGCTCGGGCAGAAGCTGCTCTACGTCGCCGAGCTGCTGGAGGATTCGCTGCGCCGCGCCGGCATCGCCGGCCACAGGGAGCTTGCCCGCTTCAAGGGCGACGATCTCGCCGGCACGGTCTGCGCCCATCCCTTGCGCGGCCAGGGCTACGACTACGACGTGCCCCTGCTGGCGGGCGACCATGTCACCACCGAGCAGGGCACCGGCTTCGTCCACATTGCGCCGGGCCATGGCGCCGAGGACTGGGTGCTGGGCATGGCAAACGGCATCGAGGTGCCCCATACCGTGGGCGAGGACGGCGCCTATTTCGACCATGTGCCGCTCTTTGCCGGCGCCCGCGTGCTCACACCCGAGGGCAAGGAGGGCGATGCCAACGGCGCCGTCATCCGCACGCTTGCCGCCAGCGGGGCGATGCTGGGCAAGGCCAGCCTGCGCCACAGCTATCCCCATAGCTGGAGGTCGAAGGCCCCGCTCATCTTCCGCAACACCAGCCAGTGGTTCGTCTCGATGGAGCATGGCGGCCTGCGCGACACCGCGCTCGCCGCGATCGACGCCACCCGCTTCGTGCCGGCCGCCGGCAAGACCCGCCTGCGCGGCATGATCGAGACCCGGCCCGACTGGGTGCTCTCGCGCCAGCGCGCCTGGGGCGTGCCCATCGCCGTCTTCGTCCACAAGGAGACCGGCGAGATCCTGCGCGACCAGGCCGTCATCGACCGCATCGCCCAAGCCGTGGAGGAGGAGGGGGCCGACGTCTGGTTCGCCGACGACCCCCAGCGTTTCCTTGGCAACGACTACAAGGCGCAGGACTACGAACAGGTCCGCGACATCCTCGACGTCTGGTTCGATTCCGGTTCGACCCACGCCTTCTGTCTGGAGCAGCGGGCGGACCTGCAATGGCCCGCTTCGCTCTATCTCGAAGGCTCCGACCAGCACCGCGGCTGGTTCCACAGCTCGCTGCTGGAAAGCTGCGGCACCCGCGGGCGCGCGCCCTATGACGCGGTGTTGACGCACGGCTTCGTCATGGACGGCGAGGGCCGCAAGATGTCGAAGTCGCTGGGCAATGTCGTCGCGCCCCAGAAGGTCATCGACCAGCTCGGCGCCGACATCCTGCGCATCTGGGTCGTCTCGGCCGACTACAGCGAAGACCTGCGCATCTCCGACGAGATCCTGAAGTACCAAGCCGACAGCTACCGGCGCCTGCGCAACACGCTGCGTTACCTGCTGGGCAACCTTGCGGGTTTCTCGGACGAGGAACGCATCGACGTCGCCGACATGCCCGAGCTGGAGCGCTGGGTGCTCCATCGCCTGGCCGAACTCGATACCCAGGTGCGCCAGAACATCGCCGACTTCGATTTCCACGAGCTGTTCATCGCGCTCCACAACTTCTGCGCCACGGACCTTTCGGCCTTCTACTTCGACATCCGCAAGGACGCGCTCTACTGCGATGCCGCCAACACCGTGCGCCGGCGCGCCGCGCGCACGGTGCTCGACCACCTGTTCTCCTGCCTGACGGCATGGCTTGCGCCGATTCTCGCCTTCACCGCCGAGGAGGCCTGGCTGACGCGCTTCCCCGGCGAGGGTGAAAGCGTCCACCGCCGCCTCTTCCCCGACGTGCCCGCCGACTGGCGCGACGACAGGCTGGCGGCCAGGTGGGCCAGGGTCCGCCGTCTGCGCCGCGTCGTCACCGGCGCGATCGAGGTCGAGCGGCGCGAGAAGCGCCTGGGTGCGAGCCTGCAGGCCCATCCCCACGTCTGGGCGACGGCCGCCGACATCACCGCGCTGGAGGACCTGGATCTCGCCGAGATCGCCATCACCTCCGCGGTGACGGTCCAGGAGGGCGAGGCGCCCGCCGAGGCGTACCGGCTGGAGGACGTCAGGGACATCGGCGTCATCGTCCACATGGCCGACGGCCAGCGCTGCGAGCGTTGCTGGATGGTGCTGGAGGAGGTCGGGCAGGACCCGATCATGTCCGACACCTGCCGGCGCTGCGCCACGGCCGTTGCCGAGGTCGCCGATGTCTCGGAGGTCGGCTCCTGACGCCCGCCCGCGCCCTGCGTTACGGCCTTGCCGTCGCCGCGGTGGTGCTGGTCGCCGACCAGGTCTCCAAGGCGGTGCTGATCGAGTTCCTGAACGGGCTGAACTTCCAGCCCGTCGAGATCACCGGGTTCTTCCGCATCGTCATGGTCTGGAACCGGGGGGTCAGCTTCGGCATGTTCAGCGGCGGCGAGGAGACGACGCGCTGGTTGCTGACCGCGCTCGCGGTCGCCATCTCGCTCGGCCTGGTGTTCTGGCTGCGCCAGGCGCAGAAACCCCTGCCGGTCGTCGCCATCGGCCTGGTGATCGGCGGGGCGCTGGGCAATGCCCTGGACCGGGTGCGTTACGGCGCCGTGGCCGACTTCTTCGACGTCCATGTCGCCGGTTACAGCTGGCCCGCCTTCAACATCGCCGATGCCGCGATCACCGTCGGCGTGCTGCTGCTCGTGGTCGATGCCATGATGACGCCACGAACCCCGGGCAAGACGAAGGGCCGATGAACACGCCGCGCGATTGTGCCGCTGCGGCGTTTCCGCCCGGCACCGTTTCGGATTATGGTTGGACCATGATGTCACGCCTTGCCACCTGCCGCCGCGCCGCCCTGCCGGGCGTGCTGCTGCTTGCCCTGGGCCTTTCGACGGGCGGCTGCAGCAACCTGCGCGATGCCCTGGGCGTCAACAAGAGCTCGCCCGACGAGTTCAACGTCGTCACGCGTGCGCCCCTGGAGATGCCGCCCACGCTCGACGTCCTGCCCCAGCCCCAGCCCGGCATGGCCCGGCCCCAGGAACTGCAGCCCCAGCAGCAGGCCATGGCCGTGCTCCTGGGCGGCGATCCCGGCAGCACCGTCGGGGCCAGCGCCGCCGAGACGATGCTGATGGTCCAGGCCGAGACCGATGCCAACGAGCCCGAGATCCGCGAGACGATCGACATCGAGCACAAGAGGATCGTCACCGAACACGGCTTCTTCGAGGAGCTGCAGTTCTGGCTCGAACACCCCGACGACACCGAGGTCGTGATCGACCCGGCCGCCGAGAAGCAGCGCCTGCAGAACAACGCCGCGCTCGGCCTGCCGGCCAATGCCGGCGACTTCCAGGCCGTGGTCGTCGAGCCCGAGGAAAAGGGCCTGCTCGAGGGCATCTTCTGACGCCATGATTCGCCCCACCGTTTCCCGCCCGACCGTTTCCCGCGCGCTCGTTCCCGCAGCCCTGGCCCTGGGCGTGATGCTGCTGGGCGCCTGCGGCAGCGTCCACGAGCAGGAAGGCCGCGGCTACATGCCGCCCAGCGAGGTCACCGCCTCGCGCGCCATTCCCCTCACCGTGCCGCCCGAATACGGCCTGCGCCCTGAGAACCCGAACCAGGCCGAGAGCACGGTCATCGCCGACGACACGGTCGCGGCGGAAATCAACGTCACCATGCTCGACGCCACCATGGGCGAGCAGAACCTGCTGGTGCGCGCCGGCGTGCTGGAGGCCGATCCCGGCATCCGCCGCACCCTCAACCACGACAACGCGCTGCTGGCGGGCGATCCCGAGCTGGTCGACGTGCTGCTGTTCGGCGACCATTCCGGCGGCGGCGCCGTCGAGATCCAGGAGGGCCCGGAAATCGGCAGCGACGTCGCCATCGAGCAGGGCACGCCGATCGAGGACGACAGCTGGTTCGACAGCATCTTCGGCATCTTCTAGGCGCGGGCCCCGCGTCGCGCCCGCCTGCGCACGCGACTTCACAGCCGCGCGAGGCGGGGTGCAGGGCCACGGCCCTGCCACAATCTCCCCCCTGACTGTCCGCCGTTCCGCAACCGAGGGCGCCCATGCACCGCTTGCCACGTCTGTTTCCCGTCCTGCTGCTGCTTGTCCTGGCCCTGCCGGCTCGCGCCGACATGTTCGGGGCGCAGAGCTTCACGCTCGACAACGGCATGGAGGTCGTCGTCATCCCCGACCACCGCGCCCCCGTGGTGACGCAAATGGTCTGGTACCGCGTCGGCTCGGCCGACGAGACCGCGGGCAAGAACGGCCTTGCCCACTTTCTCGAGCACCTGATGTTCAAGGGCACCGAAAACATGCCCGACGGCGAGTTCTCCTACATCGTGGCGCGCAACGGCGGCACCGAGAACGCCTTCACCAGCTACGACTACACCGCCTATTTCCAGAACGTCGCGGCCGATCGGCTGGAACTCGTCATGGAGCTGGAGGCCGAACGCATGACCGGCCTGGTGATGTCCGACGAGGACGTCGAGACCGAGCGCCAGGTGATCCTCGAGGAACGCCGCATGAGGACCGACAACAACCCCTCGGCGATCCTCGCCGAACAGGTCCGCGCCGCGCAGTACTACATCCATCCCTACGGCTGGCCGGTGATCGGCTGGAACCATGAAATCCTGGGCCTGACCCATCAGGACGTCGTCGATTTCTATCGCGCCCACTACGCGCCCAACAACGCCATCCTGGTGATCGCCGGCGACGTCACCCTCGAGGAGGTCCGCCCGCTGGCCGAGCGCATCTATGGCGCGATCCCCGCGGTCGAGCTTACCCCGCGCGAACGCGCCGCCGATCCGCCGCAGTCGGCGGCCCGCCGCGTCGTCATGGAAGACCCGCGTGCGGCCCAGCCCAGCATCCAGCTTTCCTACATGGCGCCGACCCATGTCACCGGCCCGTCCGAACAGGCCTATGCCCTGGAAGCCCTGGCCCAGGTGCTTTCGGGCTCGACCACCAGCCGGCTCTACCGCGACCTCGTGGTCGACCAGGGCGTCGCCGCCACCGCCGGCGCCTGGTACGATTCCGATGCGGTCGATCCCTCGCGTTTCGGGTTCTGGATCGTGCCCGCCGACGGCCGCACCGCCGAGGAGGCCGAGGCCGCCCTGCGCGCCGCCATCGCCGACCTGCTCGCCGAGGGCATCACGGAGGTCGAGCTTGAACGTGCCAAGTCGCGCATGGCCGCCGACCTGATCTATGCCCGCGACAGCGTTTCCTCCATCGCGCGCTGGTACGGCGCCTCCCTGGCGGTCGGCCTGACCATCGAGGAGATCGAGGCATGGCCCGAGAGGATCGCGGCGGTCACGGTCGAGCAGGTCAATGCCGCCGCCCGCGCCGTCTTCGTGCCCCAGACCGAAGTGACCGGCGTCCTGCTGCCCCAGGGAGACGACGATGTTTGATGGCCTGAAACCTGCCGTCCTCCTGATCCTGGCCCTGGCCGGCTCCCACGTCCCGGCCCATGCCGCCGGGATCGAGACCTTCACGACGCCGGCCGGTATCGAGGTCTGGCTGAAGAACGAACCGACGATCCCGATCCTGGCCCTCGACTTTGCCTTCCGCGGCGGCGCCTCGCTCGATCCGGCCGACCAGCCGGGCATCGCCAACATGGTCTCGGGCCTGCTCGACGAGGGTGCCGGCGAACTCGACAGCAAGTCCTTCCAGGACCGGCTCGACGAACTTTCCGTGCAGCTCTCCTTCGATGCCGGGCGCGACGAGTTCCACGGCAGCCTGACCACGCTCACGCAGAACCAGGACGAGGCCTTCGACCTGCTGCGCCTGGCGCTCAACGAGCCCCGTTTCGATCCCGAGCCGGTCGAGCGCATCCGCGGCCAGATCGTGATCAACCTCCGGAACGACGCGCAGAACCCCGATGCCGTCGCCTGGCAGGCCTTCAGCGCCGCGGCCTTCCCCGACCATGCCTATGGCCGGCCGGTCGACGGCACCCCCGAATCGGTCGGCGCGATCACGGCGCAGGACCTGCAGGACTACGTCAACGGCGCCTTTGCCCGCGATCGCCTGGTGGTTTCGGCGGTCGGTGCGATCGATGCCGAAACCCTGGGGCCGCTGGTCGACCGCGCCTTCGCCGGGCTGCCGCAGGCCGGCGCACCGCTCGACGTGCCCGACGTCACGGCCCGGGCCGGCCGCGTCGAGGTCATCGACATGGACGTGCCCCAGGCCGCCATCGCCTTCGGCCTGCCCGGCATTTCCCGCGACGACCCCGATTTCTACGCCGCCTTCGTGCTCAACAAGGCGCTGGGCGGCGGCGGCCTGAACACCCGCCTGTTCGAGGAGGTCAGGAACAAGCGCGGCCTGGTCTATTCTGTCGGCACCTATCTCTACCCTTATGAACACGCCGGCCTCTGGCTCGGCTCGGCGGGCACCCAGAACGCACGTGCCGCCGAGACCCTCGAAGTCGTCCGCGGCGTGCTCGCCGATGTCGTCGAAAACGGTCTCACCCAGACCGAACTCGACGATGCCAAGGCCTATCTCACCGGTTCCTTCCCGCTGCAGCTTTCGTCGAATGCGGCCATCGCCTCGATGCTCGTCTCCATGCAGCTCGACCGCCTGGGCGCCGACTACCTGGAGACGCGCAATGCCCACATCGAGGCGGTGAGCGCCGAGGACGTCCAGCGCGTTGCCCGCCGCCTGCTCGATCCCGACAACCTGCTCGTGGTCGTCACCGGCCGGCCCGAGGGGATCGAGGCGGACGTCACCAACTAGTGCTTCCCATCCGCGATCGGCCTGCAGCCTGTTGCCGCCCGGCGCGTTGAACCCGGCGCGGCCCGGGACCGGTGACCATGCCCCTTGTTCCCTCCCGCCGCCTTCCGCAGTAATCTGGCGACCGAGGAACCCATGACAGCGCAGCCCTACGATCAATCGCTCGACCGTGCACCCGTCGCGCACAAGGAGCCGTGTACGGCCGCGCTGGGCGAGGCCTGTGTGGCGCTTGCCGCCGACCTTGCGGCAGGCCGCCTGCCTTGCCTGGCCATCGCCCGCGAACGCGCCGATCTGGCCGGCCTGGCGCGCCGCGCCGATGCCATCGCGGCACGGGCCGACGACGTCCTGCTCCTGGGCATCGGCGGTTCCAGCCTGGGTGCGCGCACCCTGCTTGCTCTGGCCGATGCCCCGCGCCTGCGCTGCCACCTGGTCGACAACGTCGATCCCTGGACCTGGCAGACCACGCTGGCGGGTCTGGAGCCTTCCCGCACCCATGTCCTTGCCGTCTCCAAGTCCGGCGCCACCGTCGAGACCATGGCCCAGGCCATGCTTGCGGCCGACTGGCGCGCGGCCGCGGGCGCGCCGCTGGATGGCGACAGCTTCACCGCCATCGTCGAACCGGGCAGCCGGCCTTTGCGCGACTTCGCCGAGGCCCACGGCGCCGCGATCTTCGACCACGACCCGGCGATCGGCGGGCGTTACGCCGTGCTCTCCTGCGTCGGCATGCTGCCGGCCCTGCTCGGCGGCCTCGATCCCGCCGCCCTGCGCGAGGCTGCCGCGGCGGTGCT
>JAQCLG010000170.1 GCA_027592745.1 Pseudomonadota bacterium | reverse complement strand
GCTTCATCGCCATTTCTGGCCCTCCTTCCAAAACTTCAGGATGGACCAATTCAGTGGGGGAGGATCACGGGCGCATGGGCATACCGCTCAACTTCATCGACCGCTGGGCCCAGCAGGCCGGCTTCCACGTGCTCTACCTGCGCGACCTCTCCCAGTCGCACTACCGCCAGGGTGTCTCGGCCTTCGGCGAAACCATGGCCGACACGCGGCAGGCGATCGGCGCGATCGCACAAGGGCTGGGCTGCCGCCACGTCGCCTTCTACGGCAGTTCGATGGGCGGCCTTGTCGCGATCCGCGCCGGCATCGCCCTGGGCGCGACGCGCATCCTGTGCGCGGCGGGCACCGCCGATGTCGCGCCGCGCCCCGACGGCAGCAGGCTGACCCCCGATGAAAAACTCGCGGTGACCCGCGAGGA
Organism: Pseudomonadota bacterium; assembly: GCA_027592745.1. GTDB lineage: Bacteria > Pseudomonadota > Alphaproteobacteria > SP197 > SP197 > CALGGB01. Next base: position 7,055 of record JAQCLG010000170.1, on the reverse strand, counting down.
GACGCAGCGGCTGTCGGGCGAGCTGCGGCAGGGCGTGCCGGGGTGGCTTGCCTATCTCTACGGCTCGGACAACGACCGGGATTCCATCATCGCCCATGCGATCATGGGCATCCCCGGGGTCGAGGCGATGACGCTCAGCGAACTCAACCGCCATAACATCGACTTTCACCTGGTGATGACCGGGCGTTACCACCGCACCTTCGACTGGCTCGCCAGACACGCCGAGGACATCGGCCTGTTGCCCTGAGGACGTGAGTCTTGTCTAGCCCTGCCCGGCCGTGTGCCCGGCGATGGCGGCCAGGAAGGTGTCGGCGAAGTTGCGCAGCTTGCTCGCGCCGACGCCGTGGATCTCGGCAAACTCGTCGCGGCTGGTCGGGCGCCGGCTGGCCAGTTCGATCAGCGTGGCATCGTGGAAGATGACATAGGGCGGCACGCCGCGTTCGCGCGCCAGGGCCAGGCGCGTCTCCTTGAGGCGCTGCAGCAGGTCGAGCGCCACGGGATCGCCGACCGGTTCGGGTGCGCGTGTCGCCTTGCTCCGCGCGCCGGCGGCACGGCCCAGGCTGTCGGTGCGCAGGCGCACGCTTTCCTCGCCCTTGAGCAGGCGGTGGCCGCGCGGGGTCATGGCCAGCCCGCCGTAGCCGCCGACGTCGATCTCCAGGAAACCCGAGGAGACAAGCTGGCGGATCACGGCGCGCCAGACCGGCCCCTTGTGCTCGCGTCCGGCGCCGAAGGTCGAGAGGGTGTGGTGGCCGAACTTCTCGATCTTCTCGGTGGCATGGCCGAGCAGGCTGTCGACGATATGGGCGGTGCCGAAACGCTCGCCGGTGCGCGCGACGGTCGCCAGCACCTTCTGGCCCAGCTCGGTGCCGTCGACCACCGTGGGCGGATTGAGGCAGACGTCGCAGTTGCCGCAGGGCTCCACGGTCTCGCCGAAATAGGCCAGCAGCGAGGCGCGGCGGCATTCGACCGCCTCGCAATAGGCGACCAGGGCATCGAGCCTGCGGCTCTCGACCCGCTTGACCGCCTCGTCGGCCTCGCTCTGGTCGATGAAGACGCGGCGCAGGCGGATGTCCTGCAGGCCGAAGAAAAGCTGGGCCTCGGCCGGCGCACCGTCGCGCCCGGCGCGGCCCAGTTCCTGGTAATAGGCCTCGATCGTGGCCGGCAGGTCGACATGGGCGACGTAACGCACGTCCGGCTTGTCGATGCCCATGCCGAAGGCGATGGTCGCCACCATCACCGTGCCGGGCTGGGTCATGAAGGTGTCGAGCCGCCGGCTGCGCGCCTCGGCGTCCATCCCGGCGTGGTAGGCCAGCGCCTTGTGGCCGGCCTGTTCGAGCTGGGCCGCGACCTCCTCGGTCTTGGCCCGCGAGAGGCAGTAGACGATGCCGCATTCGCCCTGGTGCTCGGCGACATAGGCCAGGAGCTGGCGGCGCACGTTGTCCTTGGGCGCGACCATCAGGCGGATGTTGGGCCGGTCGAAGCCGGCGACATGAACCTGCGCCCGCCCGCCGAAGAGGCGCGCGACGATGTCGTCGCGGGTGACGGCATCGGCGGTGGCGGTGAAGGCGCCGATCGGGATGCCGGGGAAGAGTTCGCCCAGGCGCTGCAGGTCGCGGTATTCCGGGCGGAAGCTGTGGCCCCACTGGGAGATGCAGTGGGCCTCGTCGACGACGAACATGGAGAGCGGCAGGGCGGAGAGCGCGGCGAGCATCGGCTCGGTCATCAGACGCTCGGGCGACATGTAGAGCAGGGTGACCTCGCCCGATTTCACGCGCCGCCAGGTCGCGACATTGGCCTCGCGCGGGCGGCCTGAGTTGATCGCCTCGGCCGCGGCGCCGGCAAGCTGCAGGGCGGCGACCTGGTTCTCCATCAGCGCGACCAGGGGCGAGACGACGACGGTCAGGCCGCCACGTACGAGCGCGGGCACCTGGAAACACAGCGACTTGCCGGCGCCCGTGGGCATCACCGCCAGGGTGTGGTGGCCGGCCAGCAGGTCGTCGACCACCGCCTCCTGGCCCGGCCGGAAGGCCGTAAAACCGAAGGTTTCGTCGAGAACGCGGTACTTGGGGTCGTCGGGGGTCGGGGTCATGGGGGCGCCACCATAAGCAAAGCCGCGCCGGGCCGAAACCCGCTCGCCATGGGCCGGTCGCCTGCTACACTCGACTTGTCCACCGCCCTTACATGCCACGTTCGAGGAAGCCATGATCCAGAGCCACCTGCGCGACCAGATCGACTGGGAGCAGCCCTTCACCAGCCAGGAATACGCCGACCGCCGCCGCCGCGTGCGCGAGGCCATGGCCGCGGCCGAACTGGATGCGATCTACGTCACCAACCCGGCCGACCTGACCTGGCTGACCGGCTACGACATGATCTGGTATCACCTGAAGAACCTGACCGGCCTGCTGCTGCGCGCCGACCGCGACGAGACGACCTTCTTCGACAGCCCCAGCCACACCACCATCGTCTCGACGACGCCCGAGATCACCGACTGGCACGTCACGACCTACGATCGCGAGCACCTGCCCCAGGTCGTCGAAGGCATCACCGCGCGCGGCCTGGGCAAAAGCCGCATCGGCATCCAGCCGTGGAACTTCGCGCCCCATGCCCTGGTCTATGCCGAGCTGGAAAGCGCGCTGAAGGCCGGCGGCGCCAGGGTGTCGGACGCCTCGTACCTGGTCGAGGAACTGCGCTTCGTGAAGTCGCCGGCCGAGATCGCCGTGGTGCGCCGGGCCGCCGCCATCGCCGACGACGCCATGGCCGCCGCCCGCGACGCGATCGCCGAAGGCGTCATCGAGACGCAGCTCGAGGGCGTCATCATGGCCAGCATGATGGCCGCGGGCGGGGGTTATCCCGGCATCCGCAGCATGATCGGCTCGGGCCCGCGCGCCGGCACCCACCACAGTCCGCCCCAGCACCGCCGCATCCGCCGGGGCGACCTCGTCTTCGTCGATTTCTGCGGCTGCCTCCACCGCTACCACGTCAACGTCAACCGCACCTTCTCGCTCGGCGAGCCGGACCCGCGCTGGACCGCGATGATGGACAAGTCGGCCGGCTGCACGCCGGCGGTTGTGGAAGGCGTGAAGGTGGGCGACCCGCTCTCGAAGGTGCAGGAGGTCGCCGACGCCTATATCGACGCGGCCGGCCTGCGCAAACACGTCTGGTTCGTCGGCGGTTATTCGCTGGGGATCGCCATGCCGCCCGACTGGTGCGGCAGCCACTGGGTCAAGCCGCGCCCGGAGCTGGGCGAGCGTTACCTGACGCCGGGCCAGGTCTTCAACCTGGAGAACCAGTTCGACGTCTGGGACAACTGGCCCGGCGGTTCGGGTGCCGCCTGGATCGACAGCTTCCTGGTCACCGAGAACGGCCTGGAGGTGCTGTCGAAGCACCCACGCAACCTGGTGGTGGTGTAGGGAGGCGATGCCCCCTTCCAACATGTCACCCTCCGGCTCGACCGGAGGGTCCATGCTGTGACGCCCGTGCCGCACCACACCAAAGGCGCGCCAGCTGCACGGTCACAGCATGGATGGTGTCCCCCGACTTGATCGGGGGATCAAGCCGGACCATGACAGTGGGGGGAGGAACGCGATTGCGTCCCTGCCCTCGCCGGCCCTAGCATCCGCGCCCCGGCGAGGGTGCCGGCAGCAAGGGGATCGAGTCATGGCCGTCGAGGTATTCTGGGGTTCGGGTTCGCCGTTCGCGTGGAGCGTCATGCTGGCGATGGAGGTCAAGGGCGTGCCCTACACCGGGCACCTGCTGTCGTTCTCCGATGGCGACCTGAAGAAGCCGGAGTTCCTCGCCATGAACCCGCGCGGCAAGGTGCCGGTGGTCAGGGACGGCGATTTCACCATCGCCGAATCGAACGCGATCCTGGCGTGGCTGGAAGCCAAGGCGCCCCAGCCGGCCCTGTTCGGCAGCAATGCGGAGCAGACCGGGGCGATCTGGCGCGCCGTGCTGGAGCACGCCGCCTATTTCCAGCACCACACCCACGCCATCTCCGGCGCGGTCTTCTACAAGAAGATGGAGGAGAAGGCCGAGGAGGTGAAGGCCTCGGCCATCGCCGTGGGCGAGGAACTGGCGCGCTACGAGGCGGCGCTGTCCAAGGGCGACTGGCTGGTCGGCAAAACCATGAGTGCGGCCGATCTCGTCGCCTATCCGCACTTCGAGCTGTTCTTCCGCCTGGCCGCGCGCCCGGAGGTCAAGGCCTTCGGCCTGGGCTTCGACAAGGGCTGGGACGCCTATCCGGCGCTGTCGGCCTGGCGCGCCAGGATCAAGGCTCTGCCGGGCTACGACAACACCTACCCGCCGCACTGGAAGGGCTGAGGGGCGACCGCCTCCTCCCACCGTCATCCCGGCCGACGCGCAGCGGAGAGCCGGGACCCATGCCGGAACGACGCCATGATCGCGCCGCTTGTGGAAGCGTTCCGGCATGGGTCCCGGATCGGCGCGGCTACGCCGCTTGTCCGGGATGACGGTAGAGAGAGTGGGATGACAGTGGAAAGAGAGCTTCAGTCCAGCGTCCTGAACAACCCCGCCAGCAGCTTCGCCCGCGGCACCAGCGAGCTGTAGAGGACGTGTTCCTCGTGGGTGTGGGCGCCGTCGCCCATGAGGCCGAGGCCGTCGAGGGTGGGCAAGCCGAGCGCGCCGGTGAAGTTGCCGTCGCTGCCGCCGCCGAACTGGCCGTGGCCGGGCGTGAAGCCGATTTCCTGCGCGATGGCTTCGGCCTTGCCGTAGAGCGCGAGCGTACCTTCGCTGGGCTCGAACAGCGGGCGCACGGGGCCGGGTTCGACCGTCACCGTGCAGTCGGGGTTGATTGCCTTCAACGCCGCCATCCTCTCGCGGATCTCGTCCATGGCCGCGGCGAAGGGGGCGACGGCCAGGACCTGGGCGGTGCAGCGGATCGGCACGACGTTGACGAAGGTGCCGCCGCTCACGACACCGACGCTGTAGGTGATGCCGCGCTCGCCGTCGGTCATGGCCTCGATGGCGACGATCTGGCGCGCCATCTCGGCGATGGCGCTGCGGCCGCGGGCAAGCTGGGAGCCGGCATGGGCCGGCTTGCCGTCGATGATCACGGTGAAACGCAGGAAGGCGAAACGGCCGGTGACCAGCATGCCGGTCTCGCCCTTGGCCGGTTCGGGCACCAGCACGTACTTGTGGCGCGCGGCGACCGCCTCGATGCGGGCGCGCGTCGAGGGGCTGCCGACCTCCTCGTCGGAGATGAACATGAAGGTGACGGGCAATTCGGGCGTCTCGCCGGCACGCAGGAGCTGGGCCAGCGCATGGGTCGCCGTGAACATGCCGCCCTTCATGTCGTAGATGCCGGGACCGTAGATGCGGTCGCCCTCGCGGCGGAAGGGCAGCGGCCCGTCGAGCGTGCCGGTCATGTGCACGGTGTCGAGATGGCCCAGCACCAGGACGCCCGGCCCCTCGCGGCGACCGGGCACGCTGGCGATGACGATGTCGCCGTAACCGTCGACGCCGGGCTGGCGGTCGATGCTGGCCCCCAGGCGGGCCATGGCGGCCTCGGCCTTGTCCATCATGGCGTTGACGCCGGCGACATGGACCGTGGGGCTTTCAGTCAACACCCAGTCGCGCAGGCCCTCGAACATCTCGTCGGCATCGAAGGCGGGCTCGTTGCGGGAAGCCATGGGACGGGGACTCCGTTGCGGTCGTCGGCGGGGTCGGCCATCGTGGCCGGGCAACCAGCAAGGCTCAAGCCCGCATGACCGACCTGCCGCCCCTTTTCGCGCCGTTCACCCTACGCGGCGTCACGACGCGCAACCGCATCGTCGTCTCGCCCATGTGCCAGTACTCGGCGCTCGACGGCCACGTCACCGAATGGCACCGCGACCACCACACGGCCCTGGCGCGCGGCGGCGCGGGCATCGTCTTCGTCGAGGCGACGGCGGTCGAGGCGCGCGGGCGCATCGCCCATGGCGACGTCGGCCTGTGGAGCGACAACCATGTCGTGGGCCTCTCGGAGATCGCGGCCGTCGTAGCCGGCTACGGCGCGGTGCCGGGCATCCAGATCGGCCATGCCGGGCGCAAGGCCAGCGCCCAGCGGCCATGGGAAGGCAACCTGGCGCTGACGGAGGCCGACGAGGCCGCCCGCGGCGATGCCCCCTGGCAGACCGTGGCGCCCTCGGCCATCCCCTACATGGACGGCTGGCACGCGCCGGCCGAACTGAGCGACGGCGATATCCTCGGCCTGGTCGATGCCTTTGCGGCGGCTGCTGCGCGGGCGCTGAAAGCCGGCTTCAAGGTCATCGAGATCCACGGCGCCCACGGCTATCTGCTGCACAGCTTCCTTTCGCCCATCTCCAACCGGCGAGACGACCGCTGGGGCGGCGGCAGGCAGGGGCGGATGGCGTTCCCGCTGGCGGTCGCCGAGGCTGTGCGCGGAGTCTGGCCGCAGGACCTGCCGCTGTTCTTCCGCGTTTCCAGTGTCGATGGCAGCCAGGACGGCTGGACGATCGAGGACACCGTTGTGCTGGCGGGAGAACTCAAGGGCCGCGGCGTCGATGTGTTGGACTGCTCCTCGGGCGGCATCGCAGGTGCCGTCACGGCCGCACAGGTCAGGCGGCGACAGGGTTTCCAGGTGCCCTGGGCGGCGCAGGTCCGGCGCGAGGCAGGAATCGCGACCATGGCCGTGGGCCTCATCCTCGATCCCGACTACGCCAACGCCGTCGTCGCCGACGGCGCGGCCGACCTCGTCGCCATGGGCCGCGAGCTGCTGGCCAACCCCTTCTGGCCGCTGCAGGCGGCCGTGACCCTGGGCGCCGATCCCGATTACGCCCGCTGGCCCGACCCGTACGGCTGGTGGCTCACCCGCCGCGCCCGCGCCGGCGTCGAGGGACGGGACCCGACGCAGTGAGCGGTGGTGCAGCGGCCAGCGCCCTGTCCACCACGCTCCTCATGCCCGCGCAGGCGGGCATCCAGATGCTCCGCCTTTTCGGTTGTTGGCTCGGCTATACCGTCGCGCTTCTTGCCTCTGCCCCTGGTGCGTCTGGATGCCCGCCTGCGCGGGCATGAGGAAAAAAACTTTCGGGGCACCC
>JAQCLG010000169.1 GCA_027592745.1 Pseudomonadota bacterium | reverse complement strand
GACCTATGTGCTGCTGGCGCTCGCGCTGGCCATCGCCTGGAGCATGTCGGGCCTGGTCTTCCGCCAGATCGAGGAAGCCGGGGCGGCCCAGATCATCTTCTATCGCGGCCTCAGCCTCTCCTTTGCCCTGCTCGTCTTCGTCTTCTGGCGCTACCGCGGGCGCACCTTCGCCTCGTTCCGGGCGCTGGGGCCGATCGGCTTCTTTGCGGCGCTGACCCTGGGCGGTTCCTCGATCTTCTATCTCTTCGCGATCAAGGCGACGACGATCGCCAACATCTCCTTCCTCAACGCCGCCTGCCCCTTCATCGCCGGCGGCCTGGCCTGGCTGCTGCTGCGCGAGGCGATGTCGCGCCTGACCGTGGTCGCCGTCTGCCTGGCCCTGGCCGGCGTCGCCGTGATGGTCTGGGAAGGTTTTGCCGTGGGCAGCTGGTTCGGCAACCTGATGGCGCTCTGCGCCGTCGTCATCTCGGGCGCCTATGTCGTGCTGCTGCGTTTCGGCAAGGGCGTCGACCTGATCCCAGCCGTGGCGCTGTCGGGACTGTTCGCCGCGCTGCTGGTGATCCCGCTGATCGACGATTTCGCGATCTCGGCGCACGACCTTGCCTACGCCATGCTCCAGGGCATCTTCATCAGCGGCCTGTGCAACGGGCTCTACACCTTCTGCGCCCGGCACATCCCGGCCGGCGAACTGACCCTGCTGTCGCTGGCCGAATCCGTGCTGTCGCCGCTCTGGGTCTGGCTGGTGATCGCCGAGGTGCCCAGCGAACTGACCCTGGTGGGTGGCGCCATCGTGCTGACGGCGGTCACCCTGCAGGCCTTCTGGCGCCCGCTCACCTTCGCCCTGCGGCGGCGCCAGCCTGCGGGCTGAGGGCTCAGGCCATGCGCTGCTCGATCTCCTCGATCACGGGCAGCAGGTCGGCCACCGTATCGATGATGTAATCGGGTTCTGCGGCCCGGAGCATTTCCTGTGCCCGTGCGCGGGCCTCCTCGACATGGGGCGCGTCGGGGTCGGCCAGATCCTCCACGGCGATGCCCGCGGCATTGCCCGACAGCGCCAGGGCGACCGTCCAGCTTCCCGCGGCGCGCCCCTCGAGGATGCCCGGCACGGTGTCGTCGACCTTGACCACCGCCGAGGCCGGCCAGACCTGGAGGTCGAGGAAACAGCGGTACATCATCATCGGGCTGGGCCGGCCGACCGGCAGGTCGTCGGCGCAGACCAGGTTGTCGGGGCGGTAGCCCTGGCGCGCGGCGGCCTCCAGCACGGCCGCCATGACATCGCGGTTGTAGCCGGTGGAGGAGCCGATCTTCAGGCCGCGCTCGCGCAGGGCGGCCGCGACCTCTGCCGCGCCGGGAATCAGATCGGTGAAACGGGCAACGACATCGCCGTCGATCTCGCGGAAGCGGGCAAAGAGCCGGGCGACCGCATCCTCGTCGGCAGCACCGTTGGCGCCCGCCCAGGCCTGCGCCACCCGCGGCATGGCCAGAAGGGCGCGGATGTGGTCGATCTTGTTGAGGCCCATGGGGCCGCGCGCCTCGGCCTCGGCGATCTCCGTATCGAATTCGGCAAATAGCGCGCGGAAGGCCTCGACCGGCGCGCGCGAGCCGAAATCGACCATGGTGCCGGCCCAGTCGAAGATCACCGCCCTGAGAGCCATCGGGTTTCCTTCCGCTCAGTCGTAAAGGTCGGCCATCGTCTCTTCAGCGATGGCAAAGGAGGTCGAGGCGCCGGTGCCCGAGGTCACCATGACCAGGCGCACCCGGTCTTCGGGCGCATCCATGACCATGGGCTCGGGGCCCGAGGCATAGGTCCCGGTCCAGCGCTCGACGACGCGGGCATCGCCGACGGCAAGGGTTGCCTGCAGCTCGTCGAGGATGAGGGCGTCGACCGCCTCGCTGGCGAAGGGTTCGGGTGTCGCCGCATAGACGTGGCTGTCGCCGACCACCAGCGTGCCGTCGGCCGAGGCGACGGCGATCAGGTGGATGCCCGCTTGCGGGTAGGCCGGCCGTTCGGAACGGATGCGCGCCTGGAGCGGTTCGGCCTGGGGCAACATGGCATAGCCGTCGTAACGCGCCAGGGTGAGATCGCTCATCACCGGCAGGGCGAGATGAAAGCCGGGCTCCGGGCGCACGCGCAACATCTGCAGGAGGCAGCGGGTGAGACCGAGCGCGGCGACACGTTCGGGATAGAGGCCGAGGAAATCGTCGCCGGGACAGACGATGCAGTGCTCTGCCTCGACCCTGCCGGCGCTGGTCGCGATCTCCGGCAGGGCGATGCCGTGCACCGCTGTGCGGCGCCGGAAGACGACGCCGTGGTCGCGCTCCAGCCAGGCCGCCAGCAGGGGAATCGCGGTGCGCGATTCGACGCGTAGCTCGTGCGGACTCCACAGGGCGCCGAGCAGGCCGTCGGGTGCAAGACCGGGGCAGGCCGTGCGCGCCTGGTCCGGCGACAGGTGGCGGCAGCCCTGCCCCATCGGCGTGGCGAGGAAAGCCTCGATCAGCGGCAGGCTTTCCTCATGCCGCGCCGCGATCAGCGAACCGCTCTGGAGCACATCGATCCCGGCCCGGGGTGCGACTTCCGCCCAGACATCGCGCGAACGCCAGGCGCGGCGCCAGTGGGCGCCGGCGCGCTGGCTGGTGACGGTGACAAAGCCGAAGTTGCGCACCGAGGCTCCGTTGGCCTGGGCATCGCGGTCGATGACGACGACCGAGAGGCCGCGGCGCACGGCCGCCAGGGCATGGGCCAGGCCCAGGATGCCGGCGCCGACGACGGCGAGATCGAAACGCTGGGTCACGTCAGAACCCTGTGCTGGAAACCAGGCCTCTCCTGCCATGGAAGCCGTGACGGCTTCGTGACGGCTGGCTCAGATGGCAAAACCGCCGAGCTTGGTCTCGAGATACTCGTCGATGCCCTCGGCCCCGCCCTCGCGGCCCAGGCCGCTGTCCTTCATGCCGCCGAAGGGGGCGGCGGCCGAGGTCGGGTTGATGTCGTTGATGCCGATGATGCCGAAATCGAGCGCCTCGAAGGTGCGCCAGGCGCGCGCGATGTCGCGCGTGTAGATATAGGCGGCCAGGCCGTAGTGGGTGTCGTTGGCCATGGCGACCGCCTCCTTCTCGTCGTCGAAGGCGATGATCGGGGCGATCGGGCCGAAGGTCTCCTCGCGGTAGATCGCCATGTCGGGCGTCACGCCGGTCAGCACCGTGGGAGCGAAGAAGAAACCGCGGTCGAGGCCGTTCTCGTTGAGACGGTGGCCGCCGCAGACGACCTGCGCGCCCTTGGCGCGGGCGTCCTCGACCTGGCGGACCATCTTGTCCAGCGCGGTCTCGTTGACCAGGGGACCGATGGCGACCTTCTCGTCGAAACTGCTGCCCGCCGTCATGGCCGCGACGCGTTCGGCCAGCGTCGCGACGAACGGCTCCAGGTTGTCGCGGGAAACGAAGATGCGGTTGGGGCTGATGCAGGCCTGCCCGGTGTTGAGGAACTTCACGAGCTGGCAGCCCTTGGCGGCATGCACCGGATCGGCATCGGCAAAGACCAGGAAGGGTGCATGACCGCCGAGTTCGCAGGAAACCCGCTTCATGTTTGCGGCGGCCTTGCCGGCAAGCATCCGGCCGACCGCGGTGGAGCCGGTGAAGGTGAGCTTGCGCACCCGGGGATCGGAAACGAAGACCTCGCCGACCGGCGCGGGATCGCGGCAGGTCACGAGGTTGACGACGCCCTTGGGGATGCCGGCGTCCTCGAAGATCCTCATCATGGCGATGGCGCAGAGCGGCGTGGCCTCGGCAGGCTTGAGCACGATCGTACAGCCGGCAGCCAGGGCGGGGGCGAACTTGCGCGCGATCATGGAGACCGGATAGTTCCAGGGCGTGATCGCCGCGACGACACCGACCGGCTGGCGCAGGGCGAGGAAGCGCTGGTCGCGCCGGGCCGAGGGCACGGTGTGGCCCTGCACGCGCTTGGCCTCCTCGGCATACCAGGCCAGGAAATCGGCGCCGTAGCCGACCTCGATGCGGGCCGCGCGGATCGGCTTGCCCATCTCCGAGGTCATGGTACGGGCCAGTTCCTCGCGCCGCTCCAGCATGAGGGTATGGGCCTTCTGGAGCACCGCGGCGCGCTCGTAGGCCGTCGCGCCGGCCCAGCCGGGAAAGGCCGCATGGGCTGCGGCCACCGCCCGGCGGGCATCCTCGGCCCCGCCATCGGGCGCGTCGCCGACGTGGCTGCCGTCGATCGGGCTGGTGACCGCGAAGGTCGCCCTGCCCTGTTCCCATGCGCCGTCGATGAACATGCCTGCGCTCCTAGCCGCGGCCGATGAAGGGCATGGCCGTGGCCATGATCGTCATGAACTGCACGTTGGTATCGAGCGGCAGTTCGCACATCGCCAGCACGGCGGCGGCGACATGGGCGACGTCGAAGACCGGCTCGGGCACGGTGTCGCCGTTGGGCTGCAGCAGGCCCTCCTTCATCTTCACGGTCATCGGCGTCTCGGCATTGCCGATGTCGATCTGGCCGCAGGCGATGTTCCAGGCGCGCCCGTCGAGCGAGGTCGAGCGGGTGAGCCCGGTGATGGCGTGTTTGGTCGCCGTGTAGGGGCCCGAGAACGGCCGCGGCACATGGGCCGAGATCGAGCCGTTGTTGACGATGCGACCGCCCTGCGGGTCCTGGTGGCGCATCAGGCGGAAGGCCTCACGCGTGCAGTAGAAGGCGCCGTTGAGGTTGGTATCGACGACGCGTTTCCAGTCCTCGACCGAAAGTTCGTCCATGGGCACGGGGCGGGCGCCGATGCCGGCGTTGTTGAAGAGCACGTCGAGGCGGCCGAAACGCTCGCGCGTCGCCTCGAACAGGGCATGGACCTGATCGGCATCGGCGACATCGGTCGGCACCGCCAGGCAGCGTTCGGCCGGGGCGCCAGATTCGGCGATGGCGCTCTCCAGCGCCTCGCGCCGGCGGCCGGCCAGGGCGACGCTGTAGCCGGCGCCGAGGAAGGCATGCGCGACGGCCTTGCCGATGCCGCTGCCTGCGCCGGTGACAAGGGCGATCTTGGCCATGATTTGCTCCGCTCGATGATGTCGCGCGGAGCCTAAAGCAAGTCGGCGACGGAATGAACGCGCAAGGCGCCCTCAGGCGGTCAGGCGGCGCGCCAGCCAGCCGGCGAAATCGTGGTTTTCCCGCTCCAGCCAGGAGAGCGGCCCCGGCTGGGCCAGCGGCGAGGCCGTGCCGGCAAACAGCGCCTCGACGACATCGCGGTCCTCGAGGTTGACCTCCCAGAGGAAGTCGGTCGCATCCTTGACCAGCCTTTCGCGGTCGTTCGCCGCCGCAAGCCGCTCCGGCGCAAAGGCGACGCCGTAGCGGATCGCCACCTGGCCGATGCCGCGCGGCTGCAGCGAGAGATACCAGAGGTGATCGGGCGCCAGGACATACATATGGCTGGGAAACACCGTGGGCATCACCGAAGTGGTGCGCCAGCGCCCCTGCAGGCGCGTGTTGTCGGCATGTGCGGTGCCGATCGGTGCATCGGTGGTCTTCTGGAAGAGCTGGTAGGTCAAGGCCTCGTGGGAGCCGGCGCCGAACTCGGTCTCCTCGGCGGGGAAATAGGCGCCCACGGTCTTCCGATGGGCCACCGGCAGGTGGTAACCCTCCATGAAGTTCTCGGTGAGCAGCTTCCAGTTGGTGTCCCAGACATGGTCCTGGCGCAGCACCTCGACATAGTCGTCCATGCGGTAGTCGGCGACGATCTCGGCCAGCGGTGCCAGCAGCTCGGCGACCGGGCGGGCGTCGGGATCGAGGGTCAGGTAGATCCAGCCGTGCCAGACCTCGCAGCGCACCGGGGCGAGGGTGATGGCGCCGGCATCGAAGCCTTGCGAGCGCTCCATGTGCCGGGCCGCAACCAGTCTGCCGTCGATGTCGTAGGTCCAGGCGTGGTAGGGGCAGACGATGCGCCGGCAGTTGCCCTGGCCTTCCATCAGGCGGGTCATGCGGTGGCGGCAGACGTTGGCATGGGCGCGGATCGCACCATCGCTGCCGCGCACCACCAGGACCGGCTGGTCGGCGATCTGCCAGGAGAACCAGTCGCCACGCGCCGCGATCGATTCGGCGCGCCCGGCGCATTGCCAGTCGCGGCGGAAGATGCGCTCCTGCTCCAGCGCGGCGATGCCGGGGTCGTGGTAGATACCCGGCGGCATGGCGCGGGCCGATTCCTGCGGCAGGCAAGCCAGGCTGCCCAACTGGTCCAGCAGATGCGATGTCGTCGTCATGGCTGTCACGATCCGGATCCGGGACGTCCGCGCCCGGACGCATCAGTATTCACGAGGCAGGGCACGATGATAATCTGTTCTTCCTATCCAGTGGATAACCGGGCGTTATGCTGCCCTGCCCGCCGGCGCCGCCCCGCCCGGACCGAAGGCTGACCGCCATGGCCGCCCGCAAGCCCCGCGTGCTTTACCTGCTGCAGGAATATCCCCAGGTCTCGGAAACCTACATCGCCAACGAGCTCGAGGCGCTATGGCCCAGCTGCGACATCCGCATCGTGGCGCGCACCCAGGCCAGTGCGGCCTACAAGGACCATTTTCCCTTCACCATCATCCCGGGCGAGGAGCGGGGGGCCCTGGCAGCCTTCGCCGCGGAGTTCCGCCCGGACCTGATCCACGCCCACTATCTGCACAACGCGGTGACGGCCCACAACCTGGCCTGCCGGCTGGGCGCATCGTTCACGGTGCGGCTGCATTCCTTCGATGTCCTGGCGCCCCTGCCCGAGGTGCGGTGCATGGCCATTGCCGCGATCAACGGGGCGGCCTGCGCCGGCGCCCTGGCCTTTCCCTTCACCATGGAACGCCTGCTGGCGGCCGGCACCAATCCCGAGAAGCTGCACGCCGCCCCGCCGGTGATGCGCATCGACCGCTTCCTCGATCGTGGACCCAACGGCGATGCGATCATGAACACGGGCGCGGCGCTGCCCAAGAAGAACATGGAAGCCTACATCGATCTGGCCGCGACCATGCCGTTGCGCCGCTTCAACCTCTACGCCATGGGCTACGACGTGTCGGTGCTGAAGGCCTACAACCTGTCGCGCGGCAACCCGGTCACGCTGGTGCGCCCGGTCGAACCGCGCGCGATGCCGGCCGAGTACAAGAAACACGCCTGGCTGGTCTATACGGCCTCGGCCGAGATCAACACGGTGGGCTGGCCGATGGCGATCGCGGAGGCCCAGGCCAGCGGCGTCGGCGTGCTCATGCAGGAGATCCGGCCCGACCTGCGCGAATGGGTCGGCCCGGCCGGTTACCTGTTCCGCACGATCGAGGAAGCCGCTGCGATCGTTTCGCGGCCCTTTCCGGCCGAACGTCGCTAGGCCGGTTTCGAACATGCGCAAGGCTGGGACTTCCAGCGCCATCTGGGTACTCTGGTCGGCCTCTGGAACAGCGCCCTGACCCGGCCGCCCCCGACTCGCTGGACCGCCTGAAGAAGGCGCTGACCTGCCCTCGCTGACTGGTCCGGTTTCAATGTTAGTGCATGGTCGGCTTTGTCGCCAAGCTGGTT